>JAHWKO010000007.1 GCA_019347855.1 Actinomycetota bacterium
TGCTCACGATGCTCCTCGGCGGCCTATGGCACGGGGCCTCGTGGAACTTCGTGATCTGGGGCGGGCTTCACGGAGCCGCGCTCGTCGTGCACAAGCGTGCGACCGAGCTCTGGCGCGGCTCGGCTCCATCACGCCTTCGCGCCTCGCTCGGCTGGGTCTTCACCTTCCACTTCGTGCTCTTCTGCTGGATCTTCTTTCGCGCGCCCGATCTGGCGACGGTGAAGCTCGTCCTCTCGCAGCTGTCGACCGTCCTCGAGGGCCTCCCCCATCTGGGCACCGTCCTCGTCGCGCGGCGCGACGTGATCTTCGCGGCCGTCGCCGACGAGGAGGCCGGCGGCATGTTCGGTGCCCAGGCCCTCGTCCGCAGCCATCCCCACTGGTTCGCCGATGCCGCCGGGCGCCCGGCAGCCGCGGCGCTCAACGAGGTCGGCGGGTACTCCATGACCGTGCGCGGCCGCCGCTTCTACACCGTGCAGGTCGCCGAGAAGGGCATCGTCTGGGCCCGGTTGCGCACCACGGGCGTCCCCGGCCACGGCTCGATGCCGCTGCGCACCGACAGCGCGCTGCTCAAGGCGGCCGAGGCGGTGCGTCGTCTCGTGGACCACCGCCCGCCGGCACGGATGCACGAGGTGTGGCAGGGGTTCGTCGAGGGTCTGGACCTGGGCGACGAGCTGCGGTCCGCCCTGCTCGACCCCGACAGCCTCGAGCGGTTCTGTCAGGACGCCGATGAGCTCGGGCTGGCGCGGGTGGTGCACGCCTGCACCCACACCACCCTCGCGCCGACGATGCTCGACGCGGGGGTCAAGATCAACGTGATCCCGGACCACGCGACCCTCGCGCTGGACGTTCGCGCGCTCCCAGGGGACGAGGAGGCGACCATCGTCGAGCTGATCGGCGACGCTCTGGGGGACCTCAAGGAGTCGGTCGAGGTCGACTTCGTGAAGGCGGACCCCGCCACGACCTCGCCGCGGGACACGCCGATGTGGGACGTGCTCCAGCGCCACGCCGAACGGCTGGTCCCGGGGGCACGCAACGTCCCGGCGTTGCTGCCGGCGGCCACGGACTCCCGGTTCCTCCGCCGGCTGGGTGCGACCTGCTACGGCTACGGGCTGTACAGCGACCGCATCCCGTTCGACGAGTTCACGAGGATGTTCCACGGGGAGAACGAGCGCATCGACCAGGAGTCGCTCCGGCTAAGCACCGAGCTGTGGCTGGCCGTCGCCCAGGACCTGCTCACGGCTTGACGTGGCGATCCGTAAGTGGTTACTTACGGTAAGTGACAACTAACGGAGCCTCGCCGCATGAGCTCGCCGGGATCGGTCCGGCGCTCGATGCGCTCGCCGACCCCACCCGTCGGGCCGTCCTCGAGACCCTGCGCGATGGCCCGCGTCCCGTCGGCGAGATCGCGGCGGAGCTACCCGTCTCACGCCCCGCGGTGTCCCAGCACCTCCGCGTGCTGCTGGATGCCGGGTTGGTGACAGCGACCGCCGAGGGCACGCGCCGCCTCTACCGCGTCCACCCCCAGGGCCTCCAGGATCTGCGCGCGTACGTCGAGCGGTTCTGGCGCGATGTACTCGACGCGTACGCCGACGCCGCCGCCGACCTGTCCATCGAAGACGAGGGAGACCGATGACCCAGGATCTGGAACCCGTCATCAGCGAGGTGCAGGTGCCACTGGACCAGGAACGCTCGTTCCGGCTGTTCACCGACGAGATCGCCAGCTGGTGGCCGCTCGAGACCCACGCCGTCCACGGCGACACCGACATGACCTGCGTGCTCGAATGCCGGGTCGGTGGCCGGATCTACGAGCGCACACCCGCCGGGGTCGAGGCGGACTGGGGGCGGGTCACGGCCTGGGAGCCCCCGGAGCGGCTCGCGTTCACCTGGCACCCTGGACGGGACGACGACACCGCCACGGAGGTCGAGGTGACCTTCACCGCGGCCGCGGACGGCACGATGGTCCGGCTCGCCCACGCCGGGTGGGAGGTCCTCGGCGATCGAGCCCCCGAGGTCCGCGAGCGGTACTTGACGGGTTGGGCGATGGTGCTGGGTCAGCGGTACGCCGCGACGGCCCGCGCGGACGCGGCTCGTTAGGGTCGCGGCGTGGACGATCCGGGAGGCACCCGTGGGCAACCTCGTGAAGCTCATCGCAGCCGGCCGCGTGCTGATCGGAGCGGCGTTGATGCTCGCTCCTCGCCACGCTGCCCGCGGGTGGCTGGGTGACGCTGCCGACGACCCCGCGACCCAGGTCGCGGTGCGGGCGTTCGGGGCCCGTGACCTCGGCCTCGGCCTCGGTGTCCTGTTGGCCCTGCGCCGGGGTCGCTCGCCCCGAGGCTGGGTGGAGGCGGGGATCCTCGCCGACACCACGGACGCCGCCGCGACCCTCGCCGCCTGGCGCCACCTGCCGCACACGGGGCGAGCGATGACGCTGGTCGTAGCGTCGAGCGCGGTGGTAGCGGGGGCCCTCTCGGTCGCGACGGGCGCAGCCGACGGAGGCTGACCCTCGGGTCAGGAACCCCACCTGTCCTCGTCGACGTCGCCCCGCGCGCGGGCGATCGCCTGTGCCGCGTTCACCAGCCCGATGTGGCTGAACGCCTGGGGGAAGTTGCCCAGCAGCTCGCCGGTCGCCGGATCGACCTCCTCGGACATCAGCCCCAGGTCGTTCACATGCGCCGCGGCGCGCTCGAAGACGTCCTCGGCCCGGCCGACCTCGCCCGCCATCGCGAGACACTGGGCCAGCCAGAACGTGCAGAGGAGGAACGTCCCCTCCTCGCCCGGGAGGCCGTCGTCCCCGAGGTAGCGGTAGACGAGCCCGCGCTCATCGACGAGGTCGGCGTCGATCGCGTCGATCGTGGAGCGCATCCGCGGATCGTCCGCGGGGAGGAACCGCTCGATCGCCATCACCAGGACCGACGCGTCGAGGCGGTCCGATCCGAAGGACTGCACGAAGGCCCCCACCTCCTCGTTCCAACCACGTTCCAGGATCGCCTCGCGGACGGCCTCGGCGCCCTCCTTCCAGTCGCTGACCTGCTCCTCGGAGGCGTCGATCTCGTCGGCCATCTGCACGGCGCGGTCGAGGGCGACCCAGCACATCAGCTTGGAGTGCACGTAGTGGCGTGGTTCGGCGCGCACCTCCCAGATCCCGTAGTCGGGCTCCTCCCAGAGCTCGAGCGCCTTGTCGGCGAGGTCCCGGAGGAACCGGACCTCGATCCCGTCGAGCTCGTCCAGGTGGCCGCGCACGTCGAACACGGCGTCGAGCAGCTCGCCGTACACATCGAGCTGGCGCTGGTGCCAGGCCTCGTTGCCGACACGGACCGGGGCGCTGTCGCGCCACCCATCGAGGTGGGGCAGGGTGCGCTCGCCGATCTCGTGCTCCCCGCCGATCCCGTACATGATCTGCAGGTCCTGTCCGGACCGGATGTCGCCGCCGGCGGTGCGGACGATCCAGTCGAGGAACCGCGCGGCCTCACGGGGGCAGGACGCGACCCGGAGCGCCTCGATGATCATCGACGTGTCGCGCACCCACGAGAACCGGTAGTCCCAGTTGCGCACGCCGCCGACCTCCTCTGGCAGGGAGGTGGTGGGGGCGGCCACCATGGCGCCGGTCGGCCAGTAGGTCAGCGACTGCAGGACGCGCCCGCTGGTGCGGACCAGGTCCCCCCACGGGCCCTCGTAGCGACGGTGCTCGTGGTCCCACTGCTGCCACTCACGACGGGTGTCCTCGAGCCACTCCTGCATCTCGCCGCGGTCCCACGCCTCAGGGACCTCCGCCTCGTCGAGCCGGCGGATCGCGAACCAGGCGTCGTCGCCCTCGTCGAGGGCGAACCGGGCGCGCGCCCGGGCATCGTCGTCGATCTCCAGGTCCTCGGTGGATGACAGGACCAGTGACCACGACCCGCCGAGGCAGTAGGCGCCGCCGTCGATCTCGCGCAGCAGCGGGACCATGAGCCCGAACTCCGGCCGCGGCTCGCAGTCCATCTCGACCTCGACAGAGCCGGAGGTGCAGGTGACGTGGCGGACGATCGCGTGCGGGGCGCCCGTGCCGAGGTCGTGCGGGTCCTCGGTGAGGGTGAAGGGCATCGCGTCGGTCACCTCGAGCTGTCCCCCCTGGTCCTCGAAGGTCGTGCGCAGGAGCATCGTCGAATCCAGGTAGGTCCGCGAGGTCGCATCGCCGACCCAGCCCGAGGGCTGGAGGCTCCAGTACCCGGCGACGTCGTCGAACAGCCCACCGAACACCGGGGGCGAGTCGAACCTCGGCAGACAGCACCACACCACGGTGGCGTCGGCCGCGACCAGCGCCGACGAGTGCGAATCCGACAGCAGCCCGAGGTCCGCGATCGGTCGCCGGTTGAGGGGACGCGTCGGTGACATGGTCCGAGACTGCCAGCGACCCGGTCGGCCAGCACGGCCATCCGTGCACGCGGCGGGGCCAGCGCCCGTGGTTCCCTCGTGGGCAGCGACACGAGGGGCGACGTGGACTGGCACGGTGAGGACCACACGCCGCCCGGGTGGGACGTCAACCCCTCGGCGTGGATCGAGCGCCTACCGATCGTGGTGCTCGGGTTCATCGGCCTGGTCATCGCCGCCTACCTCTCGGCGTTCCAGTACGAGCTGATCCCCACCGTCTGGGAGCCCTTCTTCGGGGACGGCAGCCGGAAGATCCTCACCTCGAAGGTGTCGGACATCCTCCCGATCAAGGACGCCGCACTCGGGGCGATCGGCTACTTCCTGGACGTCGCGAGCGGTGTCGCCTACGGCCAGGACCGCTGGCGCACCCGCCCGTGGGTCGTCATCGTCTTCGGGTTCTTCGTCGGTCCGCTGGGCGCCGGCAGCATCCTGCTGGTCATCCTCCAGCCGGTGCTGATCGGGGCGTTCTGCACGCTCTGCCTGACCACCGCGGTGATCTCGGTGCTGATGATCGGCCCGGCGATGGACGAGGTGCTCGCGAGCTTGCAGTTCCTGCGCCGCGCCCACGAGGAGGGCCGCTCGGTGTGGTCCGCGTTCTGGGGCACGAGCGCAGCAGCCACCGCCCCGACCACGCAGGGAGGTGGTCGCTGATGTGGCCCCGCCTGATCAACACCGCGCTCGGCGTGTGGCTCATGTTCGCGCCGGCGGTGCTCGGGTACTCGACGAGCGATGCGCTCGCATCCAGCACCGACCGGATCATCGGACCGCTGGTGGCGAGCGCCGCGATCGCGGCGATCTGGGACGAGATCCGTCCCTTGCGCTGGGTCAACGTCGCGCTCGGCGGCCTGCTGGCGCTGGCCCCCCTCGTGCTCGGACCGTTCTTCGGGTGGGCGATCGCCGGAGCGGTGAACGCGGTCGTGACCGGCCTCGCGATCATCGCGTTCGGGCTCGTGCGTGGGGACATCACCAACGAGTTCGGCGGGGGCTGGCGGTCCCTGTGGCGCGACGACATCGACACCGTCACGCACGACCCGTACGCCTGAGACCCCAGGTCGGCTACTTGCGGAGCGGCGTCTCCTCGAGGGTGACGGGGCGTCCCTCTCGTGCGCCGTCCGTCCGCGCCTCCTCGTCCTTGCCGAACGAGGTCGCAGCGAGCTCGGCGTGCTCCCCCGGGACGGGGATCGGGTAGACGCCGTCGAAGCACGCCCGACACAGCTCCTCGGCGTCGTCCGGCGTGGAGGCGATCAGCGCATCGAGGCTGAGGTAGTGCAGCGAGTCCGCGTCGATGAACTCGCGGACCTCCTCGACCGTCATCGAGGCGGCGACGAGCTGTGCGCGGGTCGCCATGTCGATCCCGTAGTAACAGGGGTTGCGGATCGGGGGGCAGGTGATCCGCAGGTGGACGGCCTCGGCCCCCGCCTCGCGGAGCATCCGCACGAGCTGTCGCGAGGTGTTGCCGCGCACGATCGAGTCGTCGACCACGACCAGGCGCTTGCCCTCGATCACCGACCGCAGCGGGTTCAGCTTCAGACGGATGCCCAGCTGCCGCAGCGACTGCGACGGCTGGATGAAGGTGCGCCCCACGTACCGGTTCTTGACCAGCCCCTCCGCGTAGGGCAGCCGTGCTTCCTCGGCGTAGCCCGCGGCGGCCGCGGTCCCCGAGTCGGGGACGGGGATCACCAGGTCGGCGTCGGGGACGGGCGCCTCACGCGCGAGCTCGCGCCCCATCTGCCGGCGGGCCGCGTACACGCTGGTCCCCTTCTGCCGGTGGTCGGGTCGGGCGAGGTAGACCCACTCGAAGAGGCAGTAGTGGCGCGTGGTCTCCGCGAACCGGCGGGAACGCAGCCCCTGCGCGTCGATCGTGACGACCTCGCCGGGTTCAACGTCCCGGAGGTGGTGCGCCCCGACGATGTCGAGGGCCGCGGACTCGGAGGCCACGACGTAGCCGCCGGTGGGCAACCGCCCGACCATCAGCGGCCGGACCCCGTGGGGGTCGCGGACCGCGTACAGGCTGGACTCGTCCATGATCGCGAGGGAGTACGCCCCGGACAGCTTCGGCCCGGTCCGGACGATCGCTTCTTCCAAGGAGACGTCGCTGTCACGGGCCAGCAGGCTCGCCATCAACCCGCTGTCGTTGGCCGCGTTCGGACCGTCACCGCTGCTGCCGGGGCCGTCCGGACCGAGCAACCGCGCGACGTCGGCCGTGTTACAGAGGTTGCCGTTGTGGCACAGGGCGAGCTGCCCACCGGTCTGGGTCTCGCGGTACTGGGGCTGGGCGTTGTCCCACGAGCTCGAGCCGGTCGTCGAGTACCGGACGTGGCCGATCGCGAGGTGGCCCTGCAGCGCCGACAGGCTGGACTCGGTGAACACCTGGTTCACCAGCCCCATGTCCTTGGTGACGACGATCTGCTCGCCGTCGGACACCGCGATGCCGGCCGACTCCTGACCACGGTGTTGCAGGGCGTACAGGCCGTAGTACGTCAGGCGGGCGACGTCCTCGCCCGGGGCGTAGATACCGAAGACCCCGCACTCCTCGCGTGGACCCTCGGCGAGCTGCCCGAGGTCTTCGTGTGCGAGCCCGTCATGTGCGGCATCGTCGTGCATGGGAGGGGCGAGCGGGAGCGGCTCACGGAGGGCCACGACCGACTCCTGGTTGTGAGGGGGATCCGTTCGTGGGTCGGGATCCCGGGAGTCGAGTCTACGCGGCTACCCGTCGATGTCCGTGGACCATCCGCTGGTCTGGCGCTTCCGGGATGGTCGCCCCGGACGCCGGGGGGGTCGGTCGACGGCATGCGGAGCTACGGCGACGAGGCGGTGGCGGGTGGCTGCCGTCACGGCTCGACCTTGGGACAGGCCCGGGCCCGACGACGCGCACGGAGACGCACGTAGTTTCGGACGTGCAAGCGTGCGAGGGGTGGGGCCCATGAGCGGATCCGGCGAGACCACGGAGCAGGTTCGATCGACGTTCGAGGGCGCGGTCGAATCGGGTACCGAGCGTCTCCAGCGGAGCTGGTCGGGGCTCCTCGCCACCGGCGCCGTCGGGGGGTTCGACGTCGGGCTCGGCGTGCTCGGCCTCCTCGTGGTGCTGCATCTGACCGACAACCTGCTCCTCGCGTCGGCGACGTTCGCGATCGGGTTCGTCATGGTCGTGCTCGCCAGGAGCGAGCTGTTCACGGAGAACTTCCTCGTCCCGATCGCGGCGGTCGTCGCCCGGGAGGAGGGTGTCGGCGCGCTCGCACGTCTGTGGGCCGGGACGCTCGTGACCAACCTCGCCGCGGGGTTCGTGCTCGCGGCGATCCTGACCAGCGGATTCGGCACCATCCACGAGCCGGCCGTCGAGATCTCGATGCACTACTTCGAACTGGGCATCGGCTGGTCCTCGTTCGCCGTCGCCATGGTCGCCGGGGCGCTCGTCACGCTCATGACCTGGATGATCGAGGCGACCTCGTCACCAGGAGCGAAGATCGTGGCCGGCTTCATGACGGGCTACCTCCTCGCCGTCGGCAAGATCCTCCACTGCATCGTCGCTGCCATCGAACTGTTCATCTCGCTGTTCGGGGGCGCACCCTTCGGATGGGCCAGCGCCTGGGCCATGATCGGGTGGGCGGTGCTCGGCAACGCGGTCGGTGGGGTCCTGCTCGTCACCGTCCTGCGACTGGTCCAGGTCCCCGCGGCGGAGCAGGCGCGCTGACCTCTGCGCTGCACGGACGTCCAACGATCCCGTCAGCCCCGGGTGGGTTCCGTCTCACGGCTGGGTCGTCAGTCTCCGATCACGTTCTCCAGCAGTCGCGGATCCAGCGGTCCCTGATCCTGCAGGACGCTGAGCTCACCGTTGCGTTCGATGATGACGGCCGCGACCCGCTCGATGCTCGTGACGCCACTCAACCTCAGTGCCTCGTAGACGTCGTCGTGTGTCACCTTCGCTCGCCGCAGGTTGCACTCGCGGAACTCACCATCCTTCATGAGCAACAACGGACGGTTGTCTACGACACGGGCAAGTCCGTGACGGCGCAGGGCAGCAACCGTTCCCCGGAAGACGAAGAGGGAGATCAGGGCGAGGACCCCGGCGGGTAGCCCCACCGCTCCCGCTGCTGTCGAACCCACGATGGCGCCCAGCGCAACCGTGACGGCGAAATCGAACGCGGTCATCTGGGAGAACGCGCGGGGGCCGATGATCCGGCTGGACGAGATCAGCAGCACGTAGATCGTCAGAGCGGACAGGACGGTCCACCCCGCGAACGACCAGTCCATCATCCACGAGGACGGCAAGGCTCTCCTCCATGCTCCGGCAACGGGTTCCCTCCTACCCCCCGATGTAGGACATCTCGACCTTCGGTAGACCGGTGGTCGCCGCCGAGCGCAGCTCGGAGTACCGGTCCTCGCGCGACCCCCACGCCGCGGCGAGCAACGCGGTGAGATCGGCGTCCGAGGCGCTGTCCCGCAGCACCTCGCGGAGATCGCGGCCGCGCGAGGCGAACAGACAGGTGAACAGCTCCCCGACGGGCGAGATCCGCGCCCGCACGCACGTCGCGCAGAACGGCCGCGTGACCGACGCCACGATCCCGATCTCACCACCGCCGTCCTGGTACCGGTAGCGGGTCGCGACCGCCCCGGGCTGTTCGCGTTCCATCGGCTCGAGCGGATGCACAGCGTGGATCATGTCGACGATCTCGCGCGCGGGCACGACGTCATCCAGCCGCCATCCGTTCGTGGACCCGACGTCCATGTACTCGATGAAGCGGGCGACGTGGCCGTGCTCCCGCGCGTACGTCGCGAGCCGGAGCAGCTCGTCGCCGTCGTTGACGCCGCGCTTCACGACCGCGTTGAGCTTCACGCGGTGTAGGCCGGCCGCGACCGCGGCGTCGATCCCCTCGAGGACCGTCGAGAGCGGCACGGTCGTGTCGCTCACCGCACGGAACGTTGCCTCGTCCAGCGCATCGAGGCTCACGGTGATCCGGTGGAGGCCGGCCTCGGCCAGCTGCCCCGCCTGCTCGGCGAGGAGCGACCCGTTCGTGGTGAGGGCGAGGTCCTCGATCCCGTCGATCCCCGCCAACATCGCCACGAGGTGGGGGAGGTCCCGACGGACGAGCGGTTCGCCTCCCGTCAGACGGACCTTGCGGACCCCGAGACCGACGGCGAGCCGTACGAGCCGGGCGATCTCCTCGAAGGTCAGCAGCTCGTCGCGCTCGACGAACGCGTGGTCGACCCCGAACGCCTCGCGGGGCATGCAGTACCGGCACCGGAAGTTGCACCGGTCGGTGACCGAGACCCGCAGGTCGCGCAGCGGCCGACCCAGACGGTCGCTGACCGGGCCGCGCGAGGAGGAGGTCGGGACGCTCACGGTGAACAGGGTACGCCGGGGGGCACCCCGGTCGCCGAGCCGACCTCCGCCGGAGCGACCGCCCCTCGCGATGCGTAAGGTTGTAGCCACCTCAGCCGCAACCGTCCGATCTTCCGGAGGTCCACCGTGAGTCAGAAGGAAGCCGCCCGCGAGGCCTTCGAAGCAGCTCGCGCGAAGGAGTGGGACAAGCCCTCGTTCGGCAAGGAGCTGTTCCTCGGCAACCTGCGGATGGATCTGATCCACCCCCACCCCACCCCCACCGACGAGGAGCGGGTCAAGGGCGAGAAGTTCCTCGAGGAGCTCGAGGGGTTCCTCGGCGACAACGTCGATCCCCTCCAGATCGAGCGCGACGCCCGTATCCCCGACGAGGTCATCCAGGGCCTCGCCGACATCGGGGCGCTGGGCATGAAGGTGGACGAGGAGTACGGCGGCCTCGGGCTGTCGAACCTCTACTACACCCGCGCGCTGGCCCTGGCGCTCACCGGCTCGTGGCACTCGTCGATCTCGACGTTGCTGTCCGCGCACCAGTCGATCGGGGTCCCGCAGCCGCTGAAGCTGTTCGGCACCGAGGAGCAGAAGAAGAAGTGGCTGCCCCGCTGCGCGCGTGAGGTCACCGCGTTCCTGCTGACCGAGCCGGACGTCGGCTCCGACCCGGCCCGGATGGCGTCGACCGCCGTCCCGACCGAGGACGGCGACTACCTCCTGAACGGGATCAAGCTGTGGACCACGAACGGGGTCATCGCGAACCTCGTGGTCGTGATGGCCAAGGTCCCGGCGACCGACGAGCACCGCGGCGGCATCACCTCGTTCGTCGTGGACATGGACTCCGAGGGCATCAAGGTCATCCACCGCAACGAGTTCATGGGGCTGCGCGGCATCGAGAACGGAGTCACCCGGTTCGAGGACGTGCGCGTCCCGAAGGAGAACATGATCGGCAAGCCCGGACAGGGCCTGCGGATCGCGCTGACCACGCTGAACACCGGTCGGCTGTCCCTGCCGGCGATCTGCGCCGCGGCCGGGAAGCTGTCACTGAAGATCGCCCGCCAGTGGGCCGACGAGCGCGTCCAGATGGGCGTTCGGATCGGTGACCACGAGGCTGTCGCCGAGAAGATCGCCTACATCGCCGGGTCGGCCTTCGCGGTCGACGCCGTGACCGAGCTGGCGGCGGTGCTGGCCGACGAGGGCGCGAAGGACATCCGGATCGAGGCCGCGATCGCGAAGCTGTTCGGCTCCGAGATGGGCTGGCGGATCGTCGACGAGATGATCCAGATCCGTGGCGGCCGTGGGTACGAGACCGCCCAGTCGCTGAAGAACCGTGGCGAGAAGCCCGTGCCCGCCGAGCAGATGTCGCGGGACATGCGGATCCAGCGGATCTTCGAGGGGTCCTCGGAGATCATGCAGCTGCTGATCGCCCGTGAGGCCGTCGACCAGCACCTCCAGGTAGCCGGCGACATCGTCGAGCCCGACGTCGAGCTGGACGAGAAGGCGAAGATCGCCCTGAAGGCCGCCGGCTTCTACGCCAAGTGGCTGCCCGGCCTCGCGGTCGGCAAGGGCCAGAGTCCGACGTCCTACGACGACTTCGGTCCTCTGGCCGAGCACCTGCGGTTCACGGAGCGCAACGCCCGCAAGCTGGCCCGCACCACGTTCTACGCGATGGGCCTGTGGCAGCAGAAGCTCGAGAAGAAGCAGATGTTCCTCGGCCGGATCGTCGACATCGGTTGCGAACTGTTCGCGATCGCCGCGTCCTGTTCGAAGGCGCAGTTGCTCTACGACCAGGAGGGGCCTGGAGCGTGGCCGCGAGGCCCGCGAGCTGGCCGACCTCTTCGCGCGCCAGTCGCGTCGCCGGATCGACCGACTGTTCCACGAGCTGTGGCACAACGACGACGACCTGCAGTACAAGGCCGCGCAGTTCGCGATGGACGGTCGGTACAGCTGGTTCGAGGACGGGATCATGGACCCGTCCGGCGAGGGCTCGATGATCGCCGAGCCCGAGTACGAGGAGGACGCCGAGGACGTGCACCGGATCGTGGTCCGGTACACCGAGGCGGGCAACCCCGACCAGGACCCCGAAGCCGCCTCCTGACCCCCTTCACCTCATCGAGTGTCCGCTGAGTCCGGCTCGTTGGACTCTCCGGACACTCGACGTGGTTCTAGGCGAGGTGGTCGACGTCGAGGGCCGTGGGCAGACCGGACTCGTAGGCGCCGCGTACGCCCTCGAGCGGCAGGTCGAGGACGTCGCCGATCCTGAGGGAGGCGCCTCCGACGCGCCCCGCCTCGCGCACCCACACGTCGGCCTCCTCGCACCGCGCGACGAACGCGTCGACGTCGGCCGGGGCGACCGTCACGATCACGCGGGTCGGTGACTCGCTGAACAGCAGCTGCGAGGTGTCCAGGTCGTCCTCGGGCAGGTACTCGACACCGATGTCCCCGGCGAGGCAGGACTCGGCCAGCGTCGTGATCAGCCCGCCACCGGAGACGTCGTGGGCGCTTCGCGTCAGGCCCGCTGCGGCGGCGTCCTCCAGCAGCCGGTGCAGACGTGACTCGGCGGCGAGGTCGATCGGCTCGAGCGTGCCGCCCAGCGCCGGGCTGCCGATCAGCCGCTGGAGCTCGCTGCCGGCGAGCCCCCTCCGGGTCGGGGCGCCGACCTGCAGGACGACGTCACCCTCCTGCCCGAAACCGATCCCGACCGCCCGCTCCACGTCGTCGATGACGCCGAGGATCCCGACGACCGGCGACGGGTGGACCGCCTTGCCCTGTGTCTCGTTGTAGAAGCTCACGTTGCCGCCGGTGATCGGCGTCGACAGCTCGGTGCACGCCTCGCCCAGTCCGGCCACAGCCTCGGCGAACTGCCACATGATCTCGGGACGCTCGGGGTTGCCGAAGTTCAGGCAGTTCGTGGCGGCCAGCGGACGCGCCCCAGCGCACGCCACGTTCCTCGCCGCCTCGGCGGTGACCCGACGGGTGCCCTCACGCGGATCGAGCTCGCACCACCGGCCGTTGCCATCGGTGGCGCACGCGACGCCCCGACTCGAGTCGGGCAGCCGGACCACCCCGGCGTCACCACCGGGACCGGCGACCGTGCCGAACCCGACCAACTGGTCGTACTGCTCCCAGACCCACCGCTTGCTCGCAACGTTGGGACTCGACAGGAGCTCGTGCACCAGTCCGGCCAGGTCTGCCGGGAGCTCCAGCGCCTCGGCGTCGACCCTGGCGTACTCGTCGAGCCATCCTGGCCGCTTCATCGGGCGCTCGTAGACCGGTCCCTCGTCCGCGAGCGACCGCGCAGGAGCGGACGCCACCACGTCCCCGTGCCGTTCGACGACCACGCGGTCGCCCTCGATCACCTCGCCCATCACCGACGCGGGCACGCCCCACCGGTCGCAGACCGCCAGGACGTCGTCGAGCTGCTCGGGGGACACCAGGGCGAGCATGCGCTCCTGGGACTCGGAGCAGAGGATCTCCCACGACTCCATGGATGGCTCGCGCAGGTGGACCCGGGACAGGTCCACCTTCATGCCGAGGTCGGCCGCCGACGCCATCTCCGCGGACGAGCAGGTGATCCCGGCCGCGCCCATGTCCTGGATCCCGGACACGAGGTCGCGCTCGTACAGCTCGAGGCAGCACTCGATCAGGAGCTTCTCGGCGAACGGGTCGCCGACCTGCACGTTGGGGCGCTTGTCGGCCGACCCCTCGTCGAACTCGGCGGACGCCAGCACCGACGCCCCGCCGATCCCGTCACGCCCCGTCGACGACCCGATCAGCACCGCGATGTCGCCTGGGCGCTCGGCCTTCGCGAGCTGCAAGCGGTCGGCACGGAGCACCCCGACGCAGAACACGTTCACGAGCGGGTTGCCGGCGTAGGTGTCGTCGAAGACGGTCTCGCCGCCGATGTTGGGGACCCCGACACAGTTGCCGTACCCGCCGACGCCCCGAACGACCCCGTCCACCAGGTGCCTCTGGAACGGGTCCGAGGGGTCCCCGAACCGCAGCGGGTCCATGATCGCGATCGGCCGGGCGCCCATCGTCAGGATGTCTCGGATGATCCCCCCGACCCCGGTCGCCGCGCCCTGGTAGGGCTCGACGAACGACGGGTGGTTGTGGGACTCGATCTTGAAGGTGACGGCCAAGCCGTCCCCGACGTCGACGACCCCCGCGTTCTCGCCGGGCCCGACGAGCACCCACGGGGCGTCCGTCGGCAGACCACGGAGGTGCACCTTCGAGGACTTGTACGAGCAGTGCTCGGACCACATGACCGAGTACATGCCCAGCTCGGATTTCGATGGCACCCGTCCGAGCGTCTCGACGATGCGGTCGTACTCGTCGTCCGCGAGCCCTAGCTCGCGTGCCAGACGACGGCCGTCGTCATCGACGAGCGACTCGCCGGGAGGGAAGGCTGGCGCCTCGCCGGGTACGCCGTGGGCGGTCTCGAGCGTCGGTGGCTCACGCATGTGGGGAGGGGACCCTCCGGATGGCGGACGGGGGCGCCAGCCTACTTCGCTCGACGCCGGGGTCCCCGGCACGCGCGCAGCTCGCGGGATCAGGCGATCGCGACCTGGGACGTCACGCTCCGGAACAGGGCGAGCCCGTCGGTCCCGAACGCGAGCTGCGGGTCGACCGCGTGCTCGGGGTGGGGCATGAGTCCGACGACGTTGCCGGCCGCGTTGCGGATCCCCGCGATGTCGCGCGCGGACCCGTTCGGGTTCGTCCCGGGGGCGTAGCGCAGGACGACGCGTCCCTCGGACTCGAGCTCGTCGAGGGTCGCGTCGTCGGCGTGGTAGCGCCCCTCGCCGTGCTTCACCGGGAGGTGGATCGTCGTCCCGGGCTCGAGCTCGGAGGTCCAGACGCTGCGTCCCTCGACGAGCAGCGGGGACGGCTTGCACACGAACCGCAGGCCCTCGTTGCGCAGCAGCGCACCGGGCAGCAGACCGGCCTCACAGAGGATCTGGAACCCGTTGCAGATGCCGAGGACGGGGCCGCCGTCACGTGCGAACCGCGCGACCGCCTGCATGACCGGCGCACGGTGGGCGACCGCGCCGCACCGCAGGTAGTCCCCGTACGAGAACCCACCGGGAAGCACGACGGCGTCGACTCCATGCAGGTCGGCATCCGCGTGCCAGAGCGCGACGGGGTCGGCTCCGGCGGCGGCGACGGCTGCGCGGGCATCGCGGTCGTCGAGCGATCCCGGGAAGGTGATCACACCGATCCTCATCCGTCCGGTCCTCCGTCGTCGGGGTAGCCCGCCGCGATCAGTTCGGCGAGCGGGTCGTCCTCGGTGAGCAGCTCCTCGACATCCTCGCAGCCGCGGGGCGGTTCCTCGGCGAAGACGAGCCGCTGGCACGCCTCGCGTTGCGCCCGTGCCGCCTCGAGCTCGGCGTGGGCGGTGACCACCTCGCCGGGCATCCCGTCCCCGAGGTGCGTGAGTTCGTGCACGAGGGCGGGCGCCGCTCGTGCACCGCCCTCGACCTGGAACTTGGCGTTGAGCTCGACGATCAGCTCACCGTCCTCGATCCGCGCGTCGCTGTCGACCCCGGTGAGCTCGAAGACGGCGATCCGTGCGACCCCGCCCTCCGTCGCCCAGCGGTCCAGGCCCGCGGCTGCCTGCTCTAGCCCGGGACGCTGCAGGATCTGACAGGTCGCGGCGAGCGCCGCCTCCAGGACCTGCCGGGCTGCATCGTCCCCGACCATCGTGACGCCGTCCGCACAGCCAGGTCCGGCCTCGGCGGTGCGGATCTGGTTGAGCGTCGCAGCGCCACGCTCGTGCGTCACGGTCGCGCTGCCCGGTGGCCGGCGTTCTGCTGGGGCGATGCTCGATCCGCCGATCGACAGGAACGCCACGACGACCACGACCAGCCCGATCGGGACCAGCGCGACCATGGCGATCGCGAACCAGCGGGCGAGCAGCGGACCCCCGGTCCCGTCCTGGGGGAGCCCGTCGTCGACCCCACCGGGCCCGGGCCGGGGGCGGAGCTCGGTCGGAGCCACGTCACGCCGCCCGGTCAGCGATCGTCGGCGCCTTCGAGGACCCGCCACGTGTACGTCTCGATCACCGGGTTCGTGAGGAAGTCGGCGCACAGCTTGTCGACCTGGGCCGCGAGCTCGTCCCCCTCGGCGGGGATGTCGAGCTCGAGGTGCTTGCCGACCCGGACGTGGGCAACGCCCTCGTACCCGAGCCCTGGGAGGGCGCGCTCGACGGCCCGTCCCTGCGGGTCGAGGATCTCGGGTTTCAGCATGACGTCGATGGCGACGCGAGGCATGGGACTCCGACCGGATCGATCACCGGAGATGCTACCGCGGTCACCCCCGTGCTCCCCGGACCACCCACCCACGTCGAGGTTGTCCACAGCGTGGACCCGGGACGGCGTTGACGGTCGACGGGCCCGGCGGTGCACTCGTGACCATGCGACGGTCGACCTCCTCCACGCCCTACGCCTCCCTCCGGCTGATCGTCCTGCTGGCCGTCGAATCCGCGATGCTGGCGGCGGTGCACCAGCTGGGGCGCGTGCCCGCTCTGGCCGTCGACCTGCAGCACCCGTGGGTTTGGCTCCAAGCGACGCCGGCGGAGGACGCGGTGGCGGGCGTCGGACGGTTCCTCGCCCTCGGGGTCACCGGGTGGCTCCTGCTCAGCACGCTCGTCTACCTCCTGGCCCTGCTCAGCCGGGTGCCCACGGCGATCGCGACCAGCGCCCGGGTCACCGCACCATCGATCCGACGCGCCGTCGAGTGCGGCCTCGCCGCGGGCGTCCTGACGGGTGTCCTCGCCAACCCGCTGCCCGCGGTGGCGCAGACCCCGCCCAGCGACGCTGCCGTGCTGTCCGAGCGGAGCGGGTTCCTGCCGCCGGGGCTCGACCCTCCGACCGTCGCCGAGGAGTCCCACCCTGACCCGCCAACGGAGGTCGCCGCCGCGGAGGTGGCGCCGCCCACGATCGCGACGGTCGCGCCGGGCGACAACCTGTGGGTCATCGCGGAACGCGCGCTGCGCCGGGCAGGCGCCCCGCACGCCCGGGCCGCGGACATCGCCCCGTACTGGCGTCGGGTGGTCGAGGTCAACCGGGACAGGCTGCGGACCGGCGATCCCGACCTGATCCACCCCGGCGAGACGATCGAGCTCCCGCCCCCGTCCGAGGCCTGACCGCCGGGTGGTCGGCAGGGCCGTCCGGGCACCGATGGTCCGGTCTGCGTCGGCTGGGTTCCGTAGTGTCGGTGTCCGTCATGACCGACAACACCCCCGGACGTCTCCTCGGCGATCGCTACCGCCTGTCCCGGCGTATCGGACGTGGCGGTGCGGGCGAGGTGTGGCGCGCCACGGACAGCCTGCTCGACCGGGACGTGGCGCTGAAGATCCTGCACCGGCACCTGATCGGCGACGACGAGGCCATCGACCGCTTCCGCCGCGAGGCGGTGACCGCCGCGGGCCTCAACCACCGCAACATCGTGGTGATCCACGACATCGCGGAGCAGGACCAGGACGTCTACCTGGTCATGGAGCTGATCGACGGGCCGACCCTCGCTGGGATCGTCCGCCGCTCCGCGCCGCTCGACCCGGACGTGGTCGTGGCGATCGCTGAGCAGGTCGCCCAGGGTCTCGGCGCCGCTCACGAGCAGGGGCTCGTCCACCGCGATGTGAAGCCGGCGAACGTGCTGCTGACGTCCGACGGGACGGCGAAGGTCGCGGACTTCGGGATCGCGAAGGCGCTCGGGGAAGCGCACGTGACGTTGACCAAACCGGGCGAGGTGGTGGGGACCGCGTCCTACCTCGCCCCGGAACAGCTGGGCGGCGAGGACGTGGACCAGCGGGCCGATGTGTACTCGTTGGGGCTCGTGATCCACGAGGCGTTGACGGCCGAGCGAGCGTTCGGCGGCGAGACCGTCACCGAGGTGGCGGTCGCCCGGTTCTCCGCCCCTGAGGTCCGGCCTCGCGACGTACGGTCCGACCTGCCCCAGGAGCTCGATGACGTCGTCGCACGCGCGACCAGCCAGGATCTGAACGACCGGTTCGCCAACGGCACCGAGTTCGCGCAGGCACTGGCGGAGTTCGCCCCGGCGCAGGCTCGACGGATGGTCGCCGACCTAGTCGCGGGCACGACCACCGACAGCGGCTCCGCCAGCGAACCGGGGGGATCCGGTACGCAGGTGCTCCCCGCGGATCGGAACGGCCGCGAGCGGAGCGGGGCGGGCCGGGACGCCGGCGACCGGGACGGGTCGACCACGCGTGCGGTGGCGTCGGCCGAGCGCCACGATGCGCCGGACGCGGACGCCGAGGACGGGACCCCGCGCTCGTGGGCCTGGGTCCCCGTCGCGCTGGTGGGGCTGGTCGCGCTCGTCCTGGTCGTCCAGGCCCTGTCGGGGAACGGGGGCGGCGGTGGCGACGGGGGCGGCGAGGAGCCGCCGACGATCGCGGTCGCGAACGGCACGGATCTCGACCCGCTGGGCGACGACCGGGAGGAGCACCGCGAGGACGTCCCGAAGGCGTTCGACGGTGACCCGCAGACCGAGTGGATGACCGAGCGCTACGACGGCGCCGACCTCGGTGGCCTGAAGGACGGGGTCGGGATCGCCTTCGAGCTCGCGGAGGCCCGCGCCGTGGACCGGGTCCGTTTGCAGCTGGCGAGTCCCGGCATCCACTTCTCGCTCTACGCCATGGACAGCGCACCGCAAGGAGGGCCCGACGGCTGGGGAGAACCGATCGCGACGATCGAGGGTGCCGACGAGACCACCGAGATCCCCGTGGACGGCGCCGAGGCCACCCACTGGGTCGTGTGGATCACCCAGCTCCGCGAGGGTGGCGGGCGGGCCAGGATCGCCGAGATCACCTTCCTGGCCCGCTGACCCACCGACCCGCGCCTACGCGACCAGCCCCCGGACGGGTAGCGCTCGACGCGGATCTCGTCCGGTTGGAACGGCACGACCTCGGCCTCCAGCGCGGTCGGGGGTTGAGCGATCGCCGGCACGGTGAGCGCGGCGACCGTCGCGACGGCGAGCAGCAGCAGGAGCGTGGAGCGGTGGCGCACGGTGATCCTCTCGGTCCGGTTGACCCTCCCTTCGACGCGTGGCCAGCCCGTTCCTGCACCGCCGACCTGGCCCGACAGGCATGATGTCCCGCGGATGTCGATCATCAAGCTCGCCACGATCCCCGTCGTCGCGGCCGTCATCGGCTACGCGACGAACTGGCTCGCCGTGCGCATGACCTTCCGCCCGCTCCGGTTCGTCGGCATCGAGCCGTACCTCGGCTGGCAGGGGATCATCCCGGCCAAGGCCCGCAAGATGGCCGCGATCGCGGTGGACTCGAGCCTCAGCCGGCTCGCGAGCCTGTCCGAGATCTTCGAGCAGATGGACCCCGACCGGATCGCGGAGCACCTGCTCGCGACGTTCGAACCGCAGGTCGCAGAGCTCACCGAGACGATCGTGCGTCAGCGGGAACCGGAGCTGTGGGACCGACTCCCCGCGCCCGTCCGAGCGGCCCTCGTCGAGCGCGTCCGGGCTCGGCTGCCGGCACGCATCGACGCGCTGATGGAGGACCTCAGCGCCAACATCGAGCAGTTCCTCGACCTGCGGCTCATGGTCATCCAGCAGCTCGCGGAAGACAAGACCCTGCTCAACCGCACCTTCTGGGAGGTCGGCGACGAGGAGTTCCGGTTCATCATCCGGTCCGGCGCGTACTTCGGCTTCCTGCTCGGGCTGCTACAGATGGGGATCTGGGCGGTGTTCCCGACGGGGTGGGTGCTGCCCGTCGCGGGGCTGTTCGTCGGCTACGTCACCAACTGGTTGGCGATCAACATCATCTTCCGGCCCGTGATGCCGCTGCGGATCGGACCGTTCGTCCTCCACGGGCTGTTCCTGCGCCGTCAGGAGGAGGTCGCCGACGAGTACGCACAGCTCATCACCCGTGAGGTGCTCACCCTGCGCAACTTCGCGGACGAGATGCTGAACGGCCCCCAGGGCGACCGCACACGCGCGCTGATCCGCCAACACGCGATCCCGATCGTCGACGAGGCGCTGGGGATCGTCGCGCCCGCCGTCGAGCTGGCGGTCGGCACCGAGGACTACGCCGGGATGAAGGAGGACCTGTCGGTGCGGACGATCGAGCTGTCGGCGGAGGCCTTCGACGACCCCGTGTTCAACGCTGAACGGTCGGTCGTGGTCGAACGCGAGATGGCTGCCAGGATGAAGGAGATGTCCCCGGCCGAGTTCCAATCCCTGCTGCGACCCGCCTTCGAGGAGGAGGAGTGGAAGCTCATCGCGGTGGGTGCGGTGCTCGGAGGGCTCGCGGGGCTTGCCCAAGCCGTGTTCGTCTTCGGATGAGGATCTGATGCTGAACCGTCTGTTCGCCGACTCGCTGCAGATCGCCCGTCGGGGTGCGGTCCGCCTGACGGGACTCGGCGTGCGGAACCTGCGCCGGGTCCAGGCCGCGCTCGACCCGCGGACGCCCGTGCAGCCGCAGGAACTGATCCCGTCCGCCACCCTCGAGGACCTGGAACGCCTCCTGGGGCGCGTGGACGACGTCGACGAGGAGGAGGAACCGGAACGGGTCACCGAGGAGATCCTCCGCGGACGCTTCCAGGCGCTGATCGAACGCTCCCAGGAGGTGGCACCGCCACCCGAGGACGAGCCCCATCCCGCCTTCGTGCGGATCATCGACGCGCTGTCACCCGACGAGGCCCGGATCATCCGTCTGCTCTGCGAGGACGGACCGCAGCCGGTCATCGCCGTGCGTTCCAGCCCGCTCATCGGTCGGGGTGAGCAGACCCTCCTCGACAACGTGAGCCTCATCGGGGAGCAGGCCGGCTGTCACCTCCCCGAGCGGACCCCCGCCTACCTCGACAACCTGTGCCGACTCGGGGTCGCCGAGCGGCACGGCGAGGAACTGGTGGGGAACGACGACTACGACGTGCTCGCCAGCCGACCCGAGGTCGCGGCGGCCGAACAGGAGATCGAGGAGGAACGCAACCAGCGGGTCGCGATCGCGAACGGACAGGTGTGCCTCACCCGTCTCGGCGAGCTGCTGTGCGACGTCTGCCTGCGGCAGCCGGAGGGCACGGCCGGGCTCTAGTCGGCGTCGCCGAGCAGAGGCGGCAGGTCGTCGCCGCGCCAGAGGTCGGAGCGTTCGAGCAACGATGCCACGCGGACGAGCAGGTCCTCCCGGCCGAACGGGGCGACCAGCTGGGCCCCGATCGGGAGCCCCGCCGGTGACCGTCCCACCGGCAGGGAGATCGCCGGCTGTCCCGAGGCGTTGAACGGCATGGTGAAGACCACCAGGTCGCTGGAGCGCAGGACCGCTCGCAGCGGCTCGTCGGGATCCGACGCTAGGTCGCCGAGATGCGGAGGGAGCTCGGGCATCGTCGGCGTCAGCAGGAGGTCGTGGTCCTGCCACCACGAAGCCAGCCGCCGCGCCCACGCGTGCACCCACTCCACCGCTGCCAGGTGCTCGGTCGCCGGGTGGGTCGCCCCACGCTCGGCGATCGCCCGCGTCGTCGGTTCGAGGCCGCTGGGACCGATGCCGCCCGCGAGCTGTGACAGACGCTCGACCGACCTAGCGGTCGATGCAGTGGTGACGCGACCGAACGCACGACGCAGGTCCCGCAGCTCCTCGAGGGCCGCGGGGTGGTCGCGCTCGACCTCGTGTCCGGCGTCGGCGAGCACCGCCGCGACGTCCTCGACGACCGCGGTCACCTGCGGGTCGACGTCGACCGCTCCGGCCGGGGCAGTGGTCATGACCCCGACGCGCAGCGGCGTGACGGCCGCCCGGACCTCGTCCACCAGCGACGGGAGAGGCGGTGCGTCGTACGGGTCGCCCGGCATGCGGCCCGCGGTCACGTCCAGCAGGAGCGCGACGTCACGCACGGTCCACGCGAGGTGCCCGAGTACCGAGAACCCCTCCCACGAGACGCCGCGATCCGGTCCGTAGGAGATCCGCGCGCGCGTCGGCTTAAGCCCCACGATCCCGCACGCCGACGCCGGGATGCGCAGCGACCCGCCGCCGTCGCTGCCCGTCGCGGCCGGCACGATCCGAGCGGCGACGGCTGCCGCGGAGCCCCCGCTCGACCCCCCGGGGCTGCGGTCGAGGTCCCAGGGGTTGCGGGTCGGGCCGAAGGCGAGCGGCTCGGTCGTGACGGTCAGGCCGAGCTCGGGGACCTTGGTCCGACCGATCGGGACCGCCCCAGCGCCCCGCAGCCGACGGACGAGGTAGGCGTCGTGATCCGCCACGAAGCCGGCGTCACGCAGCACGGCCGTGCCGGCGTAGTAGGGGTCGCCGGCCGAGACGACGTCGAGATCCTTGATCAGGACCGGCAAGCCGCGGAGCGGTCCGGCCGGTGCGTCCTCGGCCTCTTCAGGCGCCCGGTCGAAGCGGTCGGACACCAGCGCCCCGACCTGCGGATCGAGCCGTTCGGCCCGCGGGATCGCCGCCTCAACGAGCTCGGTCGCCCGGATGTCGCCGGCCCGGACCCGTTCTACCTGTGCCGTCGCGTCCAGACGCGCCAGCTCGTCGCGCTCATCTTCGGTCATCGACGTCGACGCTAGGGCACCCGACGGGGGCCGTTATCGTGACCCACGTCGGGGCTCGTCGCGCAGGAGGGTCGCCACCGGTGGGGATCATGGACCCCGACCTCCCGGCGTTCGACCTCGAGGGTTGGCGCGAGCAGCCGTACGCGCGACGGCTCCAGCAGATGTGCCAGAGCTGGGCCGTCCAGGGCTTCGGCGCCCCGAACGCCGTGTACCTGTTCTACCTCGTCAAGGTCCTGGTCTACGTCGGGGTCTGGGCGCTCCTCGTCGCGTCCACCCCAGAGGTCGGCGGGCTGTCGGAGATCGGCACGTGGTGGGCCGAGCCGATCGCCTTCCAGAAGGCCGTGCTGTGGTCGCTCGCGTTCGAGGGGCTGGGACTCGGGTCCGCGAGCGGACCGCTGACGGCCCGGTACGTGCCGCCCTTCGGCGGCTCGCAGTACTTCCTGCGCCCAGGCACGACGCGGTTGCCGCCGTTCCCGGGGATCCCGTTCACGGATGGGTACCGCCGGACGGTCGCGGACGTCGGGCTGTACGTGGTGCTGTACCTGCTACTCGCCCGGGCGCTCGTCGCGGCCGAGATCACCGGGCCGGTCATCGTCCCGGTCCTCGTCGTCCTCGGCCTGCTCGGACTGCGCGACAAGACCGCGTTCCTCGCGACGCGGGCCGATCATTACCTCACGGCATCTCTGGTGTTCCTCTTCCCGGGCGATCTCCTCGCGGGCTCGAAGGTCGTGCAGGCGGCGCTGTGGTTCTGGGCGGCGACCTCGAAGCTCAACCACCACTTCCCCGCCGTCATCACGGTCATGGTCAGCAACAGCCCCGTCCTGCGGTGGCGCCGGATCCGCGAGGCGATGTACCGCGGCCACCCGAACGACCTACGTCCATCCCGGCTGGCCACCTGGCTCGCGCACGTCGGGACCGCCATCGAGTACTCGATCCCCGTGCTGCTGTTGGTCGGCCAGGGCGGGTGGGTCACCCTCGCCGGCCTGACGCTCATGACCGCGTTCCACCTGTACATCACGAGCAGCGTGCCCATGGGGGTGCCGATCGAGTGGAACGTGTTCTTCCTGTACTCGGGGTTCGCGTTGTTCGGCGTGCACGCCGAGGTGAGCGTGCTGTCGATCGGCTCGCCGGTGCTCATCGCGATGCTGGCGGTGATGCTCCTCGTCGTCCCGCTGACGGGCAACCTGTGGCCCGCGAAGGTGTCGTTCCTGTTCTCGATGCGGTACTACGCCGGCAACTGGGCGACGAGCCTGTGGGCGTTCCGCGAGGGCGCGATCGACCGTCTGGACCAGCTCGTGAAGGTCTCGAGGAACTTCCCGGATCAGCTCCGACGGTTCTACGACGAGACCACGACGCGAGCGTTGATGGGCAAGGCCCAGGCGTTCCGGTCCATGCACCTGCACGGGCGCGCCCTGAACGAGCTACTGCTACAGGCGGTCGACGACCCGGACCGCTACGACGTCCTCGACGGCGAGGGCATCGCCGGGATCGTCCTGGGGTGGAACTTCGGCGACGGGCACCTGCACCACGAGCAGCTCCTCGAGGCGGTCCAGACCCAGTGCGGCTTCCGTCCCGGTGAGCTGCGCTGCGTCTTCCTCGAGTCCCAGCCGCTCCACCGGCAGGAGCTGCACTGGCGGATCGCAGATGCCGCCGAGGGTCGACTCGACGAGGGGCACGCACAGGTCAGCGACCTCCGCGCCCAGCAGCCGTGGCCGCAGCCCGGTTCTGGTCAGAAGGGCGGGTCTCCGAGCCCCCAGACGGAGTAGCTGGGACCGTCGGAGTTCACGATCGCGGCCGCCTCTCCCCCGTCGTCGAGCTCGATCTCGATGCGCGACCCCTTGTCGAGGTCGACGTCGGTCTCGAGGACACCACCCCAACGGTCGGCGTCCTCCGCGGATCTCCGGACCCGCAGCTGCCCATCGCCGAGCGGGAGGGAGTGCTCGTCCCGGATGCTCGCTTGACCGACGTACCTGCTCATCGAACGTCCATCCCATCGCGTGCGGACGTCACCCCGACGGTAGGGGCGGTACCGCGACCCGACAGCGCAGCGTCGTTGACACCCGCCGTCCCGGTGGGTCATCGTCACGACCGGCCGGGACCGACAGCCTCCAGGGAGACCCGATGGACACCTACGGCGTCTACAAGTTCCTCCACATCTCAGCGGCCGTGATCTGGGTCGGGTCGGGGTTCGGGTTGTTCGTGCTCACGGCGCGGATGAAACGGATCGGCGACCGGGCGGGCATGCTCGCGATCGGACGGCACGCCGAGACCCTCGGCAAGACCCTCTTCGCTCCGGCGTCGCTCGCCACCCTCGCGTTCGGGATCCTGATGGTGGCCACGACCGACGCACTGTCGTTCACCGACACGTGGATCATCGTCGGGCTCGTGGGCATCGCGCTGTCGAGCGCGATCGGGATGGGGATGATCTCGCCGACCGGCAAGCGGCTGGGGGAGACCGTCCTCGAGAAGGGACCCGACACGCCGGAGATCGATCAGCTGGTCGGCCGGCTGGTGACCCTGAACGCCGTGGACCTCGTGATCCTGTTCGGCGTGATCTGGGCGATGGTCCTCAAGCCCGGAGGCTGATCAGGTCTGGGAGGGATCGCTCCGGTAGCGGTCCGCGAAGTCGCTGGGAGCGATCTCCTGGCTGTCGTCCTCGCTCATCTCCGCGCACTGTTCGTGGAGCCAGCCCACCACACGGTCGGACTTCCCGATCGGGTCGCCGACGTTGATGGGCTGCTGACACCGCCCACAGGTCCCCGGGTACTTCGCCGTCATCGCCATGCGCGCAGGATGGCCGATGGGTTCCGTAGCGTCCAGTCCGGCCGTCCGGGATGGGTTCACACCACCGCGACTGCTCACTACAGTCCCCCGCGCGGGGTCGACCAGCCGAGGAGCGGGGCACGATGAGCGATCAGCCACCCACATCACCGGAACGGGACGGCGGCGGCGACCGACCGCCACCTCCTCCCCCGCCGTCGCAGAGCGGGACCTCGGGCGGGCTCACCGCGGGTGGGCCACCCGCGGAGCCGCCGCGTTCGCGAGGTCCGGTCGACCTGCGGGAGCGGGGGATCGGTGAACTGCTCGACGCCTCGATCAAGCTGTACCGCGCGCACTGGCAGGTCTTCATGGGGGTGGTCGCGATCGTGGTCGTGCCACTCACGTTCCTGCTGAACGCGCTCGCCGCGAGCGGCAACTGGCTCGCGCTCGGGCTGGTGACCGTGGTCAACTTCTTCGTGCTGACCCCCATGCTGGCCGCCGCGATCGTGAAGGCCAGCGCGGACGCGTACCTGGGGAGCGATCCGGGCATCGCCGGGACCTACCGCTACGCGTTCGGGCGGATCGGGCCCCTACTGCTCGTGATCCTGCTGATGACGATCGGGATCCTCCTCGGGTTCATCGCGCTGATCATCCCGGGCCTGATCCTGCTGGTCCGTTGGTACTTCGCACCGACGATCGTGGTCGTCGAGGACGAGCGCGGCACGGACGCCATCAAGCGCGCCTGGCGGTTGTCGTCGGGGCACTTCTGGAAGATCGTCGGCACGGTCCTGCTCGCGGGGATCCTCGCGGGGATCGTCGCGACGATCATCTCGTTGCCGTTCCAGGGCCCCTACGTGATCCGGTCGCTCGGCGAGTCGATCGCCAGCGTGATCACCCAACCCTTCACGTCGATCGTCGGGGTGATGCTGTACTTCGACATGCGCATCCGTAAGGAGGGCTTCGACCTGGAGCTGATGGCGCGCGAGCTCTCCTAGCTGATGCGGGTTCGCCGGGCGGTCGTGGCGGCCGTGGTCGTCACGGCGCTCGCCGGCTCCTGGCCTGCGCGCGCGCAGGAGACGCGCACCGTCGACGAGCACCGGCAACGGTTGGTGTCGGCAGCGGAGGTCGCCGAGGCCGGGATCCAAGCACCCTCGCGCGACCGGATGCGTGAGGTGCGCACGCTCGTCGGGGAGGACGTCGTGCTGGTCGTCGACGATCACCGCATCGCCCTCGGGGCGGACCCCCTCCTCCCGCGGCTCGAGGGCACCGAGCCGGAGGACTTCCGCGTTGCTGCCACCCACGCCGGCACGTTGCGGTCGGAGCTGGACGCGCTGGTCGGGTCCGACCCCGTCCAGCAGGACCGCCTGGACGGGGCGCTGGCCAGGTCGTACGACGGGGTGGACCCCTCGCTCGCGCTCCGGGAGCGGGTGACGCGCGCCCTCGGGGACGCGCTGGCGAGGATCCTCGAACCGCTCCTGCGCAACCGGGGCACGACGAGCATGGTGGCGTCGCTCCTGCTCCTGATCCTGGGACTGGGGCTGGTCCTGTGGCTCGCCCGCCGTCTCCGGGTCGTTCCTGATGCGGCCGAGCCACAGCGATCGGAGGGTCGCACACGCGAGGTGGACTGGCGTCGGATGGCCGCCGACGCCCTGGCGCGCGGGGATCTGGAGGCGGCGCTGCGAGCGGAGTACCGCGTCCTGCTGCACGTCCTCGACGCCCGCGGCGTGGTCGACGAGGCCCCGAGCCTGACCGCCGCGGAGTGCCGCTCCGCCGTCGCGCGCACCCAGCCGGGGCTCGCAGGACCCGTCCGACAGGCGACCGACGCGTTCGAACGGGTCGCGTACGGGGACCAACCGGTGCGTCGCGAGGACGTGGATGCCGTGCAGCGGGCCGAGCGCGAGGCGGCACGGACGTGAGTTCTCGGACCGTGATCGGCGTGGTGGGGACCGTGGCGATCCTCGCCCTGGGGCTGTGGCTGATCGGGCCACCGCGCGCGCGGGTCGAGGAGGAGGGACCGGGGGGCACGCTCGCCTTCCGTCACCTCGTCCGGGAGCTCGACCTCGGCGGCGGCGAGGCCGACACGCCCCCTGGCGAGGGCACCTTCGTGCTGCTCACGGATCTCCGGTCCGACCGGGCCGCCACGGAGCTCCTCGACTGGGTGGAGGCCGGAGGGCGTCTGGTCGTGGCCGACCCCTCGTCGGCCGTGCTCACCGAGCTGGACCTCGGGTCCGGTGGCATCGTCGGCGGAGGCGTGACGGGCAGCTCGCAGCTGCCGACCGACTGCGTCGTGTCGGAGCTCGCCGGAGTCGGTGCGGTGGCGACACGGGTGACGGACCGGCGTCTCACGCTGCCGGAACGCGACCTCGTGGGGTGCTTCAGCGACGGTCGAGACGCGTACCTGGCGGTGGTCCCCCACGGCCAGGGTCGGGTCCTGGCCCTGGGTGGCCGCTCGGCACTGACGAACGAGCTGCTCGCGAGCGCGGACAACGCGCGGTTCGCGACGCAGCTGCTGGGGCCGGGACCGGTCGTGTTCGGGACCCCCTCGCCGAGCGGAGCCGAGGCGGTCGGGGTCTGGACGGCGCTCCCGTCGACCGCCAAGGCGGTGCTGGTCGGCCTGCTGCTGACGGGCGCCGCGTTCGCGTTCGTCCGCGGTCGTCGCCTGGGTATGCCCCCGGATGAGACGCCGCCATCGCCGCTGCCAGCGCGGGCGCTGATCTCCTCCACCGCGTCGCTGTACCGATCGTCCGGGGACCGCGCGCACGTCGCCGAGGTGCTGCGACGCGGCACCTCCGAACGCCTGCGCAGGCAGCTCGGGCTGGACGCTGCTGCCTCCCGGTCGGACCTCGCCCGCACCGTCGCCACAACCGCGTCCATCGACGCGGACCACGCCCGGCGTGTCCTCGACGGACCGGCACCACCCGACGACCGCGCCCTGATCGAGCTCGCACGCGAGCTCGACGGACTCCGAACCGGAAGGAACGAGCCGTGACCGACGCACGCGACGTCCTGGCCCAGGTCCGCACCGAGGTCGGGAAGGTGGTCATCGGACAGGAACCGGTCCTGTGGGGACTGCTCGCGGCGCTCCTCGTCCGCGGCCACGTCCTGCTCGAGGGGGTGCCCGGCGTCGCGAAGACGCTCATGGTCAAGGCACTGGCCCGGTCGCTGCGTCTGGACTTCCACCGCGTCCAGTTCACCCCGGACCTGATGCCGTCGGACGTGACCGGGAACCTCGTGTTCGAGTCCGGCTCGTTCCGGTTCCGAGCCGGTCCCGTCTTCACGAACCTCCTCCTCGCCGACGAGATCAACCGGACCGCGCCGAAGACGCAGGCGTCGCTCCTCGAGGCGATGGAGGAGCGGCAGGTCTCGGTGGAGGGCGAGGCGCGGCCGCTGCCCGACCCCTTCCTGGTCGTGGCGACCCAGAACCCGGTCGAGTTCGAGGGGACCTACCCGCTGCCCGAGGCCCAGCTGGACCGGTTCCTGCTGAAGCTGCGGGTCGACTACCCCGAGCCGGAGCACGAACGCGAGATCCTGCGCATGCACGACCAGGGACTGGACCCGCACGATCTCGACGCTGCAGGCGTCACCCCGGTCGCCGGCCCCGACGAGATCCGCGCCGGCGCGAGCGCCGTGCAGGAGGTCACCGTGTCCGACGACATCATCGATTACCTGACGGCGCTCACGGCGGAGACCCGACGCAGCCCGAGCCTGACGTTGGGCGTGAGTCCCCGTGGCGCCGCGATGCTGCTCCACTGCGCCAAGGCGTGGGCGTGGCTGCACGAGCGCTCGTTCGTGACCCCCGACGATGTCAAGGCGATGCTCCGCCCCGCCTGGCGGCACCGGATCATCCTGCGGCCGGACGCGGAGCTGGAGGGCGGCACCGCCGACCGGATCCTCGACGGGTTCGTCGAGCGCACCCCGGTGCCGAGGTAGCCGTGTACCTCGAGACCCGTTCGCTGCTGGTCGTCCTCCTGGCCGTGCTGGCCCCCGTCGTGACCCCGGGGCCGGCGTTCCTCGTGCTCGCCATCGCGATGGTCGTCGCGGTGGCGGTGCTTGGGGTCGACGTCCTCCGCGCGCCGGATCCGGCCTCGCTGCGACTGGACCGCCGGCTGCCCGACGCGACGACGGTGCGCCGCCCGGCATCGGTCACGCTCGGCGTGCGCAACCCGCACGACCGACGGCTCGGCGTCGCGCTGCACGACGCTGCCCCGCCGTCCCTTCAACGCGACCCTCGCCGGCACCGCGCAGGGCTGCCCGCGACGGGGCGCGTCGATCTGACCGCGACGATCGAGCCGACGCGTCGCGGCGACCTACCGCTCGGTCCGGTCACGGTGCGCATCGCCGGCCCCTTGGGCCTCGCCGGCCGTCAGCGAACGGTCGAGCTGCCCGACCGGATCCGCGTCTACCCGAACCTGCCCGGTCGGGCCGCGGTCGAGCTGCGGATCGAGCGAGCGCGCCTGCTGCAGTCGGGCGAGCGATCGAGCCGGATACGCGGCGGCGGTACCGAGTTCGACTCCCTGCGCGAGTACCACCGGGACGACGAGTTCCGGCACATCAACTGGCGGGCGACCGCCCGCACCGCCAAGCCCATCACGAACGTCTACCGGGAGGAGCGCAACCAGCAGGTGATGGTGCTGCTCGACACCGGTCGGACCATGGCCGGCACGGTCGCGGGCGTGGCCCGACTCGAGCTCGCGATCGACGGGGCGATGGCGATCGCGGAGCTCGCCGGACGCATCGGCGACCACGTGGGGACGATGGCCTTCGCCCGGGATGTCCGCAGCGCGATCGCCCCTCGGACCGGGCGTCAGCACGCGCACCGGATCCTCGATGCCCTGTTCGACCTCGATCCCACGTTCGACGCACCCGACTACCGGGTCGCGTTCACCCGCCTGCTCACGCGGCACCGCCGCCGGATGCTGCTGGTCCTGCTCACCGAACTCACCCACGAAGCGGCCCTGGACGCCCTCTACCGCGCGGTCCCGATGCTGCTCCGCCACCACCTGCTGATCGTCGGCGCGGTCCGCGACCCCGACGTGATCGCGGAAGCGGAGCAGGTGCCGCAGGACGCCGACGGCGTCTACCACAAGGCCGCCGCGGTCGGGGCGCTGGACGCCAGGTCTCGGGCAGCGGCACGGTTGCGATCGCTCGGGGCGCAGGTCGTGGACGAGCCGCCGGAACGGTTCGCGGGGGTGCTCGCCGACCACTACCTCCGGATCAAGGCGACCGGACGCCTCTGATCCGGTCCCACCCGAGCAGCAGCAGCACATAGGCCGCCGCGACGAGGGCCCCGATCGCGATCTCGAGCGCCGGTAGGCCGGTCACGCCGGTCAGCAGCCCTTCGATCCCGGCCGCGATCGCGAACGCCGGCACGACCCCCACGACGACCATCACGGCATCGCGGGACTCCTCGGCCACCGCCTCTCGACGCGGCCGGTCCCCGGGGGCGATCACCGACCAGCCCATCCGCAGTCCCGCCCCGGCCGCGATCGCGATCGCGATGATCTCCAGGAAGCCGTGGGGCAGCACGAGCGCCCAGAACCGGCCGCCGTGACCGACAGCCGTGGCCGCGCCTGCCAGCGCGCCGATCACCAGGCCGTTGTAGGCCAGCACCAGGATCGTCCCGAGCGTGAGCGTGATCCCGAGCGCGAAGGCCAACAGGGCGACCCGCACGTTGTTGAGGAAGATGAACCCGGACAGCCCTCCCGAGGCCTCCCGCAGGTCACCGCCGGCGCGATCCACGAAGCCCTGTGCGAAGCCGGGGACCAGCCCGGCGCGTGCCTCCGGCGACCACGCGGTCCACAGGGCGACGGCGAGGGTCGCCGCCAGGAAAACCACGGTCGCCACCCCGATCTGCGACAGGCTGCGGTGCAACGCCTGCCGGTAGCGCGACCCGAACGCGGCGAGCAGCCCACGGACCGTCCTGGGACGCGCACCGTAGATCGCCCCGTGCGCGGTGGCCACCACCCGGCTGAGGTAGCTCTCGAGGTCCGGGGCGTGGAACCGGTTGCGGACCTCGGCCAGCTGCGAGGACGTACGGAGGTACACCTGCACGAGCTCGTCGATCTCCCGCCCCGACCGCGACGCCAACCCCGACGGACCGTCCGCACAGGCGGCTTCGAGTCGGCGCCAGTCCGCGCGATACTGGGCGATGAACGAGTCGACATCCACGACGAGGGAGCCTAGGGGTGGGATGGCAGGATGGGTCACGGTTCGTCACGCCCGAGGCGGTCGAGCTCGACCTCGACGTGGCGGGGCTCGGGTCGCGGTTCGTGGCCCTCGCGGTCGACAGCCTGATCCTCGGCGCCGTGACCCTGCTGGTCGCGCTGGTGGCGGTCTTCGGGGCCGGGGCGCTGGAGTCGGGGCTGGCGGGCATCATCCTGCTCAGCGCGCTCGTGCTGTTCCTCACCGTCGGGTACTTCGCGCTGTTCGAGGGGCTCTGGGACGGTCGCACGCCGGGGAAGCGAGCGGCGAGCATCCGGGTGATCCAGGACGATGGACGCCCGGCCGGCGGCACCGCGGTGCTGGTACGCAACCTGCTGCGGCTGGTCGACATGCTGCCCGTGTTCTACGCGATCGGGTCCGTGAGCATCCTGGTGACGAAGCGCGCACAACGGCTGGGGGACCTGGCCGCCGGGACGATCGTCGTGCACGACCGCGACCGCACGGCGCCGATGGCTGCCACCCCGGTCAACGCCCCGGGCTGGGCACCGAGCCTGGACACCGCCGCGCTCACCGAACACGACCAGGCCCTGGTGCGCTCGTTCCTCCGACGTCGGCGGGGCCTTGACACCGACGCGCGGGCGCGGCTCGCCTACGAGATCGCCAGGACGATCCGGCAACGCGTCCGCGGGGTGCCCGAAGGCGCGTCCAACGAGCAGGTCATCGAGGCAACGGCCGCGGCCGTCCGCCTCCGCTCCCGCACCTCGTGAACCCAGCGCGCCACATACGGCGTTCCCGGTTCACACGCGGCCCCGCGACCGGTCACCCCCCTACCTCGTGAACCCAGCGCGCCACATGTGGCGCTCCAGGTTCACAAGCGCCCGGCGAGCGGTGCTGGTGGGTTCACGCGGGGCTAGTGGCGACGGCGGATCGAGGCAGCGGCACCGAGCACGACGAGGCCGAGGAGGGTGAGCGCGGCCGGGGCGCCGGTGGCCGGGAGCCCCGTGGCCGAGGACGCTTCCCGCTCCTCGCCCGGCGCGGCGGCCTGCCCGCCCCCGTCCGCAGCACCGCCACCCGCGGAGGCGGCGAGGATGCGCTCGTCGATCACCCCGACGCGCACGCGCTGCGGGTGGTCGCCGACGGGGACCTGGGCGATCTCCCGCTCGCTGGCGTAGTCGATGACGACGACCTCGTCGTCGCCGCTGTACGACACCCAGCAGTGCTTCCCGTCCGGGCCGTTGGTCGACCAGTAGGGCTTGGTCCCCCGGGAGACGATGTTCGCCTCGAAGCTCTGCCGGTCGACGATCGCCGCGTAGTCGTCCATCGTCCCGGCCGCGCAAAGCTTCTCGCCAGCGGGGTTCAGCGCGAGCCCGTGGTGGGCGGAATCGAGCAGGTACTCCTCCCGTGGCACGCCCTCGGAGGCTTCGGTCGTGGGCAGGTCCGCGACCCGGAGCACCTTGCCCTCCTCGATGTCGAACTCGACGAACCCGTGGTGGAACGACACCTGGAAGTAGACGGTCCTGCCGTCGGGGTGGGGCGCCATCGGACGGACAGCGGCGCTCATGTCCTCGCGTCCGAACTCGTCGAGCTTCTCGCCGATGTCCCACCGGTGGACGATCTCGAGGGTGCCAGCGTCGACGACCTGGAAGTACCGCTCGCCCTTCGAGGTGTCACGCACCAGCCCGAGCTCGGAGCGGTCGGTCGGGGTGTAGACCCGCCCGATGCTCGCGTGCAGGACCGTGTCACCCTCGTGGATGTAGACGTTCTCGTGTGGGGAGTCGCCGGACGCGAACGTCCCGGTCCCCTCGCCGGTCTCGGGGTCGATCTCGTGGACGATGTTCGCGGTCGAGTCGGACACGAGCAGCCGCGAGCCGTCGGGCGAGATCGCCATGTGGTCCGACCGGTACCCGTCCATCGGGTAGCGCCAGATGATCTCGTTCGTCGCGAGGTCGATCCCGACCACGTCCGCGTAGCTCGGGCGCGAGACGTAGACCTCGGTGCCCTCGTGGTTCGTGAACATGTCGTCGGTGTACTGGTGGTTGCCCTCGCCGACGAACTGCTGGATCGCGAGGAAGAACGCGAGCTGGTCCGGACTGGAGCGGATCTCCTGCTCACGCTCCTCCTTGTCGGGGATCGTGTTGATCGTCATCAACGGCTGGAACGTGGTCGCATCGACGATCGTCGCGGTGCCCTCCCAGTTGTTGCCCACGAACATGACGTGACGCAAGCCGGGCCCGCCCGGCGGGCCCTCCGACGCGGCACCGACGCCTGGAAGCGCGACAGCTACCGCTAGGACGAGCACGAGCAGGATCGAACGGAACGGCGTACGCACGGCGGGTCCTCCTTCGGATCACGGGACCGACCGTACTGAGCCCTCCGGGACCGTCCGCTGCCCCTTCGGTCGACTCCGTCGGTGCACCACCGACGCGAGCCTGGCAGGCTCGCGTCGAGGAGGTAGGTCACCGTGCCCGAAGCGCCGCCCGGCAGTCAGGTCGACGAGGGATCCACCTCGGGGTTCGGCACGTTCGAGGGCGTCTTCGTCCCCACGCTGCTGACGATCCTCGGCGTGATCATGTACCTCCGCGAGGGGTGGGTGATCGGCAACGCCGGCCTCCTGGGTGGCCTGCTGATCATCGGCCTGGCCTTCGCGATCAGCGGCGCGACCGGCCTTTCGATGTCGTCGGTGACGACGAACATCCAGATCGGACCCGGCGGGGCGTACTCGATCATCTCCCGATCGCTGGGACTCGAGGTCGGGGGCAGCATCGGCATCCCGCTGTACCTGTCGCAGGCGCTCGCCGTCTCGCTGTACGTGTTCGGGTTCCGTGCCGGTTGGCTCACGATCTTCCCCGACCACCCGGCACTCCTCGTCGACCTCGGCCTGTTCGTCGTGCTCTTCGGGATCGCGTCGGTGTCCGCGAGCCTCGCGTTCCGGGTCCAGTACGTGATCCTCGCGCTGATCATCGCCTCGCTCGTCTCGATCGGGTGGGCGGCCGCGACCGGTCCCATGGACCAGCCGGTCCAGCTGTGGGGCGAGTTCCCCGGTGCCCCCGAGGAGAGCTTCCCCGGCACCTCGTTCTGGGTGGTGTTCGCCGTGTTCTTCCCGGCAGCCACGGGGATCATGGCCGGCGCCAACCTCTCCGGGGAGCTCGAGAACCCGAGACGCAGCATCCCCGTCGGCACGATGGCGGCGATCGCGCTGAGCTTCGTGATCTACGCGCTGCTCGCCGTGTGGCTGGCCAAAACCGCGACCCCCGACGAGCTCGTGTCCAACTACACGATCATGGTCGATCGCGCGGCGTGGGGGCCGCCCGTGATCGGCGGACTGCTGGGCGCCACGTTCTCCTCCGCACTCGCGTCGATCGTGGGAGCACCCCGGATCCTCCAGGCGTTGGCGACCCACCGGATCCTGCCTGGGGGCTCGTGGCTGTCACGGACCACCGCGGACGGTGAGCCCCGGAACGCGATGATGGTGACTGCCGGGATCGTGATGGCCGCCCTGATGCTGCGCGACCTGAACGCGGTCGCGCCCCTCATCACGATGTTCTTCCTCATCACCTACACGATGATCAACCTGGTGGTGGTGATCGAGCAGAGCCTCGGCCTGGCGAGCTTCCGACCGATCCTCCGCGTCCCCAGGATCATCCCGCTGCTGGGGACGCTCGGCTGCGTCTTCGCGATGTTCATCGTCAACCCCACGTTCGGCTTGCTCGCGGTCGCGGTGGTCGTGGGCGTGTACGCCTACCTCGTCCGACGCCACCTGGCCGCCCCCTACGGCGACGTCCGCAGCGGCCTGTTCGTCGCGGTCGCGGAGTGGGCGGCGAAGAAGGTGACGGCCCTGCGCGGCACGCACGAGCGAGCGTGGAAGCCCAACCTGCTCGTCCCCGTGCAGGACGACCGAGAGCTGCAGGCCACCTTCCGGCTGATCCACGCGATCGCCTACCCGAAGGGGTCCGTGCGCATCATGGGCGTGCGCTCCAACGCCGAGGACGCCGGTGATCAGCTGGTACCCGTCCGGCTGGACCGTCTGTGTGACGCGTTCCAGGACGAGGACGTCTTCGCGTCCTGGACCGTGATGGAGGCACCGTCGCTGTCGGGCGGCGTGGTGACGGCGCTGGGGGCGGTCGGCGGGTCGTTCCTCCGACCGAACATGGTGTTCCTCACGCTCCCCGACGATCCGAACGAGACGATCCACGTCCGGGCGATCGCCGCACGTGCTCGGGAGCACCACGTCGGGGTCCTGCTCTACGCCCCTCACCCGACCACCGCGCTCGGCCGTCAGCGCACCGTCAACCTCTGGCTGCGCAGCCCGACGCTGGAGCCCCACGCCGAGGCGGCGGAGACCGACCTGGCGCTGCTCATCGCCTACAAGCTGCACCGCAACTGGTCGGGACGGATCCGTCTGCTGACCGCGATCCCGGAGCTGGAGCACAAGGAGGAGGTCCGAAGCGACCTCATGGATCTCCTGGACGCCGCGCGGTTACCCGACGCCGAGGTGTACGCCATCGAGGGCGACTTCCTCGAAGCGATCGACAAGGCCCCCACGGCGGACCTCGACGTCATGGGGCTGCCGACGGAGGTCGACGTCGCGTGGATCGACCGCATCGTCGAGCGGTCCCGGTCCTCGTGCCTCTTCGTCCGCGGCTCGGGGCGCGAGAGCGCGCTGGCGTGACGGGGCTTCTCGGGTCGGCGACCGGCCGGGGCGCCGGCCGTGGGGGACCGCTACAAGGGCGTCGGACCCTGAACACCGCACAGGAGGACCCACCGTGGAGTTCGAGCACGCGACCGAGGAACGGATCGGACGCGAGGCCGCCGCCGAACGGCTCCGTGGGCTGGCCGACGACCTCGCGCGGCAGAACGAGCTCTCGTTCGTTCGCGACGGGAAGCGGTTCACGGTCGCCGTCCCCGACACGGTGACGTTCGAGATCGAGATCGAACGCGACGACGAGGGCAGCGAGCTCGAGATCGAGATCCGCTGGTGACCCCCGTCTAACCGCTCAACGTTCCGGGCGTTCGATGCGATCGGCGATCGCGCTGGCGGCCCGCCAGACGAGGTAGACGATCAGCGCCGACAGGACGATCGCCGCGATCGACAGCTCGGGACGCGCCCCACTGACCGCGCCCCGTGCGGGCCCGGCGGCACGCTGACGGAGCCCTGGGTCGTGGACCCGCTCGAGGATCGACTCGAGGAGCTCCTCGGGAGGTTCGTGTTGCGGGCCAGCATCGGTGTCGGCGAGCTCCCGCAAGCCCTCGGCGACGGCTCGTTGCCGCTCGAGCTCCGCGGCGCAGGGTTCGCAACGCGCGAGGTGCCGTTCGAGCAGCCGTCGGCGCCACGCCGGGAGGGTGCCCTCGACCACCCGTGGCAAGCGCGCCCGAACGCGCTCGTGCATCCACCTCATCGTCCACCCACCTCGAAGGCCTCCCGCAGTCTCGCGTGCGCTCGGTGCAGCCGCACCTTCGCCGCCCCTTCACTGATCCCGATGATGCGTGCCGCCTCTCTCGTCGACAGGCCCTCGATGTCACGCAGGATCACGATGGCACGGTCGGCAGCCGGGAGGTCCTGGATCGCACGCGACACCCGGACCGCCTCGTCCCGCTCGACGACCCGCCCGGCGTGATCGTCCTCGACCACGGAGGCGTCGGCGGTCCGGTCGTCGGCCTCCGGCAACGCGAAGGCGCGCCAGCCCGCGGTCTGTCCTCGAGCCCGGTGGTCCCCCCGTCTCCGCAGGGCGGTGGCGCACACGTTGGCCGTGACCCGGTGGAGCCACGTGCCGAACGTGGAGTCGCCGCGGAACCCCAGGATGGAGCGGGTCACCCGCAGGAAGACCTCCTGCGTGGCGTCGGCAGCGTCGCTCGGATCGCCCAGCAGGCGGAGGCACATGCGATGCACATCCGCGTACGTGGCACGGACGAGCGCGTCCATCGCGTCTGGCTCGCCGCGTTGCACGGCGCGCACCAGGGATCTGTCGACGTCCACCGTGCCAGTGTCGGACATGCACCCCGGTCACGCCTGTAACCATCCCGCCTCCATGTGGTCCAACCCTTCGACGCGGACAACGAGCGCCGCGACAACGACAAGGAGCTGATCCATGTACGCGTTCGTCATCCTCATCGCACTCGCCCTGTCCCTCGCCGTCATGCAGCGCACGCTCGACGAGCTGGTCCCGATAAAGGCGCCGGCTGCGTTGACGCGGACGATCACCGTCATCGTCGCCATCGGCGTGGCGTGGCTTCTCGACTACTCGGTGTTCGTCGCGTTCGGCCAGGACCTACGTGCCGCCTGGATGCACCCGGTCGCGACCGGTCTCGCACTCGTCGCGTTCGGCGAGTTCAGCCGCTCGATCGTCAACGCGATCGCGCACCGTGCTGGCGAGCCGCCCGTCGAGGTCGCCCCGACCTTCTCGCGCGTCGCCGCCTGACCGATCCCCATCCTGGAGGGCCGGCCCCTGGGCCGGCCCTCTGGCGTTCCACGCAACCCCGGCCGCGTGCGGTCAGCGAGCCGCGGCCGCGAAGTGGCTCAGCGGTGACGTACGGTCGCGCCTGACCGGAGGTGTCGATCTGAGCGATGACGAGCGACGCGTCTGGGATCGTCGCTGCGCGCGGGGCGAGTACGTGCCGCGGACCCAGCCAGCACCCTTCCTGATGGGGTGGTTGGATCACATCCCGGTGGGGCGCGCGCTCGACGTCGCGACGGGGGCGGGTCGCAACGCGTTGGCGCTGGCCAGGGCCGGGTTCGAGGTCGACGCGGTAGACATCTCCGAGGCGATCCGTCAGGGGCGGGCGGAAGCCGAGCGTCGGGCCCACGAGGTCAACTGGGTGGTCGCGGACCTCGACACCGACCCGCTTCCCGGGGACGACTACGACCTCATCACCGTCCTCCGCTACCGCAACCCCGCTCTGTGGCCGCGGCTGGCAGCGGCGCTCACCCCCGACGGCTGGATCCTGATCGAGCACCACCTGCGCAGCACGCGGGAGGACGTCGTCGGACCCAGCGACGACGCGTTCCGCCTGGAACCGGGCGAGCTGCTGGCAGCGTTCCAGGACCTGCGCACCGTCCACTACTCCGAGTCGGTCGAGCCGAGCGACGACGGCGAGGCGGTGTTCGTCATCGCTCGCCTGGTGGCGTGCGCCGGCGACCCTGGCTGGTAGCGAGGGTCCCGCGGGCAGCGCTACTCAGGGTCCGGCACGAGCGGGGGGCCGACCTGGGCGACCCCGTACCTCGCGCCGATCTCCTCTACGACCGCCGGGTCGGGCGCCCCGGAGAGCGACGCGAAGTAGCCGGCCTGCTCGGCGAACATGCCCTCCAGACCGGCCGGGGTGATCGTCCCGAACACCCACGCGCTCTCGTTCGAGAGGTTCGCGAACGTGTGCGGAACCGAACGCGGTAACCACACGAGCGTTCCCGGACCCGCCTCGAAGGTCTCCTCGCCGACCTGGAACGTCATGATCCCTTCGATGACGTACGCCGCTTCGTCCTCCCGCTGGTGGACATGCAGTGAAGGGCCGGAGGTCCGTCGAGGCAGACGCGCCTCCCCGAAGGACACCGCGCCGCCGGTCTTCGACCCGTCGGCCAACACGACCCACGGCTCGTCGCCCTCTCGCGACACCCGGAACGGTTCGGTCGTTGACATGTCGGTTCCCGTTCTGCCTGCCTCGCGTCGTTGCGCCGGCACGGTCCACGAGCCCGGCCTCATCCTCGGTCGGCGAGTTCGCTCAACGCCACCACGGCGTGCTCAGGACCAGGCATCGAAGCCAGTTCCTGAGCGAGCTCGTCAGCTGCCGTCCGGTAGGACGGATCATCGGCGACGGACGAGACGGCCTGGCTGACCGCCGCGGGGGTGAGCTCACGGTGATCGAGCACCAGTCCAGCGCCGAGGCGTTCGATCGCGCCGGCGTGGGCGTGCTGGTCGGCGCCGAGCGGGATCACCACCACGGGCACCCCGCGTGCGAGCGCGCCCAGGGTCGTGCCGGTACCGGCGTGGGTCACCGCGACGTCGCACCGGTCGAGCACCGGACCTTGAGGGACGTACTGCGCCACGTGGACGTGTTCGTCGTCGGGCAGGTCGAGCACGGCAGGGTCGACCGAGGGCCCGTACGTCACGACCGTCTCACGCCCCACGGCGGCGCCACCCGCCGCGGCGATGTTCAACACCTCGGGGAAGTACCTCGGGAACACCGTGCCCAGGCTGACGTAGACGGCTCCGTCGAGCTGCGCGATCCAGTCAGGCACCGCGGCGTCGTCGACGACGCCGACCGCGTGCGGGCGGATCAGCACGTGTGGCTCACGAACGGGTGTGCCCCGGT
>JAHWKO010000080.1 GCA_019347855.1 Actinomycetota bacterium
GATGCGCAAGCTGTCCGGTTCGATCAGTAAGTCCAAGACGACCGTGATCTTCATCAACCAGCTCCGAGAGAAGATCGGCGTTATGTTCGGATCGCCGGAGACCACGCCAGGCGGACGGGCGCTGAAGTTCTACTCGTCGGTGCGCTTGGACGTGCGGCGGATCGAATCGCTAAAGGACGGTTCGGACTTCGTCGGCAACCGCGTGCGGGTCAAGGTCGCCAAGAACAAGGTCTCCAGCCCGTTCAAGCAGGCCGAGTTCGACATCCTCTTCGGGGAGGGCATCTCCGCGGAGGGCTCGATCATCGACGTGGGGATCGAAGCCGGGGTCATCAACAAGGCCGGCGCCTGGTACCAGTACGGCGACGACAACCTGGGCCAGGGACGCGAGAACGCCCGCCAGTTCCTCAAAGAGAACGACGACATCGCTCGAGAGATCGAGAAGAAGGCCAAGGAGGCCCTCGGTCTGATCCCCACCAACACCGCAGAGGGTGAGGCACCCGATGCGGACGGGGACGAGGACGGGGACGAGAGCGACGCCGACGACGAGAGCTGAACCTTGCCAGGTACCGACGACGCAACGACATCCGAACCCACCGAAGCGGCCCACCAGGAGGCGCAGGAAGAGGCTGAGGGTCCCGATCGTCAGCCGTTCCGGGACGCCGAGTCCTGGCTGGCCGAGATGGGCGTCGCGCGCGACCCGCTGGTCGTCGCGGCTCCGGAACAGGACCAGGACGGTGCAGCCGCACCCGGTCCTGCAGAGGGGCCGGTGCAGGGGCCGGCGCGACCCACGGACGCGACCTCCGGATCCGATGCGGGGTCCGATGACAGAGCGGACAGGCCGCCCGAGCGGCTCGACGACCAGGTGACCGAGGCCATCACCTACGCCCGGCGTGCCACGGCTACGACGCCGCTCGCCGAGACTCGTCTCGAGCGCAAGATGGGCTCTCGCGGGTACGCGCCGCTGGTCATCGAGCAGGCCATGCAGCGTGCCCGCGACCAGGGGCTCGTCGACGACCACGCGTTCGCGCGATCGCTGGTCCAGGAAGGTCGTGACAAGGGGCACGCGCCCTTGCGGATCAAGACCGACCTCCAGAAACGGGAGCTGTCCAGCGAGGCGATCGACGCCGCGCTCGACACGATCGGGGACCGTGATCCCGAGGCGCAGGCGTTCGCCGTCGCGCACGACCGGGCCAAGCGCCTGCGGGGCGTCGACAGCGAGACCGCCTACCGCCGGCTCGTGGGCTACCTCGCCCGGCGCGGGTACACCGAGTCGCTGTCCCGCAAGGTCGCTCGCCAGGCCGTGTTCGACGACCGCGAACCGCAGCGGGTCGCCGAGCACTAGCGGGTCGGGCTTCGAGGCCCCCGCTCGCTGACATCCGCGCCCCGCGGTGCCAAGCTGGCCCGCATGAGCGACTTCCAGATCCCCTTCCAGGTCCGCGACGCCACCGCGGACGACCTCCCAGCGGTCGCGCGGCTCTACGCGCACTACGTGCGGGATTCCCACGCGACCTTCGACCTCGAACCGCCCTCGGTCGACGACTGGCGGACGATCCTCGAGGACGAGGTCACCCAGGGCCCGCACGTCCTGCTCGTCGCGGTCGCCGGTGATAACGGACTGGTCGGCTACACCCGGACGCACACGTTCAACCGGCGCGCGGGATACCGCACCTCGGCGTCGGTGTCGATCTACGTCGCCCCGGGGGCCGAGCGCCAGGGCGTCGGAGGTGCCCTCTACGACGAGCTGTTCGAGCGTCTCGACGACGGCCGCTTCCACCGGGTCTACGCGGGGATCGCGCTGCCGAACGGGGGCTCGATCCGGTTCCACCAGCGCTACGGGTTCGCGCTCGTGGGCACCTACCACGAGGTCGGTCACAAGCACGGCCGGTACTGGGACGTGTCCTGGCTCGAGAAGGCGTTCCGCTGAGCCGCGGGACCAGGGGCTAGGCTCCGCCTCACCGAGGAGGACAACCGTGAACACCGTGCAGGCCTGGCTCGTCGTCGGGGTCCCGGCGTTGGCCATCACCGCCGGGCTGTTCGCGGGCCGGTCCCTCGTCCGCTCGACCTTCGGGTACCTCGCGCTGACCGCGACGTTCCTGTTCTTCCTCATCGTGGTGGACAGTCCCGCCTCCGCCGGAGCCATCGGGGTGGTGTTCTTCCTGCTGGTCGCGCTCGGACGCGGCGAGGACCAGGTCGAGGAGGGATCCGTGGGTCACGACGTGCCGGTCCGGGTCGGCGACCCCAACGTGGACGACCCCCGGCGCATCTGAACGGTCGCCGGGGGCCCTCCAGCGGGCGCTGACTACGCTCGCTGCCCCCGACCGGATCGAGGTAGTCGAGCGTGGAACCACGCGAGGACCTGAAGCGCGACCTCGGCTTCTGGGGTGCCCTCACGATCGGGGCCGGCACGATGATCGGCGCCGGCATCTTCCTGCTGGCCGGCGTCGCGTTGGAGCTGACCGGCCCGGCCGCGATCATGTCCTACATCCTCGCCGGGGCGATCTGTCTCATGACGGCAGCCAGCGCGGCGGAGCTCGCGACCGGCATGCCGACGTCCGGTGGCGACTACTACTTCGTCTCTCGCGCGCTCGGCCCGGCCTTCGGCGCGATCTCCGGCGTGGGTATCTGGCTCAGCCTGACCGTCGCGATCGCGTTCTACCTGATCGGGATGGGGGAGTTCCTGACCCAGATCGCGCCGATCGAACCGCTCGTGGGCGCGATCATCGGAGGGGTGCTCCTCACGATACTGAACGTCGTCGGTGCCAAGGAGTCGGGGCGTACCCAGGTCGCTGTCGTCGTGACGCTGGTGCTGATCCTGGCGGTGTTCGTCGTCGGCGGGGCGTTCGAGATCGAGACGGACAACTTCACGCCGTTCTTCCCGTTCGGTGGCAGCCCGGTGCTGTCGACCACCGCGCTGGTCTTCGTGTCGTTCCTCGGTTTCGTGAAGATCGCGGCGGTCGCCGAGGAGGTCGAGGACCCGGACCGCAACCTGCCCCGGACGCTGATGGGGTCCGTGGCCATCGTTACGGTCCTGTACATCCTGATCGTGCTGACGATCGGGGGGCTGTTCACGCAGACGACGATCGTCGGGGTCAACGACCCGCTCACGCAAGCGGCCCGAACGCTGTTCGGGTCCGTGGGTGGGCAGGCCATCATCTTCGCCGGTCTGCTCGCCACGCTGTCCTCCGCGAACGCGAGCATCATGGCCTCGTCGCGCATCAACCTGGCGATGTCCCGTGACCGTATGTTCCCTCGATGGCTCGCGCAGATCAGCGAGCGCTTCGTCACCCCGGCACGGGCGATCACGCTGACGAGCGTCCTGGCTCTCGTGGCGATGATCGCGATCCCGAACATCGAGGAGCTCGCCAAGGTGGCCAGCTCCCTTCAGCTGTACAGCTACGCGGCGTTGAACATCGGCTGCGTCGTGCTGCGGGCGGCGGACCCCCACTGGTACCGACCGACGTTCCGCACCCCCGGCTACCCGTTCACCCAGCTGGTCGCCGCAGGCGGGTGCCTGTCGATCATCCTGTTCTCGGGGCCGTTCGCACAGATCGCGGTGGGGACGCTCATCGTGCTGAGCCTCGCCTTCTACGCCGTGTGGGGTCGCCAGCGCGCGGACATCGAGCACGCGGTCCCCGACCTGCGCAGCCGCTGGGCGCGGCTGGGCCTCCGGGCGTTCTTCACCCCGGCCGTCCGGTTCGGCCCGGAAGGCAAGGCGGACGAGGAACGACCCGCACCACCGATCGAGCGGATCACCGGGCCGGGGGTGCCTCGACGGGTCGTGGTGGCGCTGGCGAACCCGGAGACCGAGGCGTCGCTGCTCGGCCTGGGTCGGGCCCTGGCGACGGGGGCCGACGCGGGCGGTGAGGTGCTGGGGGTGCACCTCGAGCGCGTTCCGCGGCAGACCTCGCTGTCGGCGGCGCTTGAGTCCCTCACCGAGGAGGGGGAGGCTGAGCGCGCACTCGAGCGCCTCCCTCCGATCACTGGGGATGTCGACGTCCCTATCCGGGAGACCTCGGTCGATGTCATCACTGATGTGGTCCACGACGTCTTCGACGGCCTGCTGGGTGTGACCCACGGACGGCAGGCCGACCTGTTGGTGATGGGTTGGCAGGGCGGGTTCACCGTGGGGCGCATCTACAACAGCCCGTTGCAGCGGATCATGGCCGGCCTCGAGGCGGACCTGGCGGTCCTCAAGGACCGTGGGACCGGACGCTTCCGGCGCGTGCTGGTGCCGTGGGGTGGCGGTGTGCACGCGAAGCTCGGCGTCGAGCTGGCGGTACGGGCGGCACGCGCGGACGGCGGCGAGGTCGAGGTCCTCCGCGTCGTGCACGAGGACGTCGATCCCGAGGCTGAGCGTGAGAGACTGCGCCGGGACGTGACGGGCCTGATCGGACCGGCCGACGATGTGACCTACCGCGTGCGCCAGGCCGGGGAGGTCAGCATCGGGATCGGCCGGACGCTCGAGGAGGACGGTCCGTTCGACCTGGTCGTCATCGGGGCGTCGCGCGAGTCACGCCTGCGCAACGTGCTGTTCGGATCGATCCCGGACATCGTCGCGGATGAGGCCGACTGCTCGGTGCTGATGGTCCGCCGGTACATCCCCACGCACTGGACGTTCCGACTGTCGGGCCAGGTCAAACGGTTGCGCGAGGCGATCGGCTCCTCGAGCTCCCCCGAGGAGGCACGGACCCGCTCCGACGCTGGGTGAAGGACCCGCTCGCGGTAGCCTCGGAACCGCGCGGGGGCCGGGTCCTCCGCCGTTCTCTCGTTCCGACGACCACGAGCGAGGCCATGGGACGCCGCTACTTCATCCGCACCTTCGGGTGTCAGATGAACGAGCACGACTCCGAGCGTGCTGCCGGGGTGCTCGAGACGCTGGGGTACCGTCCCGCCCGGGACGAGGGCGACGCCGACCTCGTGCTCATCAACACGTGCGCGGTGCGGGAGAACGCCGACAACCGACTGTACGGCCACCTGGGCCGCCTGAAGCCGCGTAAGCAGGAACGCCCCGACCTCACGATCGTCGTCGGCGGGTGCCTCGCCCAGAAGGACCAGGGCGCGATCGCCGACCGCGCCCCGTGGGTCGACGTCGTCTACGGGACGCACAACCTCGCCAACCTCCCGACGCTGCTGGCACAGGCCGACTCGCAGGCGCTCCCGGTCGTCGAGATCCTCGACCAGATCGAGACGTTCCCCTCGGCGCTGCCCGCCAAGCGCGACGTCCGACACCACGCGTGGGTGTCCATCAGCGTGGGCTGCAACAACACGTGCTCGTTCTGCATCGTCCCGAGCCTGCGTGGCCCCGAGAAGAGCCGGCGGATCGGCGACATCGTCACCGAGATCCGCGAACTCGTCGCCGACGACGTCATCGAGGTGACGCTCCTCGGACAGAACGTCAACAGCTACGGACGTGACCAGTACGGCCAGGCGATGTTCGCCGAGCTCCTCCGTGAGGTCGGTCGCGTCGACGGCCTCGAGCGCGTCCGGTTCACGAGCCCCCACCCGCGCGACTTCACCGACGACGTGCTCGAGGCGATGGCCGAGGTCGACAACGTCTGCGAGCAGCTCCACCTGCCGCTGCAGTCGGGCTCCGACCGTGTCCTCAAGGCGATGCGGCGCAGCTACCGCCAGCGGCGCTACCTCGACCTCGTCGAGCGCGCCCGCGAGATGGTCCCGGGCTGCGCCCTCACGACGGACATCATCGTCGGGTTCCCCGGCGAGACCGAGGAGGACTTCGAGCAGACCGTCGCGGTCGCCGAACAGGTCGCCTTCGACCAGGCGTTCACGTTCCAGTACTCGCCCCGCCCCGGCACCGACGCTGCGGACATGGCCGAGCAGGTCCCGCCCGAGGTCGTCACCGAGCGCTACCAGCGCCTCGAGGAGGTCACCCGGGCCGGGTCGCTGCAACGTCACCGCGAGCTGCTCGGCCGGGACGTCGAGGTGCTGCTCGATTCCCCGTCGAAGACCGACGCCAGCCGGTACTCGGGCCGGACCCGCGGCAACCACCTCGTGCACCTCCCGGTCGGCCCCGGCTACGCCCCCGGCGATCTCGTGACCGTCCGCATCCAGGAGGCCGCCACGAACTACGTCATCGGTGGTGCCCCAAGCGCGGTACGCAGGACCGCGGCCGGGCTGGCCACCGAGGCCGCGCTCGAACGGGGCGACGGCTGGAGCCTCGACCCGACCGAACAGGTCACCCCGACGGTGCCTGAGGGCCGCGCTCTGCCGCTGGTGGGCGCGACCGACCGGTGACCGGGGTCCTCGCCGCCGCTGCCGTCCCGACCGCCCCGGTCCTCGTACCGGGCGCGTCACCTGGGCAGCCCGACGAGGCGCGTGACGAGGTCGAGCGCCTGCGCGGGCTGTCCCTCCAGGTCCTCGAGGAGCTGCCGGCAGCGGACGCGGTCGTGCTGATCGCGGCTGGTGAGCGCGGGATCCACGACCGTGCGCAGGCGTCCCTCGCCCCGCTCGGCATCGACGGCTGCGAGGCCGAACTGCCCGTCGCCGAGGAACTCATCGAGGATCTGTCGCGGCTCACCCAGTACCCCGTGTTCCGGGGGGACCCCATGGGGGTGGGGCACTCGGTCCTGGCGCTGCTGCTGGAGCAGGTCCGCGGCGATGTCGAGGTTCTGCCGGTCAGCGTGCCCCGGTCCGGCGACTTCGACGTGCTGGTCACGATCGGGGCGTCGATCGTCGAGGCCGCGGACGACGCCGGTCGGACCGTCGTCGTCGTCTGCCAGTCGGATCTGTCCGCGACCTTGAACGAGCACAGCCCCGGGTACCTGGTCGGCGGCGCGGTCGCCTGGGACGACGCGGTGCTCGAGACCGTCCGTGAGGGCCGGCTCCGCGGGCTGCGTGCGCTGGGCCCGGACGAGGCCCAACGCGTACAGGCTCGCGGGTGGGCTCCTCTCGCCGTCCTGCACGGGGTGTGCGCGGCCGGGCACCTGGAGGTCGAGGGGATCGGCTACGGCGCCCCCCGAGGTGTGGGCCAGCTCGTGCTGCGGTGCGCCGACAGCCGGCTCGGGGACACCGACCGGTTCGAGATCGTCCGGCCGGACGACCCGCACCGCGGGGTGGTGCCGCGGACCGGCGACCCGCGGGGCTGAGGTGACACGCGTGCTCGCGCTCGTGGGCCCGACCGCCTCCGGGAAGAGCGACGTCGCGGTCGACGTGGCGCGGACGCGGGGCGCCGAGATCGTCGCGGCGGACGCGTTCACGATCTACCGGGGCATGGACATCGGCACGGCGAAGCCGTCCGTCGCGATCCGTGAGCAGATCGCCCACCACCTCGTCGACGTGCTCGATCCGTCGGAGGACGCCAGCGTCGCGTGGTTCCAGGCCCGTGCCCGCGAGGCGATCGCCGATGTCCGCGCCCGTGGTCACGACGCGCTGCTCGTCGGCGGGTCCGGCCTGTACCTCCGCGCGGTGGTCGACGACCTGACGTTCCCGCCGACGGATCCAGGCGTCCGTGCCAGGATCCGCGAGCGGTTCGCCGAGCGCCCCGAGGACGCACACGCCGAGCTCACCGAGCGGGATCCCGCTGCCGCCGCCAAGATCGATCCGAGCAACCTGCGTCGGTCCGTCCGGGCGCTCGAGGTGATCGAGCTCACGGGGGAGCGGTTCTCGAGCTACGACGATGCCTGGGACGACTACCGGTCGGTCTACGAGGACCTCGACCTGCGCGGGATCGACCGTCCCACCCCCGAGCTGCGCGACCGCATCCGGCGACGCGCCGAACGGATGGTCGAGGAGGGGCTCCTGGACGAGGCGGGCGACCTCCTCGGCAGGGACCTGTCGAGGACGGCTCGCCAGGCGATCGGCTACGCCGAGGCGTTCGCCGTCCTGCGGGGCGACCTGGCCGAGGAGGAGCTGGTGGAGCGCATCAGGTCGCGGACCTGGCGGTACGCCAAGCGGCAACGCAGCTGGTTCCGTAACGATCCGCGCATCGCCTGGGCGAGCCCGGACGAGATCCTAGCCGCCTGGACCTGATCCCCACCGACCCTCTGACGCGCCTCAGGACGGGGGGTCAGTCGGTGTCGGCGTCCGGCGCGTTGAGCTGGTCGGGCGTGATCAGCCCACCGGCCGCGGCCAGCGCCCCGCTGGTCGCAACCGCCCGGTCGTAGATCGCGGCGAAGTAGTGCTCGGCGACCGCACGGTGGCCCGGCAAGGGAGGCTCGCCCAGCGAACGGGGCACCGCGTGCGGGTCGTCGGTGATGCGGATCTCGATGTCGCCCTCGGGCAGCTGCGTGGAGTCGCCCCAGAACCCGACACCGTCGGGGCCCCGCCCACCCGTGCCGCGCTGGCTGGTGCTGCGCCTACCGTTGTCGTTGCGGCGCTGACCGGAGCCGTTCCTCCGTCCGTCGTTCCGGCGACGATTACCTCGTCTGCGGCGTGCCATCAGATACCTCCCTCGTCGAGGAGCACGACGTCCGGATCGATGCCGAGCGCCTGCTGCAGCTGGTCGCTGTCCAGGTCGCCCACCGTGCTGGACTTGGGCAGCACCATGTCGGCGATCCGCCGCTTGCCCTGGACGACCTCCTCGACGCGTTCGTCGACGGTGCCCGGGCAGACCAGTCGGTGGGCGACGACGGTCTTGTCCTGCCCGATCCGCCACGCGCGGTCGCGGGCCTGATCCTCGACCGCGGGGTTCCACCAGCGGTCGTAGAGCACGACGTGGCTGGCGGCGGTGAGGTTCAGCCCGGTGCCCCCCGCCTTCAGCGACAGCACGAGCGCGCCGGGACCCTCGCCGCCCTGGAACTCCCGGATCATGTCGTCACGGGCGCCCCGCGCGAGCCCACCGTGGTAGCAGCGGATCGGCAGGCCGGTCCGTTCGGTGAGGTGGGTGGCGAGCCGCTCGCCCCACTGCGCGAAGTGCGTGAAGATCAGCATCCGTTCGCCGGCCTCGAACACGTTGTCGACGATCTCGACGAGCCGCTCGAGCTTGCCGGACCGGCCGGCGAGCGGGTCGTCGTCGTGGGTGTAGGCGGCCGGGTGGTTGCAGATCTGCTTGAGGGCCGTGATCGCGGCGAGCACCGCGCCCTTCTTCTTCGTCCCGTCGGAGGCCTGCTGGTTCGCGACCAGCTCGTCGATCACGGCCTGGTACAGACCGATCTGCTCCTTGGTCATCGGGCAGTGGTCGAGCTCGTCGATGCGATCGGGCAGCTCCTCGGCGATCGCCGGCTCGGCCTTCGTGCGGCGGAACACCAGGACCCCGTTGAGGGTGCGCAACACCTGCTCGGCGTTGCTCGAGCTGGCGTCCTGGGACAGCTGTGCGACGAAGGTCGTCCGGTCGCCCAGCAGACCCGGGTTCACGAAGTCCATCAGCGACCAGAGGTCGGACAGGCCGTTCTCGATCGGCGTCCCGGTCAGCACGACCCGGGTGTGGGCGTTCAGGCGTCGGAGCTGCTGCGCGGTCTCGGTCGTGTGGTTCTTGATGACCTGGGCCTCGTCGAGGACGACCTTGCTCCACTCGATCTCCTCGAGGCCTGCGATGTCCCGAACGCCGGTGGCGTAGGTGGTGATGACCACGTCGGCGTGGGTGAGCTCGTCCTCGACGTCGTGCTCGTCTACCCGGTCGCTGCCGTGGTGGACCACGACCTTCAGGTCCGGCACGAAGCGTTCGGCCTCGGATGCCCAGTTCCCGACGACCGCCGGTGGGGCGATCACCAGGTGCGGCCCGCCGTCCCGGGTCGTGCGCAGGTGGGCGAGCATGACCGGGGTCTTGCCCAGACCCATATCCAGGGCGAGGCAGCCCCCGAGACCGGCCCCGTCGAGGAACTCGAGCCACGCGAGGGCGTCCGCCTGGTAGCTGCGGAGCTCACCCACGAACCCCTCCGGCGTGGTGGTCGGGTGCTCGGGGATCTCGTTGGCGCTGCGCAGGAGGTCGGCCGCCCAGCCTTCGCCGTCGACGGTGACGCCGCCGGCCAGCGGGCCCGTATCGAGCCCCAGCGCGTAGCGAAGCATCTGCGCCCCGCTGAGCTCCTGCTCTTCGGACCGCTCGCGCAGCGCCTCGGCGGCGGCGTCGAGGTCGGCGTGGCGCAACGAGACCCCGTCCAGGCACGCCCCGTAGAGGTCTGCCGACTGCAGGTTCACCCCGTCGAGAACGGCTCCCCGGAAGTCGAGGTCGACGGCGTCGAGGGCCCGCCACGGCACGGTGCCCGTCTCGAAGTGCTCCAGGTACTCCCCCAGAATCCGCCGGGCCCGAGGGTCATCGGGAAGCTTCATTAGCGCCTCGCTTCTCCATGTGAGCCCCGACCAGGCGGCCGGCGTCGTTCACAGGTACCCCTGAGGAGCCGGGGCCGGATCGTCGGTGCGCCAGCCGGGCATCGCACAGCGGCAGTGCGCCGGGCGCAGCTCCCAGACCGCC
>JAHWKO010000081.1 GCA_019347855.1 Actinomycetota bacterium
GAGGAGCAAGCAGAACTCGAGCGACGCATCCAGCGTTACCGCGGCGGCCGGGCGCCGTCGGACGTGGCCGGCAAGTCGGCTGTCGTCGTCGATGACGGGCTTGCCACAGGAGTCACCGCGCGTGCGGCCGTGCAATCCGTGCGGGTCCGCGACCCCGCACGTGTGGTCCTCGCCGTCCCGACGGGCGCACCGGCGACGGCGACGGCTTTCGAAGACCTGGTCGACGACGGTGAGCTCCTCGGGATCGATGGCCCGGCCGGGGTCGATCGACCCCGGTTGACGCAGGTAGGCCTGGAAGAGTCCGCCCGCGGTCCCGGTGAGGCTCGGTGCTGCAGCGGGGGACGTGGTCGACGTCGGGTCGGGCGCGGTCGCGCCCGGCTCGGTCGAGCAGGCGGCGAGCACCAAGAACAACGCGGTCACCAGCGGGAGGGTGGGCCACGTTCGAGCCATGCGGGGACCTCGGGTGGACGCCGGTCGGGACCTGCCGCTAGAGGCGGAAGCCGAGCACGACCGTCGTGAGGGTGAAGCCCAGCGCGGCGAACACCGTCAGACGATCGAGGTTCTTCTCGACGATCGCCGAGCCCTGCAGACCGCCGGTCGCGCCGCCACCGAACATGTCGGAGAGACCGCCGCCGGTCCCCCGGTGCAGGAGGATGAAGAGCACGAGCACGAGCGAGAACAGCACGTGGAGCACGATCGTGACGGTGGTCAGCACGGGAGAGGCCTCCTGGGAGGGCGCGAGGTGCGACGCGGTCCAGAGGGTACCAGCCGCGCCGGTCCTGGCGGTCAGCGGGCCCCGTCGAGCTCGAGCCGGTGGAGCAGGAACACGGCCAGGCCGGTCTCGGCCTCGACGAAGGGCGTGGCGCTCCAACGCTCCACCAGTTCGGGGGCGACCTGTGTACGCACCCGGTTCGTCGACGGGGCCGCGGGGGGGATCGTGTTGCGGACGATCGACCGGTCGCCGCTCAGGTACGAGGGGTGGAACTCCTGCCCGGGATCGTGGTCGGAGCCATCGCCGCTGGATGCCAGCGGTTCCGTGGTCTCACCGGAGACGAAGACCTCGAAGGCCACGGCGTCCGCGGTCTGTGCATCGACCTCGGCGACGGTCGGGATGAACGCCACGGCCAGGCCCTCGTACGCGTGGCCCGCCGCGTTGGTCTGCTGGGCGAGCGCACCGGGCAGGTACGTGGCAGCCGCAACAGCCACCGTGAGCGCGCCCGCCACCGCGGCAGACTCACACACGCCCCGCCACGGTTGGGGCGTCGCCGGGTTCTCGATCAGCCGTTCGACCCTGGACACGACCGCGGCAGGAGCGGCGAAGGCCGCACATGCCGCCCGGGGGCGTTGACGGTCCAGCACCTTCAGCAGTCCGCTGGCCAGAGCCCCCGGACGTCCCGTTGCCCGCGACGCCGCCTGGTCCGCCGCCAGCTCACGCTCGGAGCACAGCCGGCGGGCGACCCAACGGCCGCCCGGGACGAAGAAGCACACGTCGCGTATGAGTCCCACCACGAGCGCGACGAGGTTGTCCCGACGTCGGATGTGCGCGACCTCGTGGGCGAGCATGCCCTCGAGCTCCTCCATGTCGAGCGTCGCCAGCAGGTCCGCGTCCACGACGATGCTGGGATCGCGGACCCCGACGACGATCGCCCCTCCCGGGCATCCGTCGACGACCAGCACCCGAGGGGCGTCGACCCGCAGCTCCCGCGCTACAGACCGCACGATCGGGGCGACACGCAGGTCGCGGGGGGTTGCGGCGGCCGAGGCCACGAGGCTCATGCGTCGCAGCATGCCCACCCGCCGGCCGACCCGGAGCGCCGCCACGGCGACCCATGCGGCCAGCAGGACCCATCCGAGCGGACGGAAGTCGAGGAACGATCCGCTGTGGAAGATCTTCAGGACGTTGTCCGCCTCCGACGGCACCGAGATCCAGGGCAGGAGGGGGTCGTCCAGCGACGCCAGCGCGGCGCCGACGAGCGCGAGGATCGGGACCAGCGCCGCGAAGAAGCGGACCCGGGGCGCACGCAGGCTCCTGCGGAGGAGGAAGGCGACGAGCGCGAGACCCACCACGGAGCCGACGGCGGCACGTATGGCCACGGATTCCGTAGGCAGGCTGAGTACGACCGCGAAGTCCGGCACGATACGGCTCTAGTCCTCGCTCCGGCGACGTTGCTCCACGGCACTGCGCAGACGGCCGAGCGTGCCGTCGTCGAGGTCACCCACGACCTCGGACAGGTAGGCGGCGGACGGTTCCGGGTACCGGTCGACCAGCCACGACAGGACGTTGGCGACGGTGCTCCGACCGTACGCATCCCGGCTGACGGCCGGGTGGTAGCGGTGGGCCAGACCCTCGGTGTCACGTGAGAGCATGCCCTTCGAGGCGAGTCGCGACATGGTCGTCATGACCGTCGTGTAGGCGATCGACCGCCGCTCGGCCAGGACGTCGTGCACGTCGCGCACGGTCGCCTCGCCGAGATCCCAGATCACCTCCATGACGTCCTGCTCCAGGGGGCCCAGCAGGTTCTCGAGTGGGTCGCTGCGTCTGCTCATCGTCGTCCCGTCCGCGTGTCCGGTCCGAGTCTAACGCCCCGGACGCCCCGACGGGCTGAACCCCCGGTCGCGGTCACGACCGGCGTGTCAGCGGCGGTGGCTGACGATCAGGGCGAAGTCGTCCGCCGTGAGGCTCGCGCCCCCGACGAGCGCCCCGTCCAGGTCCGACTCCGACATCAGTTGGCGTACGTTGCCCGGTTTGACGCTCCCCCCGTACTGGATCCTGGTCGCCTCGGCGAGGTCCCGGTCGTAGATGTCAGCGAGGGTCTCACGCACCGCGGCACACATCTCCTGGGCGTCGTCCGGTGTCGCGGTCCGTCCCGTCCCGATCGCCCAGACCGGCTCGTAGGCGACGACCAGTCCCTCGGCGGCTTCGGCGCTGATCCCCTCGAGGCCCCCGTGCAGCTGTGACAGGACGACGTCCCGGACCTCGCCCGCGTCGCGCTGGTCCTCCTTCTCCCCCACGCACAGGATCGGCAGCATGCCGTGCGCGATCACCGCCCGGACCTTGCGGTTGACCTCCTCGTCCGACTCGCCGAAGACGTGCCGACGTTCCGAGTGCCCGCAGATCACGTAGCGCACGTCCAGACGCGCCAGCATCGGCGGGGAGACCTCGCCCGTGAACGCCCCCTCGTCCTCCCAGTGGCAGTTCTGCGCTCCGAGCTCGATCGGCAGGTGCTCGGAGTCGATGAGCGTCTGGATCGAACGCAGAGCGGTGAACGGTGGGCAGACCACCACGTCCTGGCCCTCGTAGTCCCGCTCGTCGAGGTGGTACGCGAGCTTCTGGACCAGCTGGATCGCCTCGAGGTGGTCCTTGTGCATCTTCCAGTTGCCCGCCATGATCGGCCGCCGTTGCGTCACGGTCATCCTCCTGGGGATCGTCGTGCGGAGCTCGTGACCACGACCCTAGTGAGCGCAGCCCGGCCAGGGTCCGCCGGCGGCTAGCTGGAGACGACGTCGCGGACCTCGGCGAAGTGGCAGCGCGACGGGTGCCCGTGCCCGAACCGGTCGATGAGTTCCGGGTCCTCCTCGGCGCAGATCTCCTCGGCCTTCCAGCAGCGGGTGCGGAAGCTGCAACCGGACGGGAGGTCCGACGGGCTGGGGAGGTCGCCCTCGAGGATGATGCGCTCCCCCCGGTCCCGCCTGGCGGGATCGGGGATCGGGACGGCCGACAGGAGCGCCTGGGTGTAGGGGTGCGCGGGGCGCTCGTAGATGTCCCGCTCGTCTCCGAACTCGACGATCTTCCCGAGGTACATGACGGCCACCCGGTCGGAGATGTGGCGGACGACCGACAGGTCGTGGGCGATGAAGAGGTACGCCAGACCGAACTCGTCCTGGATGTCCTCCAACAGGTTCACCACCTGCGCCTGGACCGACACGTCGAGGGCCGAGACCGGTTCGTCGCAGATGATGACGTCGGGGTTGAGGGCCAACGCACGGGCGACGCCGATCCGCTGACGCTGCCCTCCGGAGAACTGGTGCGGGTACCGGTTGAGGTAGTCGGGGTTGAGGCCCACCCGCTCGAGCAGCTCCTGCGCGCGTTCCCGTCGCTGGCCGCGTGGGACGACGCCGGAGTGGATGTCCCACGGTTCGGTCACGATGTCACCGACGGTCATGCGTGGGTTCAGGGACGCATAGGGGTCCTGGAAGATGATCTGGATGTCACGGCGCAGTGCCCGCAGCCGCTTCTTGCTCATCTCGAAGATCTCTTCACCCTTGTAGTAGGCGTGGCCGTCGGTCCTGTCCTCGAGACGGAGCAACGTCCGGGCCACGGTGGACTTGCCGCAACCGGACTCCCCGACCAGCCCGACGGTCTCGCCACGGTGCAGGTCGAAGGAGACGCCGTTCACCGCCTTGACGTCGCCGATGTGGCGTTGGAACACGATCCCGCGTTCGATCGGGAACCACTTGACGAGGTTCTCGACCCGTAGCAGCGGTTCCCCGTCGCGTCGGGGCTCGCCGTAGATGTCGCTAGCCAAGTGTCGGTCTCCCGTTCCGGGGACGGTCGTCGGAGGCGATCACTCCCGTGCCTCGCGCCAGTGGTCGACCTCGAGGACCTCGTCGATGAAGTGGCAGGCGCTGAGGCGGTCCGCGTCGACCTCCATGAGCGGCGGGGTCTTCTCCTTGCAGACCGGCCGCATGAACGGGCAACGGGGATGGAACTCGCAGCCGGCCGGGATGTCGGCCAGGTTCGGGGGTTGACCCCTGATCGGGTCGAGCCGCTGGCCCTTCTGGTCGGCGCGCGGGATCGAGTTCATCAGGCCCAGCGTGTACGGGTGGGCCGGCTCGTGGTAGACGTCGTGGATCGGGCCCTTCTCCATCGCCCGTCCCGCGTACATCACGACGACCTGCTCGGCGACCTCCGCGACGACCCCGAGGTCGTGGGTGATGAGGACCAGGCCCATGCCGGTCTCGTCCTGCAGGTCCGCGAGCAACTGCATGATCTGGGCCTGGACGGTCACGTCCAGCGCGGTCGTCGGTTCGTCGGCGATCAGGACGTCGGGATCGAGCGCGAGCGCCATCGCGATCATGACCCGCTGGCGCATGCCGCCGGAGAACTGGTGCGGGAAGTCGGCCAGCCGTTGCTCCGCGTTCGGGATCCGGACCCGGTCCATCAGCACGGCGGCCTCCTTGCGGGCCTCCGACCGGGACATGCCGCGGTGGATGCGGAACATCTCGGCGATCTGGAACCCGACGGTGAACACCGGGTTCAGCGCGGTGAGCGCGTCCTGGAAGATCATCGCGATGCGCTCACCCCGGACCTTCCGCATCTGCCGCTCGGGGACCTGCAGCAGGTCGACGCCGCGCAGCTTGACCTCGCCCTGGGTCACGTACCCCGGCGGTGTGTCGATGATCCCCATGACGGCCTGGGCGGACACGCTCTTGCCGGAGCCGGACTCGCCCAGGATCGCGATCGACTCGCCCTCGTCGAGCGTGTAGGACAGCCCGTTCACGGCGTTGACGATGCCGTCCCGCGTCCGGAACTCGACGTGGATGTCGTTGACCTCGAGCAGGTGCTGCCCGCCGTGGTCGAGCATGCGCTCGAGCTCGAGCTCGTCGGTCCTGGTCGCCATGGTCGTCCTCGGTCAGCGGAGCTTGGGATCCAGGGCGTCGCGGAGCGCGTCGCCCATCAGGATGAAGCTGAACACGGCCACGGACAGGAAGATGCCCGGGAAGAGCAGCAGGTGTGGCGCCAGGAGGATGCGCGTCTGGGCACGCGAGATCATCAGACCCCACGAGATGGCCGGTAGCTGGAGTCCGATCCCGAGGAAGGACAGCGCCGCCTCCGCGGAGATGATGATCCCCACGAGGATCGTGCCGTACACGATCACCGGCTGGATCGCGTTCGGGAGGATGTGGCGGATCATGATGCGGATGTCCCCGGCGCCCATCGCACGGGCCGCCGAGACGTAGTCCTCCTCCTTCGTCTCGAGGACGGAGGAGCGCATGAGCCGGAGCATCGTCGGCCACCCGAGGATGATCAGGACGAACATGACCACCCCGAGACGCCTGATGTTGGTGAAGTCGTCCACGACGCTGAAGGCCGTCGCGAGGAAGTTCGCCACCCCCGTCCCCTCGGGGTTGCGCAGGGCGCTGATGATGACGATGCCCCCCAGGATCGTGGGGATCGCGAACCACATGTCGGTGACCCGGGCCACGACGGTGTCCGTCTTCCCCCCGTAGAAACCGGCCACCGTTCCGCCGATGATCGCGATGACCGCCGCGAAGAACACGACGGTCACCCCGATGATCATCGAGACCCGGGCCCCGTAGACCGTCCGGGCGTAGTAGTCGCAGCCCTGGAGGTCGAAGCCGAACCAGTGGGTGCCGCTCGGGCGCTCCAGCGACCGGCCGAGCAGGCACAGCTCCGGGTCGTCGATGCCGGGGTAGAACGTCGTGAACAGCTGTGGCCAGATCGCCATGATCGTGTAGACGACGATGAGGAAGGCGGACACCAGGAACAGCGGGCTCGTGCGCAGCTCCCGCCAGGCATCGGCCCAGAGGCTCGCCTCGCGGCCGGACAGCTCCTGTTCCCGGTCGGCGATCGCGGCCTCGCCACGCTCCTCTCCGCCCTCGAACGCGGGCTGACCTGCAGGCAGGTCCGCGTCCTTGCGGCGCTCCTGCGGGGGTCGCTCCGACCTGGGGCGCTGGTCGTCAGCCATGCCGCACTCCGGGGTGGTCCGTCGGGCTCGGGATCGGTTGCTCGCTCACTCGTACCGGATCCGGGGGTCGAGGACCGCGTACAGGACGTCCACCACCAGGTTGGACACCATGAAGATCAGGACCAGGAACGTCGTGATGCCCACCACCACCGTGCCCTCCTGGCGTCCGACGGCTTCGAACACGGCACGTCCCAGGCCCGGGATGTTGAAGATCGTCTCGGTGATGATCGCCCCGCCCATCAGCGCGCCGAGATCGACACCGATGAAGGTGATCACCGGGATCAGGGAGTTCCGCAACGCGTGCAGCCCGACCACCCGCCGCCGGCGGAGCCCCTTCGCGGTGGCGGTGCGCACGTAGTCGGAACGCAGGTTCTCGACGAGGCTCGTGCGCGTGAGCCGTGCGATGAACGCCAGCGACACCGAACCGAGGACCATCGACGGCAGGATGTAGCTCTGCAACCCCTGCCGGACCCCTGCGACGGGGAAGATCTGGAACCTGACGCCCAGGACGAGCTGTGCGATGAAGCCCAGCACGAAGATCGGGATCGAGATCACCGCGGTCGTGGAGACCAGGACGAGGTTGTCGACGAAGCCGCCCTTGCGCAGCCCGGCGAGGACCCCGGCCACCAGGCCGAGGATCGTCTCGAAGACGAACGCCCCCAGGGCGAGCTTGGCCGTGATCGGGATGCGCTCCTGGAAGTAGGCGGTGACGGGCCGGCCGCGGAAGTCCTCACCGAAGTCGCACGTCCCGAACTTGCTGAACGTGACGCACTGGATGATGCCCGAGTACCCGTCCTGCTCGTCGTCGAGGACACCGATGTACTTGCCGTACTGGACCATCAGGGCGTCGTTGGTGTTGTACCGCTCCTGGAGGGCCTGGCGGGTGTTGGGGGGCATGGGCCGTTCGCCGGACAGCGCCCTGATCGGGTCGCCGGGGATCGCGAAGACCATCGCGAAGATCAGGAACGTGGCGCCGATGAACACCGGGATGAACTGCAGGACCCGGCGGATGACGTAACGGCCCACGTGGATCCTCCGGTCGTTCGCTTCCCGCGGCTCGTGACGGTGTCGGCTCCTCGCGACGATCGGGGCGGCGAGGAGAGCTGCTCCCGCCGGATGCTAGACGATGCCCTCCGGGGAGGGTGAGGTTCCGTCGTCTGGCACCGTGACGTGCGACCGGGGGCGGCCGGTCGGCCGCCCCCAGCCGGGGAACGAGGACGGGCCGCCCGCTCGATCGCGGACGGCCCACCGTGTGGTGCTACTGGTTGACGGTCACCTGGTTGGCGTGCACCTGCGTGAACGCGTCGATGACGACGTTGCTCACGTTGGGGCTGTGTGCCGCCGACACTCGTCCCATCGAGATGGGGATGTGTGGCATTTCCTGCAGCACGACGTCCTCGGCCTGCTGGTAGAACTCGATGCCCTCCTCGATGGAGCCGGCCTGGTTGCCCTGGGCGATGAGCTCGTCGACCTCCTCGTTGGAGTAGCCGGAGTTGTTCGACGACCCGCCGGTGGCGAAGATCGGCTCGAGGTAGTTCTGCGGGCTCGGGTAGTCGAAGGCCCAACCCAGACGGAACGGTCCGGTGTAGCCCTGCTCCTCACCGAGCTGCAGGTACTCCGCGAACTGCAGCTGTTCGAAGGTGATCTCCTCGATGCCCAGGGTCTGGCGCCACTGGTTCGCGACGGCGTTGACCCACTCGTCGTGACCACCACCGGCGTTGAACCAGACGGTCATCGTGCCCTCGTAGCCGCCGGCCTGCTCCCAGAGCTCAACCGCGCGCTCGGGGTCGTGGTGTGTGGTGTCGGGACACGCGTCGTCACGTGCTCCGGGGACGACCGGCGAGACGAACCCGTGTGCCGGGGTCACCGTGCCGTTGAAGATGGTGTCGGCGATCGCCTGACGGTCCATCGCGAGCGACAGCGCCAGACGGCGCTGCCTGCCGGCCTCACCAGCGGCGGTGCCGAGCTGCTCGTCGTACATCGGGATCCCGAGGAACTGGAACACCGAGCTCGGACGCTCGATGAACCGGTCACCGAACTCCTGCTTGGCGGACTCCAGCTGCTCCGGCGGGACCGAGTCCATGATGTCCAGGTTGCCGGCCAGCAGGTCGTTGTACGCGGTGTTGAGGTCCGCGTAGATCTGGTACACGACCGCGTCGGCCTTCGCCGGCTGCGAGCCCGCGTAGTCCTCGTACCGGACCTGACGGATCTGCTGGTTGTGCTCCCAGTCACCGTCCATCTGGAACGGGCCGTTGCCGATCGGGGACTGCTCGTATGCCTCCGGGTCGTCGAACGCCTCGGACGGCATCGGGAAGAACGCGGTGTAGCCCACGGTCAGCGGCCACTGCGCGAACGATTCGGACAGGGTCACCTCGAAGGTGAGGTCGTCGACGACCGTCAGACCGGACAGGGTCTCGGCGGACGGCTCGGGGGCCTCCGACTCACCCTCGGGCACGGGCGGGTTGACCGCCTCGTAGCCCTCGATGTTGGACAGGAAGTTCGCGTTCTGCTGCGCGTTGGGCGCGTAGGTCGCGAAGTTCCAGGAGTCCACGAACGCCTGCGCGTCGACGGGGTCACCGTTGTGGAACGTCCAGCCGTCCTTCAGCTTCACCGTGAAGGTCTGGTTGTCCTCGGTGGTGATCGACTCGCCGACCGCGTCCTCGAAGGTCGCGGACAGGTCCTCGGTGTCGTAGTTGATGAGCCCACGGAAGAGCGAGCTCAGAGCCTGGGATCCACACGTCTCCGCCGCGTTCGACGGGATCATGTGCTCTGGCTCACAGATGTAGATGGAGAACTCGCCGCCTTCGGCGCCCTCACCACCGTCGGGTGCGGTTCCGGTGGCGCCCGGACTGGCTCCCGGGTCACCGCCGCCGTCACCGCAGGCGACCGCGACCATCGCGAGGATGGCGACGACCGCGAGCACGCGGATCGGCTTGGGGATGGATGATCTCAATGGGGTTCCTCCTGGGAGAGCGGTCGCGCGTGGCGGGTTCGGCCCCTGCGGGACACCGCTGTCCCCTCCGGTTGCAGTGGCGCCGCAGGGACCTGCTGGGACGGGGCAACCGGGGTCTCGGACCGCGGGACGCCCCCCAGGGCAGCTACCTACGACAGCGGTAGGACCCTAACACCCACGGATGACCATTGACAACGAAGGCGGTCGTCGGAAGCCGAGCATGCGCTTGCCGCACGCACCGGATCGGACGTCAAGCGGTGTACGAGCCGCGCACACGGCCGCCGCGCAGGACCGCGACCCCCGGGAGGTCCGTGCCCTCGAGCAGCTCGAGCGCCGCCCCTCCCCCGGTCGAGACGTGGTCGACACGGTCGTCGAGCCCGAGCCGACGGACCGCGGCGGCGCTGTCCCCGCCGCCCACCACCGTGAACGCGGCAGCGTCCGCGACCGCACGGGCCACCCCCCGGGTGCCCTCGGCGAACGCCTCCCACTCGAACACGCCCATCGGGCCGTTCCAGAC
>JAHWKO010000082.1 GCA_019347855.1 Actinomycetota bacterium
GAGGTGTAGGGGACGAACTTCTTGTCGATCCCGTGCTCGCCCCAGAGGTAGCCGTTGTCGGAGAGGAAGAAGGCGATCGTGTCGTCCAGCTCGCCCTGGCGCTCGAGCGTGCGGAAGATCCGCTCGACGAGGTCGTCCACCGACAGGAGCGTCCGCAGCTGGTCGAGGCGCACACCCTTCACCTCGTCGAGGGAGACGTTGCGGGCGCGGATGCGCACGTGCGGCGGTTTGTCCCTGCGGTCGCTCTCCCCGACGGCCGGGCTCGCGGTCGCGTCGGGGGCGGCGCCGCCGGGAACGGCGGCCCGTCGGGCCCCAGCTCGAGGCGCCCGGGGCCGGCGCCGCGGCGCGGGGGTGCCTCAACAGTTGACATAGGCTCCGTAGTACGCGCTGGTCGCGACGCGCTCGTAGCCGGGCAGGGGGAGGTTGTGGCGCACCTCGCTGGACTCGTCGGGCAGCGCCTGGGAGAAGACCGCGGCGCGCCCGTGCACGAGCACCGAGACGCCGCGCTCGTAGCGTCCGGTGCCGGCGGGATCGCTGCGCGCGACCACCCGATCGGGCGGCAGGTCGAGGATCCAGCGCACGTCGGGCACGAGCTTGTGGGTCGGCGTGGTCAGCGGCCCGCATCCGGCATCGAGCCGACTCGCGACCGGCGGCGTCTCCAGCACCCGCTCGAGGCTGGCGTTCGACTGCGAGCGGAAGGTGAGGTCGGCGTCGAACTCACTCAGGGCCAGGGTCCGGCTGACCGTGAAGGCACCTACTGCGACGACGAGGACGGCGGCGCCGATCGCCAGCAGGAGCAGCCGCCCGGCGCTGGACTGGACCAGGCGTGCGGTGACGTCCGAGGTCCGCCCGCCGCCCGAACCGCCCGTTCCCATCGCGTAGGGCAGGGCCGTGGCGGCGACCGCCAGGTACACGAGGTCACCTCGAGGCGTGAAGCCGCGGTCGGCGAGGCGTCGGACGGCAACGGCCATCGATGCGGTGAGGTTCAGCATGTCGACGGCGCCCCGCCCCCACACCACCCCGTCCACGAGCTCGCCGCCGAAGGGGTCACGGTCCCAGCGCTGGGCATCCGCGGGGACCACGTCGGTGTGCCCCATGAGCATCAACGAGGGCGCGTCCCGGTCGGTGCCCTCGATGCGGGCGATCAGGCTCTGGCGGCCGGGGCGTGGCTCGTAGGTCTCGATCTCCAGCCCGGATCCCTCGAGGTAGGGGCGCAGGATGTCGACCGCCCGCGACTCCTGCCCGGACCCCTCGGTGCCGTCGTTGACGCAGCCCGCCTGGATCAACCGTTGGAGGAGGTCGGTCACCTCGTCGACCAGCCCGCCGTCGTCCGCGCTCATGTGCGTCCCATCAGAAGAAGTCGACCATCCAGGGGGCGGGGGACGCGAAGGCGCCTTCCAGCGCCCCGAGCGTCGGCTCGTCAGCCCCCTCGACCAGGCCGAGGCGCGCGAGGGTCCGTGCGGAGACCATGCCCGTGTACAGGGGGGCGAGCGCCCCGATCGGGGCGCGGACGGTGCCGTCGCCCCCGCGCTCGGCGTGGCCCTGGCCGTCCCGGACCGTCAGGACCCACCGGCCGGCGTTCGCCGCGACCTGAGCATCCGCGACCTCTAGGTGCGCCTCCAGCTCAGCCCCAGCCGGCCAGCCGCGCGCCGCCAGCGCACCCGGCAGATCTACCAGCCGCGTCATCCACCGCCAGTCCTGCTCCACGTCCGTGTCCTGCTCGGCCAGCAGCAGGTACAGCGGCTCCTCGGGACCCCCGTGGAAGGCGACGTGTCCGGAGACGCCACGGTTCGATGCGAGCAGCCGCCAGAGCGCCAGCGTGGAGTCCCGGCCGACCGCGACCAGCTCGTCGAGCCCGAGCCCGTAGAACTCGTCCTCCCGGCCGCTGGTGTGGTGGTAGACGACGTACCCCGTGACCTCGCCGTCACCATCGTGGGCGAGGTAGGCGTACGCGTGATCCCGGCTCGTCCACCAGGCCGCCCGTTCCCGGAACCAACGTTGGTCGCGGTCGACCCACCCGGGGTGGTCCCGGGCCACCCGGCCGTAGATCCCGGCGAACGTCTCGAGGTCCGGTGGCAGGTCCGCCTCCACGAGCTCGACCGGCTCTGACGGTCTCGGGAGCCCGGCCAGCGAGCGCAGCGACACGGTCCGCCTCACCCGCGAACCGGCGACCTCCCAGCCGGAACGCCGGTACGGGGCGATGGTCGCGGGGTACAGGGTGCTGATGACCTCGCCCCGCTCGCGCATCCGTCCGAGCTCGACCTCCAGCAGCTGCGTGGTGACCCGGGCGCCCCGGTGCTCCGGCGCGACGGTCACGCCCGCCAGGCCCCCCATCGGGACGGCACGTCGGCCGAACCACTGGCCGAGCTCGTGGGTGACGACTTTGCCCACCATGCGGCCGTCCTCGAACGACCCGAGCGATCGGTCAGGCTGGAAGATCTCGCCGAACCGCTCGCGCCGATCGTCCCCGAGGTTGAACGCCTGCCGACTCAGGTCCCAGGCGGCGTCGACGTCCTCGTCGGTGAGCTCACGGATCTCTTCCACGCCAGGCAGAGTAGGACCGCCCGATGTGCGACCATGGCGACCCCGGACGAGGAGCCGACCATCGAGGAGCAGCCCGAGCCCCTGTCGTACGCGGACGCTGGCGTCGACCTGGACGCCGCCGACCGGTCCGTCGAGCAGCTGTCGGCGGTGCTCGAACGCGCGCGGCGCCCCGAGGTGCGCGGCGGCATCGGCGGGTTCGGGGGTCTGTTCGCCTTCGACCGCGACGCCTACGAGGAGCCGCTGCTCGTCAGCAGCTCGGACGGCGTCGGCACGAAGGTGGAGCTCGCCCGCCAGCTCGACCTGCTCGAGACGGTGGGACAGGACCTCGTTGCCATGGTCGTGGACGACCTGGTGGTGACCGGCGCCGAGCCGCTGTTCTTCAACGATTACCTCGCGGTCGGCGAACTCGACCCCGAGCGGGTCACCCGCATCGTGACGGGCATCGCCGAGGGGTGCCGGCTGGCGAACTGCGCCCTCGTCGGAGGCGAGACCGCCGAGCACCCCGGTCTGCTCGAGCCCGATGCGTTCGACCTCGCGGGCTTCGGCGTCGGCGTCGTGGAGGAGGGAGCCCTCCTCGGCCCGCACCGGGTCGTCGACGGGGACGTGCTCGTGGCCATGGCCTCGTCCGGCCCGCACAGCAACGGCTACAGCCTGATCCGCCGGATCGTGGACGGCATGGACCTATCCGAGCCCCACGACCTCGGACGGTCACTGGGCGAGGTCCTCCTGACCCCGACACGGATCTACGCCCCGGACTGCCTCGCGCTGATCCGCTCGGTCGAGGTGCACGCGCTCTGCCACATCACGGGCGGCGGTCTCCCCGGGAACCTGCCCCGGATCCTCCCGGACGGGCTCGGTGCGGACGTCGACGAGGGCACCTGGGATCAGCCCCGGATCTTCGCGCGACTCCAGTCCTGGGGTCCGGTGGCCGAAGAAGAGATGTGGCGGACGTTCAACATGGGCGTGGGCATGGTCGCCGTCGTTCCCGCCGAGGACGCGGAGGCGGCCGTCACCCTGTTGAACGAACGTGAGGTGCCGGCGTGGATCCTCGGGAGGGTCCGCCCCGGAGCGGGCGTGACGCGGACCGGCTGACGGACGGAGACCGGGGCATGAGCCAACGAGCCGGCGCGGCCGGAGCGCCGTCCGAGCCTGCCCGGATCCAGCGACTCAGCCGGGACCGGACCCCTTCGCTGGAGGCCGTCGAGCGCCGCCGCTGGCAGTTGTGGATCGTGGCGGGCATCTTCCTGATCGCGGTGTCGAGCGTGATCGTCCTGATCTTCGCCGAGGCCGGTCTGGCCGAGCTGCTGCCGGACAGCCCCGCGCTGCGGTGGAGCTTCCTCGGCCTGTCCTTCGCCTTCCTCCTGTACGTCGCGGACCAGGAGCGGACGCTGCGTCGCCTCACGCGCGCACTCGTCGACCAACAGGTGCTGACTACCGCTCTCGAGACGCGGATCCAGGACCTCACGACGCTCTCGAAGGTCGGCCGGGTCGTGAACTCGGTCCTCACCATGGATGAGGTCCTGCAGGTCATCCTCGACTCGGCCTTCGAGCTGACCCGCGCGCGCAACGGCTCGGTCATGCTGCGTGAGGGGGACCACCTGCGGGTCGCGGTGAGCAGCGGCGAGGACGCTGCCCCCGTCGGCTCGACCGCGCGCGCCGACCAGGGGCTGGCCGGTATCGCAGCGACCGAGCGTGAGCCGCTCCTGGTGGACGGCACCGTGACCGAGGGACAGATCCCGGGCGTGTCGACGCGACGGGACAAGCGGGGCACCGCGATCATCGCGCCGCTCATCGTCGCCGAGGAACCGCTCGGCGTGCTGTCGCTAGAGCGGAGCGCCGCCGCCCGCGCGTTCAGCGATCTCGACCTCCGGTCGATCGGGCTGTTCGCCGAGCACGCGGCGACCGCCGTCGCCAACGCCCAACGGTTCGAGCAGGAGCGCCACACGGCCGCTCGTCTGGCCGATGTGATCGAGATGCGCAGTGAGTTCGTCGCCACGATGGTCCACGACCTCAAGAGCCCACTGACCGCGATCATCGGGTTCGCGAACATGCTGCGCCGCCGCTGGGACCGGCTCCCGGAGGACAAGCGCGAGCTGGCGATGGAGAACATCGAGGAGCAGGGCAAGCGCTTGCTGTCGATGATCGAGGAGGTGCTGCGCAGCTCCAGCGTCGAGGCCGGAGCCGAGCTCCGACGCGAGCCGATCGACCTCGGTGAGCTGCTGGAACAGCTCTCCGACACCGTCGCTGCCGCGGCGCAGGGCCAGGAGGGCGTCGCGCGGGACATCGACGTCGAGGGCACGGACCGGCCGCTCGTGGTCTACGGCGACGAGGAGGCGCTGAAGCACGTGTTCTCGAACCTGCTCGAGAACGCGGTCAAGTACTCCCCAGCCGCCACGCCGATCCGGGTCGAGCTGATCCGGGCGGGCGCCGAGGTGCACGTGCGGGTGCGTGACCACGGCGAGGGGATCCTGGAGCGCGACCTCCCCTACGTCTTCGAGCGGTTCCGCCAGTCGGGCTCGGGCGGGCCCGGCGTCGGGCTCGGCCTGTACATCGTGAAGACGCTCGTGACCGCGCACGGGGGTCACGTGTCCGTGGACTCCAAGGAAGGCGTCGGTACGACCTTCGAGGTCGTCCTGCCGATCCGGTCCGAGACCCCCGTCGACACGACGGCGGCTCAGACGCCCGAGGCGGTCCCGCCCGGCAGGTAGAACCGGCGGAGCCGACCGATGGCGGCGATCCGGCGCTCGGCGACCCGCTCGGCAGCGATCTCGGTCGTGACGTCGTGCTCGTCGGCCAGCGCGAAGATCTCGCGCAGCGTCGTCCCGATCCGCTCGGCCTTGCGCAGGGTCCGGTCGGGGGAGTAGCCGCCCTCCTCGAGCTCGTCCGAGACCTGGATCAGCCCACCGGCGTTCACCACGTAGTCCGGCGCGTACAGGATCCCCCGTTCCTGCAGCCGCGCTGCGTCCTCGACGTCCTCCAGTTGGTTGTTGGCCCCGCCGCACACGGCCTCGACGCTGAGACGCGGGATCGTCCGGTCGTTCACGACCGCGCCGAGCGCGTTGGGCGACAGGATGTCCGCGTCCACGTCGTAGATCTCGTCCGGGTCGACGACCTCCGCCCCGTACCGGCCAGTGACATCGTCCACCGCGTCCTCGTCGACGTCGGTGACCGTCAGCTTGGCCCCGGTCTCGGCGAGGTGTCCGACCAGTCGGGCTCCGACCTTGCCCAACCCTTGGACGGCGACGTGGCGTCCGGCCAGGCTCGGATCGCCCCACAGGTGGTCGGCGACCGCCTGCACCGAGATGAACACGCCCTGCGCGGTGGTGACCCCGCTGTCACCGGACCCGCCGTGGGCGACGTCCTTGCCGGTCACCCAACGGGACTCCTCACCGACCACGACCATGTCGTCGGGGTACGTGCCGACGTCGCAGGCGGTGATGTACCTGCCGTTCAGGCTGGCGAGGCCGCGGCCGTAGGCGCGCAGGAGCGGCTCGGATTTGTCGGTCTCGGGGTCGCCGATGATGACCGCCTTGCCGCCGCCGAGGGACAGTCCGGCGCAGGCAGCCTTGTAGGTCATCGCGCGGCTCAGCCGGAGGGCATCGACGAGCGCGTCATCCTCGGTCGCGTAGGGGTAGAAGCGCGTGCCGCCCAGCGACGGGCCCAGGGCCGTCGAGTGGATCGCCACGATGCAACGGAGGCCGGTCTCGTCATCGGACAGGAAGACCACCTGCTCGTGGCCCTCCATCAGGGAGAAGGGGCCGGACATGTTCGCTCTCCTCTCCGGTGGGTCGCACCGGACGTGTGGCTCTCTCGGTGGATCGGCCAGCGGATCGCGCCGCCCGCTCCAAGTGCCCCGCGGCAGGTTCCGCCGCACAACACCACGATCGTAGGAGGCCCGTCCGCTACCTTGCCGTGACGATGGTTCCCTGTGCCTACCTCCGAGTCTTCGAGCCGCTCGACGCGCTCCCGGAGCGCGATCAGGAGCGGTGGGGCCGCTACGTCGCCGAGGGCAACGGCCTGTCCCTGGGTGCCGCTATCAGGACCGAGTCGCGGGTCGCGGTCTCCCGGATGATCAGCGGTGACCGGCCCGTGACGACGCGCGGCGCGCTGGTGCGCCGCGTGGGACGACGGATCCACGTGTGCCCCCTGCAGCTGGCCGAACGGCACGCCGTCGCGTTGCTCGCGTTCCGCGAGATGGTCCCCGAACCGGCGGTCGACGCGTTCCTGTCCCCCGAGGAGGCCCGGGACGCCGTCCTCGCCGTGGAGCGGCTGCAGCGTCCCCCGCACATCCAGGAATCCTGCTGGGAGGTGCCGCTGCGCTGGTTCGTGGTCTTCGGACCGGACGAGCGACACCTCGTCAACCCTCCCGAGGGCGGCGGGCCGCGGCTGACGTACCTCACGCAGGCCGCCTCGGCGATGGACCGGCTCGATCGCGTGATCGACGTGCTCGAAGCCACGATCGAGGGCGCCGACCCGCTGGTCGACCCGTTGGCCGACCTGATCGAGTGGATCGCCAGCTTCGACGACCAGAGCATCGTCGAGCTCGACTACGGCGGGCTCACCGATCTGATCCCCGACGGCGACCTCGCGACGGACAACAGCTGCGAGGACCTGTGGCAGGTGCTGACCGACCTCGAGCGGGGCGACGTGGGCGCCGCGACATCGGGGTACGAGAAGGTCGCGGGCCGTTGGCAGCTGCACCGGATGCGCTACCAGACGAACTGAGGGGACGTCCGGGGGGGGGGCACCATCACCCGGTCGAGCCATGGACGGTGGTCCGAACGGGCCAGGGCGAGATGGCACGAATCGGTCTTTCCCGGCCCGGGGGAGGTGCGACACACTCACGTCGGAGTCGACGCACCGAAGGGGGCAACCATGCAGCGTGACCGTGGCCGTGACCGTGGCAACGACGAGCTGCTCACCCCGGGGGAGGTAGCTCGGCTCTTCGGCGTGAACCCGAAGACGATCACCCGCTGGGCGAGCGCCGGCAAGCTGGACGCGATCCGGACCTTGGGCGGCCACCGCCGCTACCGGGCCGAGGAGGTCTACGACCTGCTGGACCGCTCGGGTGGTGAGGATCGGCGGGACTGAGTAGCTGCCCGAACGGTCTTTGCGGGACCGACCGCGACGACGGTTGCCTGGGGGTAACGAGCAGCCGTCGATCGGGGGAGCACCCATGGAGACGCCCGAGACCGTCGTCATCACCGGAGCGTCCGCGGGGGTGGGTCGCGCCACCGCGCTGGAGTTCGCGCGGCGCGGGGCGCGGGTCGGCCTCTTGGCACGCGGCCAGGCGGGGCTCGACGGAGCGGCCAAGGAGGTCGAGCAGGCCGGCGGTCAGGCGCACACGGTCCAGTGCGACGTCGCGGACGCCGACCAGGTCGAAGCTGCGGCCCGCGAGGTCGAGGACGCGTTCGGACCGATCGACACCTGGATCAACAACGCGATGGTGACCGTGTACTCGCGGTTCCACGAACTGACGCCCGAGGAGTTCGAGCGGGTCACGGACGTGACGTACCTCGGCTCCGTGTACGGGACGATGTCGGCGCTGCGCCGCTTCCGTACCCGCAACCGGGGGACGATCGTGCAGGTCGGCTCCGCCCTCAGCTACCGGGGCATCCCGATCCAGTCCGCGTACTGCGGTGCCAAGCACGCCATCAACGGGTTCCTCGAGTCGGTCCGGACCGAGCTCATGCACGAGGACAGCGACATCCACCTGTCCGTGGTCCAGATGCCGGCGCTGAACACCCCGCAGTTCCAGTGGGGTCGCAGCAAGCTCGACAAGAACCCCCAGCCCGTGCCGCCGATCTTCCAGCCCGAGGTCGCCGCCCGGGCGGTCTACTTCGCGGCGCACAGCGACCGCCCCGAGATCTACGTCGGCGGTTCCACCGTCCAGACGATCCTCGGCAACAAGGTGGCGTCCAACCTCGTCGCCAGGTACCTCGCGTGGCAGGGCGTCGAGTCCCAGAAGACCGATGAGGACACCCGGCCGGACCGCCCCGACAACCTGTTCGAGCCCGCGGACCAGGACGAAGACTACGGCACGCACGGCCCCTTCGGGGACCGCGCCCAGGACTCGAGCCTGCAGTTCGCGCTCGACCGCAACCGCGGCAAGGTCGTGGCCGTCGGTGCGGCACTCGGCGCGGCGGCGCTCGGGGTGGCCGGGGCGATGTGGCGCCGGGACGACGACACGAGCGACAGCGGATCGTGGCTGCCCTGGCGGTGAGGGTCTAACCGGCCAGCATCCCAGCCAGCGCGGACCGGCGGTCGACCACCAGGTCGGCGGCGGCGCGTCCCGCCAGCCGTCCGATCAGGTTCCCGGTCCCGCTGTAGGCACCGCAGGCCAGCACGCCAGCCCGGACCTCCTCGAGGACCGGCAGTCCGTCCTCGGTGAACGCGATGGCGCCGGCCCACCGGTGGGTGATCTCGGCGTCGACCTCGAGCTCCTCCCGCAGGTGGCGCTCCAGGAGCGCCTGGACGGGTTCGGCCGCCACGGGTGGCGCGCCCCACTCGGCCTCGCCTCCCCGGTCCCGGAAGCCCCCGAGGACGATCCGACCGTTGGGTAGCTGCTGGTGGTAGTCGTAGCCCCAGCGTCGGTACACCGGCCGCGGGAAGAGCGGTTCGTCGACCGGAGCCGTCCCGAGCATCTGTGCGCGGGCCGTCCGCACGCGTCCCCGCAGCTCGGGGAGCAACCCCTCGAGCCCACCGTCGACCGCGACGATGACGGCGTCGCACCGGATCTCCGCGGACGCGGTCCGCACCGATCCGGTCCCGATCCCCGTCGCGGGCGTGCGCCCATGGAGGCGGACCGCTGACTCCACCAGCCCCGCGGCCTCGGTCCGGCACGTGGCTCGCGGATCGAACGCCGCGTCGTCGGGGAGCAGGAGACCACGTCCCTCGGGCCCGTCGTAGTCGGCGACGGCGATCCCATCGGCGACCAGTGCGTCACGGTGCTTCACGCAATCCGCGAGTTCCTCGTCGGAGGCCGCGATCCGCAGGCTGCCGGTCCGACGGACCAGGCGGGGGTGGGTGGCCACCATCCGGTCGAGCTCGTCGAGCGTGGCACGGTAGATCGCGACCGCCCGGTCCCGACCGACCTGCCGCACGAAATCGTGGTGGAAGCGGGCCGCCCCACCGAGCAGGAACCCGCCGTTCCGACCGGAGGCTCCTCCGCCGATCGACCCGGCGTCGATCCCCACGGTGTCGACCCCTCGTTCGTGCAGGCGACGCAGCGCCGCTAACCCGGCTCCTCCGAGCCCGACGACGCACACCTCGGAGCGGACGTCCTCGAGCAACGGCGGCGCATCGACGGCTACGTCAGCTCCCCAGACCGGGCCGGTATCCACACCCCTCCTTCCGGACTGGTGGCCTCACCCCCGCAGGGGTAGTCTGATGGGGCTACACCGGATATGCACGCCCAGAGCGCGTGCGGCCTCCCTCGAAGATCTTGCAGTACCTCGGTACGTGAAGTCCCTCGATGTGGAAGCACTGAGAACGGCGTGGCGCGAAGCAACACACGAAGGACAGCACACATGCCAGAGGGAACCGTCAAGTGGTTCAACGCGGAGAAGGGCTACGGCTTCATCCAGCCC
>JAHWKO010000083.1 GCA_019347855.1 Actinomycetota bacterium
GGAGACGCCCACCGGTCCCCCGCCCGGCCCCCCGCCACCGTGGGGCGTGGCGAACGTCTTGTGGACGTTGAGGTGGACGATGTCGAACCCCATGTCGCCCGGACGGACCCGCCCCAGGATCGCGTTGAAGTTCGCGCCGTCGTAGTACAGCAGCGCCCCGACCTCGTGCAGGAGCTCGGCGATCCGCTCGATTTTGCGCTCGAACAAGCCGAGCGTGTTGGGGTTCGTCAGCATCAACCCGGCCACGTCCCCGTCGATCAGCTCGGCCAGCGCATCGACGTCGACGAGCCCTTGTTCGGATGAGGGGACCTCGACGGTCTCGTACCCGCCGAGCGTCACGGACGCGGGGTTCGTCCCGTGCGCGGAGTCCGGGATGATGACCTTCTGCCGGGCATCCCCGTTCGCCTCGTGGAACGCGCGCATGATCATCAACCCGACGAGCTCGCCCTGGGCGCCGGCGGAGGGCTGCAGCGTCGCTGCGTGCATGCCGGTCAGTTCGCACACCCAGCGCTCGACCTCGTGCAGCACCTCGAGCGTGCCCTGCGCGAGCCGCGCCGGGGTCGCCGGATGCAGCCGCGTGAACCCCTCCAGCGCCGCCACCCGCTCGGCGATCTTCGGGTTGTACTTCATCGTGCACGACCCCAGGGGGTAGTAGCCGAGGTCGATCCCGTGGTTGCGTTGGGACAGGCGCGTGTAGTGCTTGACGAGCTCCCGCTCGTTCACCTCCGGGAGCGGCGGCGGATCGTCCGCCAGCTCGACCCCCGGCAGCAGCTCCTCGACCGGGCGCTCGGTGATGTCCAACGTCGGGAGGGTGCTCGCGCGGCGTCCCCGTCTGGAACGCTCGAACACGAGCGGTTCCGCCGTCTTCGCCTCGCCCATGAGCTGCGTCATGCCGCCACCTCCTTCGCGGCGCGGGCGACCGCCTGGGTCAGTCCTTCCGCATCCCGTGCGGTCCGGCGTTCGGTCGCAGCGATCAAGACCGCTCCCTCGGCCGGTCCGTCGGGGACCACGGGACCGACCAGGAAGCCCTCGTCGGCCACGGCTCCGACGAAGCCGTCGGGGTCCCCCGGGACCCGGACCGCGAACTCCTTGTAGAACGGCGCCGATGTGGCGAGCTCGATCCCCTCCACCTCGGTCACGCGGTCCGCGAGGTCGTGCGCCCGTTGGACGCAGCTCGTCGCGAGGTCCCGCAGTCCCCCCGGTCCCAGCCACACCAGGTAGAGCAACCCGGCCAAGGCGTTCAGGGTCTGGTTGGTGCAGATGTTCGAGGTGGCCTTCTCACGGCGGATGTGCTGCTCCCGGGCCTGCAACGTCAGGACGTAGCCACGGTTGCCGCGGACGTCGACGGTCTCGCCGACGAGCCGTCCCGGCAGCCGGCGGACGTCGTCCAAGCGCGCCGCGAGGAACCCGAACGAGGGCCCGCCGTAGTTCAACCCGTTGCCGAGCTGCAGCCCGTCGCCCACGACCAGATCGGCGCCCTGGTGGCCGGGGGACGGCAGCAACCCGGCCACGGTCGCGTCGAGCGACACCACGAACCGCGCTCCGACCGCGTGCGCCGCTTCCGCGTGCGCCCGGACATCCTCGATGACCCCGAGCTGGTTCGGCTGCGCCAACACGTACGCGGCGACCGATCCGTCGAGGTCCGGCACGGGCGTGCGTCCATCCGCACCCAGGGCGACCTCTCGGACGTCGAACCCCTGCGGGTGCGCGAACGTGCGGGCGACCTCCCGGGTCGCGGAGGCCAGCCCGCCGGACAGCACGACACCCCGACGTCCCGTCGCCCCATGCGCCAGGTTCACAGCCTCCGACACGGCTGACGCCCCGTCGTAGAGGGAGGCGTTGCTGACATCCAACCCCGTCAGCTCGCAGATCACCGTCTGGTACTCGAACAGCGCCTGGAGGACGCCCTGGCTCACCTCGGGCTGGTAGGGCGTGTAGCTCGTGTAGAGCTCTCCCCGGGACAGGATCGCCGGGACGAACGCGGGGACGTAGTGGTCGTAGGCACCTCCGCCGGCGAAGCACACCAGATCGGTGCGGTTGCGACCCGCGAGACGCTCGAGGTACCCCGCGACCTCCTCCTCGGAGATCCCGTCCGGCAGGTCGATCGTGTCCCGCGCGCGGACCCCGGCGGGGATGTGCTCGAACAGGTCGCCGACGTCGTCGATCCCCAGGGTTGACAGCATGCGGGCGACGTCATCGTCGGTGTGCGGGGCGAACTGCACGGTGAGGTCCTGGGGTCGGCTTCGCGGTCAGAGCAGGAGGTGCGTGCGGGGCGCGGGGAAGGGACCCCCATACTTCCACAGGAGGGTCCACGGCGCGAAGCAGCCTCGACGGTACGGTGGCCCGCGATGCTGATCGGCGCCCACGTCTCCAACCGCGACCCGCTCACGGCAGCCGCGGACCGCAAGGCCGACATCGTCCAGTTCTTCCTCTCCAACCCGAAGGGCTGGAAGCTCCCCAAGACGCGCCACGATGTCGATGAGCTCAAGGCCTCGGGGATGGACGTCTACGTCCACGCGCCGTACCTGATCAACGTGGTGTCGACGAACCCACGGGTCCGCCACCCCAGCCGCAAGCTGATCCAGGAGACCTGCAGCTCGGCCGCGAACATCGGCGCGAAGGCGGTCATCGTCCACGCCGGGTACCTCGAGGAGGACGAGGACCCCGAGACGGGGTTCGATCGCTGGCGCAAGGCCCTGGAACCGCTCGAGACCGAGATCCCCCTGTACATCGAGAACACCGCGGGTGGGGTGAACGCGATGGCCCGGGGGTTCGACGTGCTCGCACGGCTGTGGGAGGCGATCGCCGATATGGACGTGCCGCTCGGGTTCTGCCTCGACACGTGTCACACGCACGCCGCCGGGGAGGACCTGGCTACCGCCGTCGAGCGGCTCGAGGACGCGGTCGGGGGGATCGACCTCGTGCACCTCAACGATTCGAAGGACGCCTTCGGCTCGGGACGGGACCGCCACACGAACATCGGCCGCGGCCAGATCGACCCGGATCTCCTGGTCCAGGTCGTCCGCGACGCGGGCGCCCCCGTCATCGTCGAGACCCCCGAGGACGACGACGTCGGACAGGCCGACGACATCGCCTGGCTCCGCGACCGTCTCTAGGACGGCCGCGGAGGACGTGGGGCCGCCCACGATGCCTGGCTCCGCGACCGTCTCTAGGCGAGCTGCCCGCCCCTGACGTCCGCGGATACTGACTCGGCCGGCCGGGCACCGGGTCCCAGTACCCACATGGACTAGGGTCGGGCGCAACGCGGACCGACCCCCAGGAGGCAACCGGTGGGCCAGAACGTCGCCAGGAAGATCATCGCGGACCATCTCGTCGAGGGCGAGATGGAACCCGGGACCCCGATCGGGTTGCGGATCGATCAGACGCTCACACAGGACGCCACCGGGACGCTGGTGATGCTCGAGCTCGAGGCGATGGGCCTCGACCGGGTCAAGACCGAGCTGTCCGCCCAGTACGTCGACCACAACCTGATCCAGGAGGACCACAAGAACCCCGACGACCACCTGTTCCTGAGGTCTGCCTGCGAGCGGTTCGGGATCTGGTACTCGCGTGCCGGCAACGGGGTGTCCCACCCGGTCCACCAGGAACGGTTCGGCAAGCCCGGCAAGACGATGACGGGGTCCGACAGCCACACGCCTGCGGCGGGCGCGATCGGGATGATCGCGATCGGCTCCGGCGGCATGGACGTCGCGCTGGCGATGGCCGGCGAGCCGCTGCGGATCAAGATGCCCGAGATCTGGGGTGTGAAGCTGACCGGCGAGCTACCCGACTGGGTCTCCGCGAAGGACGTGATCCTCGAGATGCTCCGGAGGCACGACGTCGACGGTGGCGTCGGTCGCATCATCGAGTACTACGGCCCCGGGCTCGACACGCTGTCCTGCATGGATCGTCACGTCATCGCCAACATGGGCACCGAGCTCGGCGCGACCACGACGGTGTTCCCTGCCGACGATGAGGTCCGCCGCTTCCTGGCTCGCCAGGGTCGCGACGGGGACTTCACCGAGCTCGTCGCCGACGACGACGCCGATTACGACGTGCACGAGGAGATCGACCTGTCCGCGCTCGTACCCCTCGCAGCCCTGCCGACCAGTCCCGGCAACGTCGTGCCGGTCAGCGAGATCGCCGGACAGGACATCGCCCAGGCCTACATCGGATCCTCCGCGAACCCCGGCTACCGGGACTTCGCCGTCCCGGCCGAGATCCTCCACCGCTCGGGCCAGCTGGCCCACGAGCGGGTCAGTCTCGACATCAACCCGACGTCGCGGCAGATCCTCGAGAACCTCACCCGGGACGGGTACCTGCTGAAGCTCCTGCACGGCGGATCGCGGATCCACCAGGCCGGCTGCAACGGCTGCATCGGGATGGGCCAGGCCCCCGCCACGAACGAGATCAGCGTGCGCACGGTCCCCCGGAACTTCCCGGGACGGTCCGGTACCCGCGAGGACATGGTCCACCTCGTGAGCCCCGAGACCGCGATCGCCTCGGCGATCACGGGCGTCGTCACCGATCCCCGTGATCTCGAGAACAAGTACGACATCGAGTACCCCCGGATCCGGGAGCCCGACGACATCGTCGTCAACACCGAGATGCTCCGCAAGCCCCCCTCGGCCGAGGAGGCCCGGAAGGTCGAGATCCGCAAGGGGCCGAACATCGCATCCATCCCCGACATGGATCCGATCCCGGATGAGGTGGAGGTCCCCGTCCTGCTGAAGATGGGCGACGACATCTCCACCGACGAGATCCTCCCCGCCGGGACCCGGGTGCTCCCCTACCGGTCGAACATCCCGAAGATCAGCGAGTTCACGTTCGACATCGTCGACGAGACGTACGACGAGCGTGCGCGTGAGGTCCGCGAGGGCGGCGGCCACACCGTCGTCGCCGGTACCAACTACGGACAGGGTTCGTCCCGCGAGCACGCGGCCCTCGCCCCGCGGTACCTCGGCCTCCGGTTCGTCATCGCACGGGACTACGCTCGGATCCACTGGCAGAACCTGATCAACTTCGGGGTCCTGCCGCTCACGTTCGCCGACGGCGACGATCTGGCGAGTATCGACCAGGGCGACACACTGCGCATCACGAACGTGCACAAGTCGATCCAGGAGGGCCGCCAGCTCGAGGTCGAGAACGTCGACAAGGGCACCTCGTTCACCGCCGAGCACCAGCTGTCGGACCGGCAGGTCGAGGTGCTGCTGAAGGGCGGCATCATCAACTGGATGAAGGAACGACTGGGCGACGAGGACCGATCGGAGATCGGCACCCGGGAACCCGAACCAGGGCGTTCACACGACGCACCCGACCAGGCGGAGTGAGGAAACGACCGTGTCAGGGATGGCGGTCGGCAAGGACGGTGCGCGGAGTGGGAGCGCAGCTGCCGTCCTGGCGGCGTTGTCGCCGATCGCGATCGTCCCGCACGTCGTCGAGGACGCCGGGGCCGGGGCGTTCGACCGGTTCGGACTGGAGCCGGACACGGGGGCCTTGCTGGTCGGTGTGATCCTGGCGATCCAGCTGCTCCTCGCGTTCGGGTGCCTGCGAGGTCACCGGTGGGCGTACGGTGGGGTGCTCCTGTTCGGCGTGATGTGGGTCATCGCCGCGGTCGCCACCCACCCGGGGGCCTTCCTCACCGACGGTTTCCGCGATGGGTTGTTCTCGCGGCTCGCGGTGTGGGGGATCGTCGTCACGCAGGGGGGCGCCGCGCTGGCGAGCCTGTCCGCGTTGCGGTCGACCCGGCAGACGTCGTTCCGCGGTACGGGCCGCTTCAACGTCTGACCGACCTCAGCGTCTGACCGACCTCAGCCCTCGAGGATCCCCGTGAGCAGCTCGGGGAGCTTCTGCACGTCCGACTTCGACAGGGTGGTGAGGCCCATCTCCGCCGCCCCGTCCTCGACCTCCGGGTCCAGGTAGGCGGAGAAGATGACGATCGGCAGTCTGTGGCCGTGTCCACGCAGCTTGCGGGCCGTCTCGATCCCGGTGAGCCCGGGCATGCGTTGATCGAGCACCGCGACGTCGTAGTCGCGCCCGTCGATCGCATCGACGGCGTCCTGGCCCGACGGGACCTCGTCGACGTCGAAGCCCTCACGACCCAGGATCATCCCGGCCATGAACCGGATGTCCGGCTCGTCGTCGGCGACGATGACCTTCGCCCGCGGACCGGTCACCGTCCGGCCGATGCGAGTGGGAGGCTGATGCGGAACCGGCTGCCCATCCCCGGCACGCTCGTCGCGCTGAGGCTCCCGCCCTGTGCCTCGACCAGCGCTTTGCTCACGTACAGGCCCAGTCCGGTCCCAGGGGTCCCCTCCACGTTCGAGCCACGGTGGAACTTGCGGAAGAGGTTGCTCAGGGTCTCGTCGTCCATCCCGCGCCCCTCGTCCACGACGTCGATCACGATGTGTCGCAGCTGTTGGCGAGCTACGACCCGGATCGGTTCCTCGGAGTACTTGATCGCGTTGGACACCAGGTTGGTGAGGACCTGCTCGACGCGCTCGGCGTCACCTGCCGCAGGAGGCAGCCCATCCTCGACTCCCACGATGATCTCACGTTGGTGCTGGAACAGCGCGACGACCCGCTCTATCACCCGCTCCACGTCGATCCGCCGCCGGTGGACGATGAGGTCGCGGTCCGCCTCGAGGACCGAGTAGTCCAGGAAGCGCTGGACCTGCACGTGGAGGTTCTGGGCCTGCCGTGCCAACGTCGCGTAGATCTCCGCGCGCTCCTCGTCGGTCACGTCGCTGTCCCCCGAGGAGAGGATGTCTGCGAACCCGAGGATGGCGGCTAGCGGTGTCTGCATGTCGTGCGAGACGCCCGCCATCATCTCCTCGCGGTAGCGGATCGCCTCCTGCTCCGCGGTGACCTCGTACAGCTCGGCTTTCTCGACCGCCACGGCTGCGATCTGCGCGAGCTGGACGAGCAGGTTGCGGTCGCGTTCCGTGAAGGGGTGCGGTCGCCCGAGACGGAGCACTCCGAACGCCTGCCCGTCCCCGCCGACCAACGGGATCGCCAGCTCCGTCGAGATCCCGGCGTCACGGCCCGTGTCGCGAGCGTCCAGATCGACGGCGGCCCAGGAGGCACGGGCGATCGGGACCGCCTGTCGCCGCAGCTCCTCGAGGATGTCGGGGACGGAGACCCGCGAGCTGATGGCGACCGCGGCGTCGGCCAGCTCGCCCAGCTGGGCGACGTAGGACCGCTCCTGTGCCTGGACCCGGCGGCTGACGTTCCGCTGGATCGTCGCGACGCCCAGTGGACGGCCGGTCTCCGGATCGTCCACCCGGAAGACGGTCATGTCCACCTCGATCGGATCGCCCGTCTCCAGGTGGCGCACGGTTGCTGGTCCCTCCCAGTGACCGTCCTCCTCGAGTGCCGGGAACACCTCACCTTCGATCCGCGCCCACTCGTCGGGTGCGTAGTAGTCGCGCACCTGTCCACCGACCTCGGGAACCTGACCGAGGACCGCGACCGCCGTGGGGTTGAGGAAGGTGACGTTGCCCTCGAGATCCGCGATGGCGATCAGATCGGTGGAGTTGTCGACGATCGCGGCCAGGAGGCGGGCTCGGTCCTCCGGTTCCAGGTCGGAGCTGCGGCCGGACGGCCGCAGAGGCGCCTTCTGTCTCCCCCTCGATGACATGCCCGGCACGCTAACGGCTCCTCGCTCGCGTGTCCCACCGCACCTGCCGCTACTCGTCCTCGCCGGGTTGGAGATCCTCGTCCAGACCGTACTTGCGCACGAGTTCGAGGTAGTCGCGCTGGTAGAAGAGCTTGCAGCGGATGCGTGGGTGGTGCTCCCGGAGGAGGCGGAGCTTCCGGTTCTTCTTGGTGACCAGCCGCTGCTGTGACGTCGTGATCTCGATGTACAGGTCGAAGCCGGGAAGGTGGAAGTCGGGTCGGAACCACCCGCGCGGGGCGCCGGTGTCGTCCCACTCGATCGGGAACTCGTCGGGCTCGTACTCCCACGCGATGCCGTAGAAGTCCAGCAGCCGAGCGAAACGTCGCTCGGAGCGGTGCTGGAAATCCACCTCGTCGCTGGGTAGGAGTTCCCCGGCGATGCGGGTGACCGGCCCACCGGCGGTCAACCGTTCGAGCAGGGACATCCCGCTGAGTTCGGGGACGCCTGCTTCGGGCCCGCGCACCGGCGCAGGGGGCGGACGGCGGAGACGACCCACACGACGGTCGGAGCCGTCAGGTGCACGGGGGTGGTCCGCGCCTGCGGCGTGGCCACTGATCACGTGAGGGTCAGCGCACAGCCCGGACGTCGGCCGGGTCCCCTTCGCCGTCCGCGGCCTGCGTCGCCGGGACCTCCTCGGCAGGGAACTGGGTGACCTCGCCCTTCAGCTCGTCGACCACCGGACCCAACGCGATCGCGAAGACGCCCTGGCCGCGGGCGAGCAGATCGATGAACTCCTGCTGGTCATCCAGCGCGTACACGCTGGCCCCATCGGAGACGAGCGTGACGTCCCCGGGGGTGCGACCCCGACGGCGGAGCTCCTCGACCGCCTCGCGGACCCGCTGGAGCGAGACGCCCGTGTCGAGCAGACGCTTGATCACGCGGAGCTCGACCAGATCATCGAACGAGTACAGGCGTTGCGTGCCCGAGCCTTGCGCCTGCCGCACCGACGGGATCACGAGCTCGGTGCGCGCCCAGTAGTCGAGCTGGCGGTAGGTGATCCCCACGATCTTGCAGACCGTGGGCCCCCGGAAGCCGATCCGGTGCTCGTCCATGCCGGCGAACTCGAGTTGATCGTCCTCGGTGAGTCGCCCCGCGACGCGTGCCTTGTCAGCCATCTCCGCCTCCAACGCCGGCTCCCACCTCGACGCTCCCGGTGGGGCGTCCACTGATCAACGCTCACTGATCAACGCTCGGTGTCACATCGGTGGAAGTACGCGGATGAGAGTACGACCCTGCCGTCCCCCATGTCAACGCCAGTGGAGGGATCGGGTCCCCCCTCGCTCCCGCCCATGGATACGCGCGGAGTGGAGTGCATAACCGCTCCCTCGCTCCCCAGGGGGCCCCGGGTGGAGCGGAACCGCGCACAGAGCCCCCCCATCTCCCGGATCGGAGTGGGGAACGTGCGTACGTGCAGGCTCCGCCACCCCGATCATCCGGGTGGGCATGCGGGAGGACCGGGTCAGGTCACCCGGTCAGGAGGAGGGTCGCTAGTCGCGGAAGTCCTCGGGGCTGACGTCGTCGAGGAACTCGCGGAACTGACGGACCTGCTCCTCGGCCTCGATCTCGCTGCCTTCCTCGGTCGACTCGATCTCGAGGCCCGCCTCGTCCATCACCGCGGCGGAAGCGAACAGCGGGACGTCCTCCAGCCGGGAGGCGAGGGCGATCGCGTCGGACGGGCGCGAGGAGATCGTGAAGGTCCGGTCGCCGTGGACGAGGTGGAGCTCGGCGTAGAAGGTCCCCTCCCGCAGCTCGGTCACGTGGACCGCGTCGAGTTGGACGCCCAGATCGTCGAGGACGGCGACGAAGAGGTCGTGGGTGAGCGGGCGCGGCGTCTCGACACCCTGCAGGGCGAAGGCGATGGCTGTGGCCTCGACCGCCCCGATCCAGATAGGCAGGTACCGCGGGCCGGTCTTCTCCTTCAGGAGCACGATGGGCTGGTTCGCGGGGAGCTCGACCCGCACCCCGACCAGTTCGACCTCGATCACCAGCGTCCTCGTGTCCGTCGTCCCTCGTGGCGCGACCCTAGCCCAGGGCCCGCGCTGCGTGCCCTTCGGGATCGCGTCGGAGTGCCGTTCGATCGAACACCGCCAGGATCGCCTCCAGCTGGCGCAGCCGCTCATCCGCGTCGAGGCCGTAGCCCACCAGGA
>JAHWKO010000084.1 GCA_019347855.1 Actinomycetota bacterium
GAACAGCTCCGAAGCGCGATACGGCGCTGGGTCAGCGAGGAGCTGGCGCCCCACGCCGACGAGTGGGAGGCCGCCGGCTGGTTCCCCGACGACGTGTTCCACCGCGCGGGCAAGCTCGGGTTCCTGGGTCTCACGGTCCCCCAGGAGCACGGTGGGCAGGGCGGCGACTACTGGTCCACGGTCGTACTGGCCGAGGAGCTCGCCGGCGCCGGCAACGGCGGGGTGCCGATGGCGATCGCGGTGCAGACCGACATGGCGACCCCGCCGATCCTCGAGTTCGGCACGGACCAGCAGAAGCGCGACTACCTGGAACCTGCCGTCCGGGGCGAGCGGATCGCGTGCCTCGGGATCACCGAACCGGATGCCGGCAGCGACGTCGCCCGGATCCGCACCCGTGCCGAGAAGGTGTCCGACGGGTGGATCATCAACGGCGCGAAGATGTTCATCACGAACGGGGTGCGGGCCGACTTCTGCACGATGGTGGTCCGGACCCACGGCGGACCCCAAGATGGGTACGACGGCATCTCGCTGTTCCTCGTGGACACGGATCTCGACGGCTTCGAGGTCACGCGGAAGCTCGACAAGGTCGGGATGCGCTGCTCCGACACCGCGCAGCTGCGCCTCGAGGACGTCCACGTCCCCGAGGAGGCGCTGCTCGGCGTCGAGGGGCAGGGCTTCAAGCAGATCATGTGGGAACTGCAGGGCGAGCGGCTGATCGCGGCGATCCAGGCGGTCGCCGGCGCCCAGCGCACCCTGGACCGTGCGATCGAGTACGGCGCCCAGCGGGAGGCCTTCGGACGTCCGATCGCCTCGTTCCAGGTGCAGAAGCACCGCCTCGTCGACATGGCGACGAGGATCGAAGCGTGCAGGCGCCTCGTGTACGACTGCGCCGACAAGTGGAACCGGGGCGTCTACGCCACGACCGAGATCGCGATGTGCAAGCTCGCGGCGGCCCGGCTGGGATCCTGGGTGGCGGACGAGGCGCTCCAGCTGTTCGGCGGGTACGGCTACTCGACCGAGTTCGCGATCGAGCGGTCCTGGCGTGACTCGCGGCTGAACCGCATCGGGGGCGGGTCCGACGAGGTCCAACGCGAGATCATCTCCAAGCTGATGGGGCTGTAGATGGCCACCGCGACCGCACACGACACGGAGACCCGCCTCCCGCTGTTCCGGGAGGAGCACGCGGCGTTCCGTGACGCCTGCCGCGCCTTCGTCGAGGCCGAGATCGTCCCCCACGTCGAGGACTGGGAGGCCGCCGAGGACTTCCCGCGTGAGCTCTTCCGTGAGGTGGGGGACACCGGGCTGTTCGGGATGAAGTTCGACGAGCGGTGGGGCGGATCCGGGCCGGACCACCTCGCGGAGGCCGTCTGGGTCCAGGAGCTCGCGCGGGCCGGCTCGGGTGGCGTGGCCGCCGACCTCGGCGCCCACTCCCAGCTGGCGCTGCTCTACGTCGACCGCTTCGGGACCGACGCGCAGAAGGAGCGCTACCTCTCGTCAGGCATCGCCGGCGAGACGATCGGGGCGCTCGCGATCACCGAGCCCGATGCGGGCAGCGACGTCGCAGGGATCCGAACGAGCGCCGAGCGGACCGGGGACGGTTGGGTACTGAACGGACAGAAGGTCTTCATCACCAACGGCGCGTGGTGCGACTGGGTGGTCGTCGCTGCCAAGACGGACCCGGATGCGGGCCACGGTGGCCTCACGCTGTTCCTGGTGGACGCCGACTCCCCCGGGCTCGAGCGCCAGCGGATGGAGATGCTCGGGTGGCGCACCTCACACACCGGCGAGCTGAGGTTCGACGGGCTGCACGTCCCCGAGGACGCCGTCCTGGGAGAGGTCGGGGGCGGCTTCTACGCCATCATGCGCAACTTCGTGTGGGAGCGCCTGACGATGGCGCTCGGAGCGGTCGCAGGCGCGAAGCGAACCCTGGAGGCCGCGATCGGCTACGCGCAGGACCGCGAGGCCTTCGGACGCCCGGTGGCTCGGTTCCAGGTGTGGCGCCACCGGTTCGCGGACCTCAACACCGAGATCGCCATGGGGCGTGCCATGACCGAGCACGCGCTGAGGCTGTACGTCGCCAACGACGCGGACGGCTCCGACCCGGCGATCGTGCGTGCAGCGGCCCAGGCCAAACTGTCGACCCAACGCATGGCGTGGGAGGTCGCCGACGAGGCCGTCCAGGTCCACGGCGGCTACGGCTACATGATGGAGTTCCCCGTCCAGCGGTGGTGGCGCGACTCCCGGATAGGCCCGATCGGGGGCGGGACGGACGAGATCATGAAGGAGATCGTCGCGAAGACGATGGGGCTCTAGCCCGATGTGTGGACGTTTCACGGTCTTCTCTGCGCCCGGGGATCTCGCCCGGCTGTTCGACGTCGACGAGGTCGCGACGGACCCTTTGCCCGAGCGGTACAACGTGGCGCCGACCCTCGAGGTGTACGCCGTGATCGAGCACGGTGGGAGCCGACGCCTCGGGACGCTGCGGTGGGGGTTGGTCCCCCACTGGTCCCGCACCGGGAAGAGCGGCCCCATCAACGCCCGGGCCGAGACGATCGACGAGAAGCCGAGCTTCCGGGACGCCTTCGCCCGCCGACGGTGCGTGATCCCCGCTGACGGCTTCTACGAGTGGCGGACCGATCCGGCCACGGGCGTCAAGACGCCCTACTACATACACCGCCGTGACGGCCGACCGATGGCGTTCGCGGGCCTCTGGGAGTCGTGGCGGTCGATCGACGACGAGGACACGTTGTACACGTGCGCGATCGTCACCACCGCCGCGGACGGGTTCCTCGCCGATCTGCACCCCCGCATGCCGGTCGTGCTAGGCGGGGACGAGGTCGCCGAGTGGCTGGACGAGGAACGGGAGGACACCGACGGCTCGGACACCTGCTCGAACCTCACGGCGCGGACGCACTGGACGCACACGCGGTCTCCACGGACGTCAACGACGTCCGTAACGACGACCCGCGGTTGATCAGGCAGCGATCCGACTGAGGCCGCCTACAACCCGCTCGGCGGCGTCGCGGGCGTCCTGCACGCAGGCCGTGATGCCCACGCCCCCGTAGGCGGCGCCGGCGACCGCGATCCGCGGGTGGTCCGCGAGCGCACGATGCAGCCGATCGAGCCGATCGAGGTGCGCAGGTTCGTACTGCGGGATCGCCCGGTCCCAGCGCGTGACCCCGACGGCGGTCGGCTGCTCGTCGACGCCGAGGATGTCGTCGAGGTCGTCGAGCACCGACGCGGTCAGGCGCTCATCGTCCCACCCGACGGGGTCCTCGGCGCCTCGCCGCCCGACGGAGGAACGGATCACGATGCGCCTATCCGGAGCCACGTGGGGCCACTTGTTCGACACGTACGACAGGGCCTTGACGACCTCGGCTTCGCCCTCCGGGACCAGCATCCCGCTCCCCCGGAGCGCGACGGACCCTGCGGTATGGACCGTGATCACGTTGGCGACGGACACGTACGTGATCTCGCGGAGGGCGTCGGACGCGGCCGGGACCAGCTCCCGGAGCAACGCCCCGGCCACGTAGGCAGGCACGGCGACGATGACGAGGTCGGCGGGGTACGTCTCGTCACCTCCGGCACGGAGCGCGAACCGGTCCCCCTCCCGCTCGATCAGCTGGATCCGGACCGGCATCGCGACGTCCACGTGCTCGGCCAGCCGGTCGACCAGGGTCGTGAAACCGCCCCGCAACGCACGGAAGATCGATCCACCTGATCCCCGTTCCCCGGTGCGTCGCAGGCCTCGCGCCAGGCTGCGGTGCTCACGGGCCGCCTCCGCGAGCCTGGGCGTCGCGGCCGCCGCCCCGAGCCGAGCGGGGTCCCCGGCGTACACGCCCGCGAGCATCGGCTCGACGAGCCGCTCCAGGACCTCCCGGCCGAACCGGTGCTCGATCAGCTCGGCGACGGACTCGTGATCGACGTCGACCTCGCGCGGGAGCAGCACGTCGAGCGTCGCCCGTAGCGCTCCGCCCGTGGACACGACCGGTGAGCGGAACAGGGGGCCGAACCGGCTCGGGGCGCCGAGGATGAGCCCCGAAGGCAGCGGATGGGCGCGCCCGTCCATCCGGACCTCGACGCCCTGGACCGCGGGCTCGACCAGGTCGCCGTCGAGGCCGAGCTCGGCGCAGAGGTCCACGGCGTCGGGGTCCCGCACGAGGAAGGCGTCCGCCCCGGTCTCGAGCCACAGCCCATCGACCTCCGCGGTGCGGAGCTTCCCGCCGAGCCGGGTTGACGCCTCGTACAGCGTGACCTCGAGATCGGGCTCGGAACGTCGGAGCTGGTACGCAGCGACCAGTCCGGTGATCCCTCCACCGATGACGGCAGCACGTGGGCTCATGACGATGCCTGCACGACCGTGCCCCCGTCGTGCACCAGGTCGACGAGACGGGCCAGCACGCCCGGATCGGTCCCCGGCAGGACCCCGTGCCCGAGGTTGAAGACGTACCCGGGATGCCCACCGGAGCGGTGCAGCACCTCACGCGCCCGTTCCTCGACCAGCTCCCACGGCCCGAGGCACACGGTCGGGTCGAGGTTGCCCTGGAGGGCGATCTCCGTCCGCCCGATGCGTCCGCGGGCGACGTCGAGCGGCACGTGCCAGTCGACACCGACGACGTCGGCGCCGGCCCCGGCCATGAGGTCGAGGAACTCGCCCGTGTGCACCCCGAAGTGGATGCGCGGGACGTCCAGGTCATCGAGCGCGGTGAGGATCCGCCGGCTCGCGGGCAGCACGTGCTCCCGGTAGTCCCGCGCGGACAGCGCCCCGGCCCACGAGTCGAACAGCTGTACGGCTGCCGCTCCGGCCTCGATCTGCGCACGCAGCGTCGCCGTGACGATGTCCGCGATCCGGTCGATCAGGTCACGCCATAAGGCCGGCTCGTTGTACATCAGCGCCTTGGTCCGGGCGTGGTTCTTGGAGGGACGGCCCTCGACCAGGTAGCTCGCGAGCGTGAACGGGGCGCCGGCGAAGCCGATCAGCGGGATGTCGAGCTCCGAGACGAGCATCCGCACGGTCTGCAGGACGTGCGCCAGGTCCTCGTCGGGTTCGATCGGGCGCAGCCGGTCGAGGTCGGAAGCGGTCCGGAACGGCTGGTCGACGACTGGTCCCACCCCACTGCGGATCTCGACGTCCACCCCGACGGCCTCGATCGGGGTGACGATGTCCGAGAACAGGATCGCAGCATCGACGTCGTAGCGGCGGACCGGCTGCAGCGTCACCTCGGCCGCGAGCTCCGGCGTGTGGATCACGTCGAACATCGAGTGGCGTTCGCGCAGCTCGCGGTACTCGGGGAGCGAACGGCCGGCCTGCCGCATGAACCAGACGGGGACCCGCTCGTGCGGTTCGCCCCGGCAGGCGGCGAGGAAGGCGTGGTCGGCCACGTGGGACCTCGGGGGGTGGGGGGAAGCTCGTGCGCACACGGTGCCGTAGCTAGGTGTCCGACAGCAACCTGGCTGTCGTCCGTTCGGACCCGGAGAAGGCCCTTGGAGCATGCTTGCATCGAGCGTGACGCGGGACGGAGGATCGACATGGTCACCACCATCAACCCGGCCACCGGCGAGGAGCTGGAGACCTACGACGCCCACCACAGCGACCAGGTCACCTGGATGCTGGCGCGGGCGTGGACGACCTGGCAGGACGACTGGCGTCACGCGTCGGTGGACGAACGCATCGGCGTGCTCGGCAAGGCCGCGGACGTGTTCGAGTCCCGGCGCGAGGAGCTCGCCGAGCTGTCCACACGTGAGATGGGCAAGCCGATCACCGAGGCTCGGTCCGAGATCGACAAGTGCGCCTGGCTGTGCCGGCACTACGAGGAGAACGCCGAGCGGTACCTCGCCCGGGAGGACGTCGACACCGACGCCAGGTCGTCGTACGTGCGCTACGACCCGCTCGGTCCGATCCTCGCGGTCATGCCTTGGAACTACCCGTACTGGCAGGTGTTCCGGTTCGCGGTCCCCAACATCGCGGCGGGGAACACCGCGCTGCTGTCCCACTCCAACAACACCACGGGGGTCGGACTGAAGTGCCAGGAGATCCTGCAGGAGGCCGGGCTGCCCGAGGGTGGCTTCCAGACGTTGATCGTCGACCACGCCACGCTGGCCGACGTCATCGCGGACCAGCGGGTCCGTGGGGTGACCCTCACCGGCAGCGACGCCGCGGGACGAGCGGTCGCCTCAACGGCTGGGCAGCACCTGAAGAAGACCGTCCTGGAGCTGGGCGGATCCGACGCCTGCATCGTGCTGGATGACGCCGACCTCGACCGTGCCGCGCAGGTAGCTGCCGACAGTCGGCTGCTGAACTCCGGCCAGAGCTGTATCGCCGCGAAGCGGTTCATCGTGATGGAGGACGTGTACGAGCCCTTCCTCGAGCGGTTCACGGCCGAGTTCGAGTCCCGGACCGTCGGCGATCCGATGGACGAGGGCACCGACATCGGCCCGATGGCACGGGACGACCTGCGCCTGAGCCTCCACCGGCAGGTCCAAGCGACGCTCAACCAGGGCGGACAGGTCGTGACCGGCGGTGAGCCGCTGGACCGCGAGGGCTTCTTCTACGCCCCGACGGTCCTGCGTGACGTCCACCCCGAGTCGACGGCGGCGTCCGACGAGACCTTCGGCCCGGTCGCGGCCGTCATGCCGGCCCAGAGCGAGGAGGTCGCGCTCGCGCTGGCGAACTCCTCGCGCTTCGGCCTGGGCGCCGCGGTGTGGACCGAGGACCGTGAACGCGGTGAGCGGCTCGCGGGCCGACTGGAGGCCGGGTCCGTCTTCATCAACGAACTGGTCAAGTCCGACCCACGGATGCCGTTCGGGGGCGTGAAGGACTCGGGCTACGGCCGGGAGCTGTCCTCGCCCGGCGCACGCGAGTTCACGAACGTCAAGACGGTCTGGGTCGAGTGACGGAGGTCCCGGCGGCCGCGGGGGTCGATCAGTAGCCGGACGGCCGCCGCTCGACCCAGCCGGTCGCTTCCTCCACCTGCGCGCTGAGCTGCAGCAGGGTCGCCTCGGCCCCGACCTGTCCGACCACCTGCAGCCCGATCGGCAGCCCGGTGTCCTCGTCGTGGGCGAGCGGCAGCGACGCGGCGGGCTGGCCGCTGACGTTGATCAGGGGCGTGATGACGACGTAGTCCGCGAGCACATCGAACGTCTCGGCTGGATCACGGTCGCGGAACTCCCCGACCTTGACCGGCGGCCGGTCCAACACCGGCGCGAGCAGGACCTCGAACTCCCCGTGGAACCTGGCGACCATGTCCCGGGTGCGTAGGCGTAACCGCCACTCCGCCTGCAGGAGCTCCGCTGCGGAGATGCGGTGACCCTCCTCAGCCAGCCAGCGGTTGAACGGTTCCAGGCCGTCCACCGGCAGCGGCTGGCTCGCGACCATCGCCTTCCAGATCGTCCGGAACGCGGACACCGTGTCGTCGTCCCGCTCCTCGGTGACCTCGACCGTCTCGTGGCCCAGGTCCTCGAGCGTCCGGCGCGCGTCGACCATCGCCTGACGGACGGACGGGTGCCAGTCCATCCCGTCGGGCTCGGTGAGGATGCCGATCCGTAGTGTCCCGGGCGCTGCCCCGACCTCGTCGCTGAACGGCCGCTCGGGCGCGCCGACGCGGGCGGGATCACCCGGCACGTACCCAGACATCACGTCGAGGAGCGCCGCCGTGTCGCCGACGGTGCGGCTGAGGACGCCCTTGGTGGTGAGGATCAGACCCACATCTGAGTAGTGCAGCGGGGCGTTGCTGATCCGGTGCCGGCTGGGCTTGAGGCCGTACACCCCGCTACAGGACGCCGGGATGCGGATCGAACCTGCGCCGTCCGAGCCCTGCGAGACCGGACAGAGCCCGGCCGCCAGTGCCGAGGCCGCGCCGCCGGACGAGCCGCCGGGGGTGTGCGCCAGGTTCCAGGGGTTACGTGCCGGCCCGAGAAGCTCGGACTCGGACCACGGCAAGGTGCCGAGCTCCGGCGCGTTGGTCTTGCCGAGGGGCACCATGCCGGCCCGCTTGAGCCGCGCCACCGCCTCGTCGTCGAACGGTGCCTTGAAGTCGGCCATGGCCTTGGTCGCCAGCGTCGCCTGGGCGCCTTCGAGGAACGCCAGCTCCTTGATCGACACCGGCACACCGTGGAACGGCGGCAGCGCCTCCGGGTCGGGACCGGACGTCTGCTCGTCCTTGGTCGCTGCGAGCGCCCGAGCCTCGTCGGCCAGAACCGAGACGTAGGCGTTCAGATCGCCGTCGTACGTCTCGATGCGGTCGAGGTACAGGTCGACCAGTTCCCGGGAGGAGACCTCGCCCCTCCGGATCAGCCTGGCCTGCTCGAGGGCGGACGTGAACGCGAGATCCGACATCGGGGCTCCTGGGACAGCGCGCGGGCGGTGATGGTCGGCAACGGTAGACGCCCAGCCAACCCGCCACCCGCCCGAGGGCGGTCAGGAGGTGCCGCCCTCCGCCTCGGCACGCTCCCGACGGATTTCGATGAAGAACGTGCCGAGCACGGCAGCCAGCGCGGCGAAGACGACGACCGCGTAGGCCGACAGGACGAGTGCGACGATCCGGCCCAGCAGGGTGACGGGCTCGAAGACCAAGGTGGAAACTGATGGACAGGTTCGCCGACCACCAGAGCGCATCGCCTAGCTCCCGCACGCCGCCGGCCCGTCCGGTCTCGAGCACGTACAGCAGCTGCCCCCCGGAGACGATCGCGATACCGGTCGTAACCGCCAGGAAGGCGAGCCGACCCTGCAGCAGCTGGCTGGCCGTTCCCACTGCGCGGTAGCTCGACCCCAGAACCCGGGTGGCAGGCAGCACCCTCAGGACGCGGACGCTGCGGATCGTCGACGTCAGAGGAGGGTCCACGCCAGGATGCCGGCGACAGCGGCGGCCGTCGCGACGGTGGCCACCTTGATCCAGTTGCTGGCGTCCTTCCAGGCGTGGGCGGCCTCGGCGCCCTCGTCGGCCCCGAACACCAGCAGACGGCGCGCCCAGCCGAACACGACCGCGAGCATGGCCAACCCCAGGGGCAGAACCACCATGGCCGGCCCGGGGAAGACCGTCATGACCAGTCCGGCGAGGATGATGACGACGGCGGCGGCGATCCAGGCGATGTGGAAGATGATGCCGTGGCGGTCGTACACCTGGCGGACCTGGTCGATGCGGTCCTCTGCCTTCTCTCGTGCCTCGTCGCCCACGGCGGATCCCGTCACGCAGCGTTGACCACCGATCGTATGACGGAGACGGCGCCGTGCTCGCGACCCGGCGGGCCGTACGTCCGTGCGTTACGAGCCGGAGTTTCCGTGGGGAGCCGCGACCGCAGACCCTCGCGTGCTCCCCGCGGCAACGACCGTCGAGCCGCGCCCGTCGCATGGTCCTCGAGGTTCTCGAGTCGATCCGGTACTGCTACCGCCCATGACAGCTTCTTCGTCGCCCCCTAGGGACCGGGGAGGGAGCTATGAGACGACCAGTGAGTTCCCTCATGGGCCAGGGCGTCCTCGAACACCGTCCGTCGGATATCGCTCACGGACACGCCCGAAGGCGTGCGTGTATCGGGCGCTATCGACTGCTGCTCAGCGTCACCCTCCGGCTTGCAGCCATGGATGTACATGCACCGCGAGGAGATGTTGCTGACGGACACGTAGTTCCGGGTCGTGGCCGAACGGATGTCCAGCGTCGGCAAGGCGCTGACCCACCGGATATTGCTCGAGGCGGTGTGGGGGACCCGGCTACCGCGACGAGCTGCCTTGCCTGCGGGTCTACGTCTACCGGCTGCGCA
>JAHWKO010000085.1 GCA_019347855.1 Actinomycetota bacterium
CTCCCTCGCCGCTGCAGCTCTCACCGGCCGCCGGCACCCCGTGGTGCTGACCGCCACGATCCTGTCGATCGCGGCGGTCGTCCGCGGCATCCTCGACGCACAGCTCGCCGCCAGCTTCGTCACGGTGCTGATCTTCGCCTTCGGGGGCCTCGCGCTGTGGTGGCTCGTGCGCATCGTCCGCGACGGAGAGGCCGAACGCGAGCAGCTCCGCCAGCGGATCGTCACCGCCGAGACCCGACGCGCCGTCGCCATGGAACGCAACGAGGCAGCCGCGCGCCTGCACGACTCCGTCCTGCAGTCCCTCGCGGCGATCCGCCGCGCCGACGACCTGTCCGAAGCTCGCAGCCTCGCCCGGGAGTCCGCCGGCGAGCTCCGCGCCTGGCTGCGCCACCGCAACCGTGCCGGCGGGAGCTTCCGCGAGTCCCTCGAAGCCGCCTGCCGCGACGCCGCCGACCAGACAGATGTGACGGTCTCGGTCGCCGGCGACCGGCGACTCGACGAGCCTGCGCGCCTCCTGATCGCCGCCGCAGCCGAAGCGGTCCGCAACGCCGACACCCACGGCGCGCCACCGGTCAGCATCTACGCCGAGACCGCCGGAGGCTCCACCACGGTCTGGGTCGCCGACCACGGCGACGGGTTCGACCCCGACGACATCCCGCCCGACCGGATGGGGATCCGCGACTCGATCACCGGACGCCTCCAGAGAGCCGGTGGTCGAGCCCACCTGGCCACCGGGCCGGACGGCACCGAATGGACCCTCACGATCCCGTCCGACTGAACGGCCAGCGGGCGTCGCCGTCGGGCGCTGACCTCGCACGAACGTCGGTGGTCAGCACCCGTCGATCGGTGCGCCGCGGGGTTGCATGGGGCGTACCGATCCGACGAGGAGACGCCCGTGACCGCCGACCTCGAGTTCTTCTTCGACCCGGTGTGCCCGTTCTGCTGGAACGCCTCCCGCTGGGTACGTCTCGTCGAGGACCGCAAGGGCCTCGACGTCCGCTGGCGGTTCATCTCCCTGCGGATGCTCAACGAGGGCCACTACGACGAGAAGCCCGACGGCTACCCGGACGCGCACGAGCGGGGTCTGCAGATGCTGCGTGTGGCGGCCGCCGCCCGGCAGGAGATCGGCGAGGATGTGGTGGGGCGCCTCTACCACGCGATGGGCGAGGCGGTCTGGCACCAGGAGCCCCCGCAGGTGGACAGCGACGACCAGGAGGACCACTTCGACGCGGTCCTCGCACATACGGCGCAGGCCGGTGACCTCGAGGCGATGCTGACGCGCGTCGACCTGCCGACCGAACTCGCCGCCGCGGCGACCGACGACACGTGGGACGACCTGATCCGGGCCGACACGAAGGAGGCGCTGGACCGTGCCGGCGAGGACGTGGGCACGCCGATCCTGTCGTTCGATCCGCCCGACGGACCCGCGTTCTTCGGCCCGGTCATCAGCGAGGTCCCCGGTCCCGACGACGCCGTCCGGCTCTGGGAGGCGGTCGAGACGCTGGGACGGTGGCCGGGGTTCGCCGAGCTGAAGCGTTCGCTGCGGCACTTCCCCGCGACGCCACTGACCGCCGAGATCGCCGGGCAGGAGACCACCGTCAGCTAGGTCGATCCCGACCGTCGGTCGCTCAGTCGGCCGGGGCGAGGTGACCGTCCAGCGCGTCCGGGTGGGAGAACTGGATCCGGTGCAGGTCGGAGTACAACCCGCCCCGATCGATCAGCTCTCGGTGACGGCCTCGTTCGGCGATACGTCCTCCGTCGAGGACCAGGAGCTGATCGGCGCTCGTGACCGTGGAGAGGCGGTGAGCGATGACCAGGCTCGTCCGTCCCTCGAGCGCTCCCTCCAACGCCCGCTGGATCTCCCGCTCGGACTCGGAGTCCAGGTGGGCGGTGGCCTCGTCCAGCACGACCACCGACGGATCGGCCAGCAGCAACCGGGCGATCGCGAGGCGTTGTTTCTCGCCCCCGGAGAAGCGGTAACCGCGCTCTCCGACGAGCGTCTCGTAGCCGGCGGGCAGCGACGCGATCAGGTCGTGGATCCGGGCCGCCCGGGCTGCCTCGATGATCTGGTCCTCGGTAGCCTCCGGCCGCGCGTACCGCAGGTTGTTGGCCACCGTGTCGTGGAACAGGTGCGTCTCTTGGGTGACCATGCCGACCGTGCGACGCAGGCTCTCGCCGGTGAGGTCGCGCACGTCGTGACCGTCGATCGCCACCGTCCCGTGGGTCGCCTCGTAGAGGCGCGCAACGAGCATCGTCACCGTCGTCTTGCCGGCACCCGACGGACCCACCAGCGCGACGGTCTGTCCCGCCGGGACCTCGAAGCTGACGTCCCGCAGGGCCCAGAGCCTGTCGGCAACGGCCGTATCCGCGAGGTCCTTGCCACCGCTGAGCGACGGGAGGGTGATCTCGTCGGATCGGGGGTACGAGAACGAGACGTCCTCGAAGGTGACCCGTCCGCGGGGTTCCCGGAGGGCGACGGCGCCGGGCCGCTCGGCGGTCGGGGGTTCGAAGTCCAGCACCTCGAAGACGCGTTCGAAGGAGACCAGTGCGCTCGCGAGGTCGACCCGGGCGTTCGCCAGCATCGTCAGCGGCGTGTAGAGCTGCGTCAGGTACGCGGCGAACGCGATCACGGTCCCCAGCGTGATGACCTCACCGATCACCAACCATCCGCCCACCCAGTAGACGAGTCCGGTGCCGACCGCGGCGACGAAGGCGAACGCCCCGTGGAACACGCGGCTGGTCACCGCGGTCTCCACCCCCACATCGCGCAGTCGCCCGGCCCGCTCGGCGAAGTCCGCCTGCTCCCGCACCGGTCGTCCGAGGAGCTTGACCAGCAGGGCTCCGCCGACGTCGAACCGTTCATCGAGCCGGCTGGACAGGGATGCCTCCGCGTCAGCGCGTTCCTGCATGAGTCGGTGGAGACGACCGCGCATCCGGCGGACGACGATGATGAACGCGGGAGCGATCGCCAGCGACAGCAGGGTCAGTCGCCAGTCCAACAGCAGCATGGCGCCCACCGTCACCACCACGCCGATGACCGTCTCGATGACCGATACGAGCGTCGAGGTGAACGCCCGGTGTCCGCCCGCCAGGTCGCTGGTGAGGCGGGTGATGAGCGCGCCGGGGCGGGACGCCGTGAAGAAGGCGAACGGCATGCGCTGGAGATGCTCGAACAGGGCGGTGCGCAGATCGAAGATGATGCGCTCGCCCAGGTGGGAGGTGGCCCACCTGGCCACCACCTGGGTCGCCGTGTTGCCCACGGCGACCCCGATGATCGCCAGGGCCAGGACGGACAGCAGGCCGGTCCTCCCGGACGGGAGCGCGACGTCGATGATCGCCCGGTAGACCAGCGGCGGGATCGCCGTGAGCACCGCGGTCACCGTCACCGCGCTGAGCACGCCGGCGAGCCACCCGCGATGGGGGCGCACGAAACGCCAGAGCCGACGGGCGAGGTCCCCCGACAGACGAGCGCCGTCGTCCGGATCGTTCCGTCCCAGAGCGTGCCAGCTGCTCATCCTGACCGGAGCCTACGGCGAGGAGGAGCCGACGCCCGACGCGGCCGACGCGCGACGACCACGGCCTCGTGGCGGTCCGCGTCGGACCAGGCCTCCTCGTGGTGGACGAGCTGCAGTCCCTCCGCCACCCCGACGGCCTCTCCCGGTTCCAGGAGGAACCGTGGTCCGGGCCGCTCGTGCCGCTCGAGGTTGCGTGTGGTCGGATGGATGAGCACCAGCCAGCCGCCCGGTGCCAGCGCCTCGCGCATGTCCGGCCACAGGTCGCGCTGCAGGTAGTACGCGCACAGGACGAGGTCCCACGGACCTGACGGGAGGAGCTCCACGGTCAGATCGCCCTGGACGGTCGTGATGGCCAGCCCGGCCTTGGATGCACGCTGCTGCGCGAGGCGGAGTCCCGCATCGGAGACGTCGCACACGGTCACCTGCAGGCCCCGTGCGGCGAGCCACACGGCGTGCCGGCCAGCCCCACCGGCGACGTCCAGGGCGCGGCCGTCGCGGGGCAGCCGGTCCTCGAACCGTGAGAGGTGGGGCGAGAGGACGTCGGAGGCCGCGTCGAGCTGCTCGTACCGGACGTTCCAACGTTCCCGGTCGTCGCCTGTCGCCGAACCCTCCACCTCCACGACCGGCACGGTAACGGCTCAGCACCCGGCCGGACGACCGCTGCGGTCGGAGCGCGGGCGAGGGGTCGGTCAGGTGGGGAGCACCACCGACTTGACGGCCGTGCACTCGTCGATCGAGTAACCCAGCCCCTCGCGTCCGACACCGGAGTCCGGGGTGCGACCGCCGAACGGGAAGTGGCCGACCCCGTGGGAAGGGGCGTCGTTGACGGCGACCATCCCGACCTTGAGCGCGCCCGCGACACGCCACGCCTGGTCGAGGTCCCGGGTGAACACCGCCGAGTCCAGTCCGTAGCGTGACCGGTTGGCAAGCTCGATCGCCTCGTCCTCGTCCGCGACGCGGACGATCGTGAGGATCGGACCGAACGTCTCCTCCCACACGATGTCGGCGTCGTGCGGGACGTCCGCCAGCACCGTGGGCTGGTGGTAGGCGTCCGCGTACTCGCCGCCCGCGAGCAGCTCCGCCCCCTTGTCGACGGCGTCGGCGACCAGTTCGTGCACGTTCTCGGCCGCTCCCGGTGCGACCAGCGGTCCGACGTCGGTGTCGTCGTGGCGTGGATCACCGATGGTCCACCCCTTGGCGTCCGACAGGGCCTGCTGGACGTAGTCGTCGTAGATCGAAGCCTCGACCAGCACGCGGCTCAGGCCGGAGCAGCGCTGCCCGGAGTTCTTCAGGGCGCCCGACACGCTGGCGCTGACGGCCTGGTCGAGGTCCGCCGCGTCCAGCACGATCCCCGCCGCGTTGCCGCCGAGCTCCAGGTGGATCGGCTTGGGCCCGGCGGACTCGGCGAGGCTGCGGCCGACGGCGGACGAGCCGGTGAACGACACCATGTCGATGTCCGGGTGTGCGGCGAGCGGGTCGCCCAGCACGCTGCCAGGGCCGGTCAGGACGTTCAGGACGCCCTCGGGCAGCCCGGCTTCCTCCAGTGCGCGAGCGAACAGCAGCAGCGGGATCGGGTCGTCGGACGGGGCCTTGGCCACGACCGCGTTGCCGGCGGCGAGCGCCGGGATGATCTTGGCCGCGGGGATGAACAGCGGGTAGTTGAACGGTCCGATCGCGGCGCACGTTCCCAGGGGCTCGCGGATCACGACGCCCCGTTTGCCCACGGTCCCGGGCATCCAGTCGCCCGGCAGGTACTCGCCGAAGATCTTGCGGACCTCCTCGCGGACCATCTCGAGTCGTTCCACGGTCGTGCTCGTCTCGGAGCGGCCCGAGGCGGTGGTCTTGCCGAGGTCGACCGTGATCGCGTGGGCGAACGTGTCGAGGTGATGATCGACGATCTCGGCCGCGCGTTCGCAGATCGCCAGACGTTCGGCGGCAGGTAGTCCTCGGATCTTCGAACGGGACGCCTTGGCCGCCGCGATCGCGTCCTCGAGGTCGTCGGGGGTGGCCTCCTGGGCGTTGGCGATCGTGCTGCCGTCGATGGGAGAGTGGACCGCGAACGTGTCAACGGTCGTCCGCCACTCACCGTCGATCAGCAGACGCAGCGTCGGTACATCACCGTCGTCGGCGATCGGGGCGAAGATCCCATCGAACGACACCGCCGGCGGGTCGTCGACACGCGGCATCTGGTCGAGGAAGGTCATGGGGTCCTCCGGTCGCTCATCTGCAAGCATGGTGGACGTCCGGGGGCCGGTGGGCTCGACCGTTCGTCCGTCCGGGCACCGGCCACCAGGCTCAGACGGACGGTTCCACGTGTCGGTCACCCCGACCAGGTCTGCCGGGACCTCGCGGATGGCGATCCCCGTCGCGTTCGACGTCCCCGTCCACCACGACGGTCACGTCGGCTGGGGCGCGGGTGTGCCGAGCAGGTCGGCCAACCTGGCGATCGCGAGCACGGCGGGATCGTCGGGGTCCTGTTCGATCGCCGGGACGCGGTCCACGTCGGCGTCCACGACCACGTCGCTGTGCGGGATCTCGACCAGGTGCGTCAGTCCGTGCCGTTCGCAGAACCCACGGACCGCGTCGCCGTCGCGCGCCGACCGGATCTTGTTGGCGACCACGGCCCGCCGAGGGATCGGCAGCTCGGCCGCGAGCTCGGCCATGCGTCGGACGGTCTCGAGCGACCGGAAGTAGGGCTCGGTAACCAGCAGCAGCACGTCGACGTGCCGGGCCGTCCCACGGCTCAGGTGCTCCGGGGACGCCTCCATGTCCACGATCGTCACCGTGTCGGGCCGCTCACCGAGGTCACCGAGCACGGCGCTGACCGTCGCGTGGGCGGAGCACAGGCACCCTTGCTCGGCGTGGGTCGGCATCCCCATCAACGCGACCCGGACACCGTCCGGTGCCCGCAGCGTGTGGCGTTCGAGCACCTCGTCGAGGGGGGTGGTCAGCGCGGGCCCCTCGAGCCGCCGTGACACCAGGTCCGTCGGGAGCGGGTCGATCGTCGGCGGCGTGCCCGTGGCGACGCCGAGCGCCGTCGCCAGGTTCGGGTTGCTGTCCGCGTCGATCATCACCACGGGCACGCCGCGACGGGCGACGGTCCGGGCGAGCGTGGCGGCGATCGTCGTCTTGCCCGCGCCGCCCTTGCCCGCTATCGCGATCCGCACGGGACCTCCTACGGCGTGGCGTCGACCTGCGCGTCCTCGATCGACCGTTCGTACCGGTCGAGGTAGCGGCCGAGCAGCCGCCGGACCTCCCGGAGCGACCCGGCCCATGCGTGCAGCCAGTCCAGGCCCTCCTCGGTGAGGGTGTAGGTCCGACGCGCCGGACCGGAGTCCGACGACTCCCACCAGGACCGGACCAGCCCCTCCTGCTCCATCGACCGCAGGCTCCGGTAGAGCCCGCCCGGATCGGTCTGTTCGATACCGAGCTCGAACAGGCGCTCCAGGAGGTCGTAGCCGTGCGACGGTTCCTCGGCCAGGAGCAGCAGCAGGCAGGGGCGGAGGAAGTTGCGCGGCAGGCCGCTGGGTGCGTCGCTCACTCGACCTCTCCCGTCGGTTCGGTCCGCGGATGGTTGTGTACGCGCTCCTCGGCGCAGGCCTCCGCCTCTTCGACGGAGACGTGACACCAGCAGTCCGCGCTGCACTCGCCGTGGGCGGGTCCGGTGAGCTCGGAGAACGCGGCCGCGAACTCCTCAGCCCCCTCCTCGAGTCCGCTCTCGGAGAGGCGGTAGCCCCCGTCGGCGCGTTCGAGGTACCCCTCGGTGACGAGCTTGTCGAGGTAGGTGATGCCGATGCCTGCGTCCACCCCGAGGAAGCGCTCGATCATCTCCGCGTCGACGACGTCGCCGAAGCCGTCCACCAGGCCCCCGCTCTCGCGTCGGACCGACCGGGACTCCCCCCGCAGCCAGTACATGACCTGGAGGATCTCGCTGCGCCAGTACAGCTCGCGCAGCGCCTCGGACTTCGGGGCGTGGAGCTGGTCGGACACCGGTCGCCTCTCGGTCTGGGTCCTGGCCCCATGGTAGCCAGCAGCCCCCTGCAGGCTAACGATGGTAGATGTATGGTGCACCTACCGGTCAGGCGGACCCGGACGACAGGGTGGGGAGCCACACATGGCGGCACCAGCGCAGGTCCCGAGCAAGACCCCGGCCGAGCAGCTCCTCGACCAGCTCGGCCCCGTCGACCGGTACAACGCGGACCGCCGCGAGGAAATCGGCGACTTCGGGATGCCGTCCCGGATGATGATGGAGCACATGCTCGAGCCGGCTGCGCAGGGGGGCGTCGGCAGTCGCATCGGTCCGCTGGAGAAGGTGCACGCGTTCTGGTTCGCGGGGATGAGCTGCGACGGGTGCACCGTGACGGTGACCGGGGCGTCGTCTCCGTCGGTCGAGAGCCTGCTGCTCGGCGCCCACCCCGGCATCCCACGGGTGATCCTCCACCACCCGGTGGTCAACGTGGAATCCGGTCCCAACTACTTCTACGCCCACGAGCAGGCCCTCAAGGGTGAGCTCGACGCCCCGTACGTGATCATCCTCGAGGGGTCCATCACCGACGAGACCCGGGCGATCGCCACCGGGGGGTACTGGTCCGGACAGGGTGAGGAACCCTGGGGGCCGGACGGCGAGGAACGCACCGTCTCCACGGACGAGTGGATCGCTCGGCTCGCCCCGGGTGCCGCGGCGTCGCTGGCGATCGGCACCTGTGCGACCTGGGGTGGGATCCCCGCCGCCGAGGGAAACCCGACCGGGGCGATGAGCCTCATGGACTTCCTCGGCAAGGACTACCGCTCCGCGTACGGCGTCCCGGTGGTGAACGTCCCCGGGTGCGCCCCGGTCGGTGACAACTTCACCGAGACCGTCGCGGCGATCCTCTACTTCCTGCAGGGCTTCGGGCCGCTGCCCGAGTTCGACGACCTCGGACGTCCGGCCTGGTTGTTCGGCGAGACCGTCCACCGCCACTGCGTCCGGGGCGCCTACTACGAGGAGGGGACCTACGCCGAGGAGTTCGGCGATCCGGAGTGCCTGGTCGAGATCGGCTGCTGGGGGCCGGTCGTCAACTGCAACATCACCTCGAGGGGCGCCATCAACCACGTCGGAGGTTGCATGAACTCCGGTGGCGCCTGCATCGGCTGCACGATGCCCGGCTTCCCCGACAAGTTCACGCCGTTCTACAAGAAACCGCCGGGCTCCACGGCCTCGACGACCGCCTCGCGACTGCTGGGCTCGATCGTCAAGCCACTCCGCGAGTACAGCAACGACAACCTCAACCGGGAGGTCCGCTGGGACCTGCACGGCGGCGTCCCCAGTGGCTGGGCCCGCGCTCGTTCCGAACCCGGTCGGGTCCGGGAGGTCGGCCACAGGCTGTACGACATGCTCCGCCGCTCCACGGACACCGGCAAGAACCGTGGTGACGAGTGGGGGAAGGGTGGCACCGGGGCCACCTGGACCGCGCCGAAGGACCCGGAGCTCGAAGAAGGGACCGAGCCCAAACCCGGCTCGCGTCGGTGATGACCACCCTCCTGACGACCTGAACGGGACACGCACATGTGCTTCAAGAACCTTCCGGTCGAGTTCGACAGCGCGGGGAACGCCACGCTGAAGGGCGGGATCCCGGACCCGTACTCGGTCCAGACCTCGCGCCCCGAGCTGGACATGACCGAGGAGGAGCGACGCGAGTCCATCCAGGAGCTGATGGCCCGCAACGGGCACATCAAGGACCTCAACATGGACCCGGTCACCCGGGTCGCGGGGGCGCTCGCGGTCCACATCACCGCCGACCTCGAGGAGGGCACATACGTCGACGCCCACTCGCAGGCCACGCTGTTCCGCGGGTACGAGGTCATCCTCATGGGACGCGACCCGCGCGATGCGATCTTCGTCTCGTCCCGAGCGTGCGGTGTCTGTGGCGGGGTGCACTCGCACGCGTCGGCCTACGCGATCGAGATGGCCATGGGCCTGACGCCTCCGCCGATGGGCACTGTGGTGCGCAACCTCGGCGAGGCCGCCGAGATGGGCTACGACAACCCCCTTCACCTGTACCTG
>JAHWKO010000086.1 GCA_019347855.1 Actinomycetota bacterium
CCTCACGGGCCTGGGGTACGACGCCCGTGTCAAGTGGCCGAACGACGTCCTGCTGGCCGACTCCCACGGCGACCCCGAGGAGGAGCGGAAGGTGGCGGGGGTCCTGGTCGAGCGGATCGACAGCGGGACTGGACCTGCCGCAGTGCTGGGGGTGGGGCTCATCGTGACCACGACCGCCGACGAGCTCCCGGTGCCGACCGCCACCTCGCTGCAGCTGGCCCGCCCGGACGTCGTCCCAGACCGCGACGAGGTGCTGGTGGCGGTGGTGACCGCACTGCGCGAGCGGTACGACGCCTGGCTGGCCGGCGGCGACACCGCGGCCGCATCCGGCGAGTACCGCGCCGCCCGGAGCGAGGCCGGCGTCGTCGAGGCGGCCTTCTGGCACGGCGTGATGCTGGCCGAGCAGGGTGACGTCGACGGCGCGCGCGAGGTGCTGCGGGACGCCTTCGACGACCACGACGGCTGGGAGCTGCTCCTCAGCCGCCTCCCGGCGGCCGACCTCCTCCCGGAGGACGTGGTGGTACGGATCCTCGGCGGGGCGTAGCCGGGTCCGGTTCGTGGGCCCCGCGGGGCGCTCGGGACTCAGTCCGGTTGCGGCTGGCAGTCCGGGCACCAGTAGGTGCTCCGGCTGTTGACCTCGCCGTGCTCGAGCGGTGTCCCGCAGCGGGGGCACTCCGGGTCGTCCACCTCCCGCCCGTGCGTCAGCCACTCGGGGTCGCGCGGGACCTGGCCGTGCTCCACCGACCGTTCCAGCACGTCGCGCAGGGCGTCGTGGAGATCGTCGAGCTGCCCGTCGGCCAGGTCCGGCACGGGCTGGCGCGGATGCAGACCCGCGCGCCACAGCGTCTCGTCGGCGACGATGTTGCCGATCCCGGCGACGAGCTCCTGGTCCATCAGCGCGGACTTCAGCCCGCCCCGACGGTCCGCGACCAGGTCGGCCAGGTCGTCGCGCCCGAGCTCGGCGGCGTCCGGGCCGAGCGGTCCGGTGATGTCGCGCAGCTCCCTCTCGTCCGAGGCCAGCCACACACCGCCGAACAGGCGCATCAGGTTGAAGCGCAGCTCACCGTCCTCGCACACGAACACCACGCGGTCGTGGTCGTCGCGATCGTCGCCGACGTCGCCCCACGTCAGGTACCCGGTCATCCCGAAGTGCAGGACCAGGACCGGACCCTCACCGCCGTCGGTCGGGACGAGCACCCACTTGCCGTGGCGGTCCGGATCCCCGAGCCGACGGTCGCCGAGCGCCCGTCCCAGTCCCTGCGGGGTCGTGTTGCGCAGCGCGCGTGGATCGGGGACCTCGACCCGTTCGACCAGTCGGCCGGAGGCGTGCTCGGCCAGGTAGCGGCGGAACGCTTCGACATCGGGGAGCTCAGGCATCGCCGCCAGTGTGCCGGAGGACCCCAGATGGAGGGCGGGCGCGGCCCCTCCCTCCGTGAGGTGACCGGTGGGGACTACGGTCGATCCCGTGCGCGTCCAACTGACGGCCCGGACCGGGCATCCCGACTTCCTCGGCCTCCCGTGGGACGTCCCGCTGGAGAGCTGGGACGACGAGCGGCTGGTCGAGGTGACCCGTGGCATCCACCGTCACGTGGTCCGGTTCGTCAACCTCGACGGGACGATCTACGCCCTGAAGGAGCTCCCACGGCGCCTGGCCGACCGCGAGTACCGGTTCCTCCGTCACCTCGAGCAGGAGTCGCTGCCCGTCGTCGAGGCGGTCGGCGTCGTCCGGGACCGGGTCGACGACGGCGGTCAGCCACTCGCGGCGACGCTGATCACCCGACACCTCGAGTTCGCGCTGCCCTACAGGGTGCTGTTCGTGCGTGGCGGCATGCGTGATCTGCAGTCCCACCTGCTGGACGCGCTGGCGGGCCTGCTCGTTCGGCTCCACCTGGTGGGCTTCTTCTGGGGCGACTGCTCGCTGTCGAATGCGCTGTTCCGGCGTGACGCCGGAGCGCTGGCCGCCTACCTGGTCGATGCCGAGACAGGGGAGCTGCACGACGAGCTCACCGACGGGCAGCGCGCGCACGAGCTCGAGATCGCACGGACGAACATCGCCGGGGAGCTGTTCGACGTGCAGGCGGCCTTCGGCATCGACGACCTGGACCCGGTCGCGGTCGCGGAGGAGATCGGTCCGCGCTACCGCGGGTTGTGGTCCGAGCTGGTCCGCGAGGACGTGTTCGCGCCGGACGAGCGGTACCGGGTCGACGAGCGGCTGCGGCGCATCAACGAGCTCGGCTTCGACGTCGACGAGGTGGAGCTGGTCAGCACGGACGAGGGCGTGAAGCTCGAGCTGCGCACGCACGTCGTCGAGCCCGGCCACCACCGGCGTCGGCTGTTCACGCTCGCGGGACTGGACGTGCAGGAGAACCAGGCGCGGCGGCTCCTGAACGACATCGCCCAGTACCGGGCGCACCTCGAGGACGAGCACGGCCAGCAGCTGCCGCTGCCGGTGGTCGCCCACCGGTGGGTGAACGAGGTGTTCGAGCCGACCATCGCGATGGTCCCCGAGGAGCTGCACGGGAAGCGCGAGCCGGCCGAGCTGTTCCACGAGATCCTCGAGCACAAGTACCTGCGCTCGCAGGAGGCCCGACAGGACGTCGGGCTGCGTGAGGCGGTGAGCTCCTACGTGCGGGAGGTGCTCCCGGCTCGCCCCGACGAGGCCCGCATGCTCGAGGGCGAGGCAGCGGATCCCGAGGAGCTCTGATCCCCGAGCACGCAGCGGACGCCACTGCTGTGCTGTCGTTCCCGACCGGTACCCGCTAGGGTTCGCTACTACCGGAGTAGTTGTTCTTGACGGTCCGTGGAACCTCCGGCCCGTTGCGATCAACGAGACCCGGGAACGATCTTCGACCCGACCGAGAGGGAGTCCGACATGCGTGGACGCATCCGCGTTTCCACCTGGGTGGCCCTGCTGTTCGTGTTCGCACTCGTTGCGGGCGCGTGCGGCACGGCAGACCAGGAAGCCGAACCAGGCGCGACCGATCAACCGGCTGCCACCGCCACCGACGGCGAGCAGGCCGTGGGCGGGGACATCATCGTCGGCACCACCGACACGGTGCAGACCATCGACCCCGCGAAGTGCTACTCGTACTACTGCTCGAACATCTTCTACAACACCGGCAACACCCTGATGGGTTTCGAGCCGGGGTCCGACACCGTCTCGCCGATCCTGGCTGCCGAGCAGCCGGAGGCCAGCGAGGACGGCCTGACCTACACCTTCCAGCTGCGTGAGGACGTGACGTTCCACGACGGGTCCGACATGACCGCCGAGGACGTCGTGTTCTCGCTCGACCGCGGTCGCCTCCTGCAGCACCCGGAGGGCGCGTCCTTCCTGCTCGCCGGGATCGAGTCCGTCGAGGCCACCGGCGACTACACCGTCGAGGTCACGCTCGGCGAACCCGACGTGACCTTCCTGTCGAAGCTCGCGTACACGGTGGCGACCATCCTGCCGTCCGACGGCCCGTACGAGGCTCCCGAGGAGGCCGTCACCGAGGCGCAGGCCGCCGAGGAGTTCATCAACGAGAACGAGTTCATCGGAACGGGCCCCTACCAGCTGACCGAGCTGCGTGAGGGCGAATCGATCACCCTCGGGGCGTTCGGTGACTACTGGGGTGAGGCCCCGGCCAACGACCGGGTCCTGGTCCAGTTCTTCGGCGAGTCCGCGCAGCTGCAGGCGTCGCTGGAGGCGGGCGAGATCGACGTCGCCTTCCGCCACCTCAACCCCGAGCAGCGTCAGTCGCTCGAGGGCAGCGAGGACATCCAGACGATCGAGGGTGAAGGCGCCTTCATCCGCTACATCGTGCTGAACACCCTGCTCGAACCGTTCGACGACCCCAACGTCCGCAAGGCGATGGCGGCGTCGATCGACCGCGACCGGATCGTCGACGAGGTGCTCGCCGGCGACGGGGAGGCCCTGTACTCGATGGTCCCACCCCTGTTCGAGGCGAACGAGCCTGCGTTCGAGTCCGAGTACGCTGACGCCAGTGCGGAGGACTTCATCTCCGAGCCGGTGGACCTCGAGCTGTGGTACTCGACCGACCACTACGCGGAGACCGAACCGGACTTCGCCCAGACCCTCCAGCGCAGCCTCGAGGAGACCGGACTGTTCAACGTGAGCCTGCAGTCCACCGAGTGGGCGCAGTTCACCGAGCAGGCCTGGCCCGGCGAGACGGGGCAGTACCCGGCGTTCCTGCTGGGCTGGTACCCGGACTACCTGGACCCGGACGACTACCTGTACCCCTTCTACCACTCGGAGCAGAGCTTCCTGAAGATGTACTCGAACGACCAGATGGACGAGCTCATCAACCAGGAGCAGACGGACTTCCAGGACCCCAACGCCGCGGAGCGGCAGGAGGTCTTCCGGCAGATCCAGCAGCTCGCTGCCGAGGAGGCGCCGATCATCCCCGTGTACTCGGGCACCCCGTTCGCGTTCGCGCAGAGCGACGTGCAGGGCATCCAGGACACGATGGATCCGTCCCAGATCTTCCGCTACTGGATGATCTCCAAGAGCAGCTGACCCGCTGACGATCGACGGCCGAGGCCCCCGGGACCACCCGGGGGCCTCGGCGTCGGACCCGTAGACTCCGCGCTCGAGCCGGGAGAGGACGTCGATGGAGGGCAGTTCGCTGCGCCGGTACCTGCTGGTGCGCGTGGCGCTGACGATCCCGATGCTGTTCATCCTGCTCACGGTCGTGTTCCTGCTGATGCGGGTCGCGCCCGGGGATCCGATCACCGCGACCGTCGGCTCGCGGCTGTCGCCCGATCAGGTGGAGCAGCGACGCGAGGCGCTCGGCCTCACCGATCCGGTCTACGAGCAGTACTTCCGCTACCTCGGGGACGCGCTCACCGGTGACTTCGGGGATCCGGTGACCGACCGCCGCAGCGTCATGAAGATCGTCGCCGACACGGCACCCGCGACCTTCGAGCTCGCGGTCGCCGGGATGATCGTGGCCGTCCTCGTGGGGATCGGGGTGGGGGCGGTCTCCGGCCGATTACGCGACACCCCCTTCGACATCGGGGGACGGCTGTTCGGGATCGTGATCTACGCGACCCCGCTGTTCTGGTTGGGGTTGCTCTTCCAGCTGCAGTTCTCCGTGAACTGGGGGTGGTTCCCGACAGGGGGGAGGATCCGGGCCTTCCTCGCCCCGCCCGAGGTGACGGGCTTCTACGTGCTGGACTCGATCATCGCCATGGACCTGTCCGCTCTGTGGTCGACGCTGCACCACCTGATGCTGCCCGGCCTGACGCTCGGGCTGGTGATCGGTGGGATCTTCGTCCGGATGGTCCGCGTCAACATGCTGCAGACGTTGCGGGCGGACTACGTGGAGGCCGCGCGGGCTCGCGGCATCCGCGAGCGTTCGGTGGTGTTCCGGCACGCGTTCAAGAACGCGCTCGTGCCCATCGTGACGATCATGGGGCTGCAGTTCGCGATCCTGCTCGGCGGGGCGATCCTGACCGAGACCGTCTTCAGCTGGCCCGGGGTGGCAGCGGCCATCGTCGGCTTCATCGGGGCGCGTGACTACTCGGCCGTCCAGGGTCTCGTGACGTTCATCGCCTTCGTCGTCGTCGGCGTGTCCCTGCTGATCGACGTGATGAGCGGTCTGATCGATCCGCGTGTGCGGTACTGAGGAGACGGCATGTCCGAGCAGGCCACGGCGAACGGTGAGAGCACCTTCGAGCAGGCACGCCGGTACCTGGCGGTCCGGTACGAGCACGCCACCCGCCCCTTCCGCCGGGCCAGCCGTACCTCCAAGGTCCTGATCTGGATCGGCATCGGGATCGTCGTCTTCTTCGTGCTGATGGCCCTGTTCGGTACTGACCTGTGGCGGTACGGGCCCACGCAGTACCGGATCGAGGTCTCACCCGGGGAGTTCGAGAGCATCCCGGAGCTGCGATCCCCCTCGTGGACGCACCCGTTCGGGACCGACCGCAACAACTACGACATCCTCGCCCGCATCATCGGCGGTGCTCAGCTGGCGATCATCGTCGTCATGGTGGCGGTGTCACTGGCGATGCTGATCGGTGTGCCGCTGGGCCTGTTCTCCGGGTACCGCGGCGGCTGGCCCGACCGGCTCCTCACCACCTCGATGGACGCGATCTACGCGTTCCCCCCTCTGCTCCTGGCGATCATCATCGCGTTCGTCCTCCAGGGCCTGTTCGGGGGTGGCATCGCGGCGGCTGCCGGGGCGGTGGGGATCACCTACATCCCGCAGTACTTCCGCGTGGTGCGCAACCACACCCTGTCGGTCAAGCAGGAACCGTTCGTCGAGGCCGCCAGATCGCTCGGAGCCAAGGACCGCACGATCCTGGGCCGCTACGTGTTCTTCAACGTCGTGCAGAGCGTCCCGGTGATCCTGACGCTCAACGCCGCGGACTCCATCCTGACGCTCGCGGCGCTGGGTTTCCTCGGGTACGGGATCGAACCGCCGACCGCCGAGTGGGGGTTCGACGTCTCCCAGGCGGTGAGCGATGTCGCCGCCGGCATCTGGTGGACCGCGTTCTGGCCGGGCATCGCGATCGTGATCCTGGTCACCGGGCTGACGTTGGTCGGCGAGGGTCTGAACGACGTCATCAACCCGCTGCTGCGCGCGCGGGGTGCCGCTGGCGACGAGATCCCCTCGGAGGCCGAGGTCGAGGACCCCGACCGGGGCGCGGTGCGCGAACCCGGGCCCGGATCCGAGCCGGCCGAGGAAGGGGCGGCGAACCGATGAGCAGCCAGGTCCGGAACGCGCCCCACGACGCCCCGACCCAGCAACCGGTCGTCCGCGCACGCGATCTGCGCGTCGCCTACCGGACCGAGCGTGGACCGCTGTGGGCCGTCGACCGGGTGGACTTCGACGTGCATCCGGGCGAGAGCCTGGGGCTGGTGGGGGAGTCCGGGTGCGGGAAGTCGTCCCTCGGCCGGGCGCTGATGCAGCTGATGCCCCCCGGCGGTGTGGTGCATGGCAGCGTCGAGCTGCTCGGGGAGGAGCTCGTGGGCGCCAAGGAGGGCCTGCTCCGTGCACGCCGGGGGGAGGACATGGCGCTGATCTTCCAGGAACCGATGTCGCGCCTGAACCCCCTGGAGAAGGTCACCGACCACTTCGTGGAGATGATCCGTACCCACCGGCCCGGGACCTCCAAGCAGGAAGCCCGGGACATGGCGCGCGGGGCGCTGCGACAGATGGGGATACCGCCCACCCGGATCGACAACTACCCCCACGAGTTCTCCGGCGGGATGCGTCAACGCATCATGATCGCGCTGAACATCGTGCTGCGTCCCCGGCTCATCATCGCGGACGAGCCGACCACCTCCCTCGACGTGATCGTCGAGTCGCAGATCCTCGACATCCTCGAGCGGCTCCGGGCCGACGAGGAGGTCGGACTGGTCCTGATCACCCACAACCTGGGGATCGTCGCCGAGACGTGCGACCGGGTCGCGGTCATGTACGCGGGCAAGATCGTCGAGTTGGGCAGCGCCGACCAGGTGTTCAACGACCCCCGGCACCCGTACACCAGGGGCCTGCTCGCCTCCACCATCTCGCTCGAGACGACCGATCTGCACTCGATCGACGGGTTCCCCCCCGACCTCGTCGCCCCCCCACCCGGCTGCCGGTACGCGCCCCGCTGTCCGTACGTGATGGAGCACTGCACGGACGCGGTGCCGGGTCACGCGGAGCCCAACCCCGGGCAGAAGGTCGCGTGCTACCTGTACGAGGGCGCGGGAGCGCCGGTCCCCGAGGACGCGCCCACACCGTCCGGACGCCCGCAGGAGGTCGGGGTCTGATGTCCATCGGTACCGCTTCGGAGACCCGCGAGTCATCGACCGGCGAGGACCAGCCCATCCTGCGGGTCGAGGGGCTGCACACCCACTTCCCCGTCCAGGGTGGACTCCTCGGGAAGGTGACGTCCGAGGCCGTCCGTGCGATCGACGGGGTGAGCTTCGAGGTCGCCGAGGGCGAGGTCTTCGGTCTCGTGGGGGAATCCGGATCCGGCAAGACGACGCTGGGCCGCACGATCCTGCGGCTCGCGGACCCGACCCACGGGCGGATCCTGTACCGCGGTCAGGATCTCGCTCCGCTCCCCGACAAGGAGATGCGCCTCCTGCGGCGGGAGCTGGGACTCATCTTCCAGGACCCGGCCTCCGCCTTGAACCCGGCGATGACGATCGGTCAGGGCGTCGGTCACCCGCTGCGGATCCACGGGTTGACCTCCAACAGGAAGGAGACCCGGGCTCAGGTCGCCGAGATGCTCGAACGCGTGGGACTGAGTCCGGCCGAGAACTTCCTCGACAAGTACCCCGAGGACGTGTCGGGAGGTCAGAAGCAGCGGCTGGTCCTCGCCCGGGCGCTGATCACCAACCCACGTTTCGTCGTCGCGGACGAGCCGGTGGCGTCCCTGGACATGAGCATCCGCGCTCGTGTGCTGGAGCTGATGCTCGAGCTGAAGGAGGAGCTCGGGCTCACCTACCTGTTCATCACCCACGACCTGGCCACGGCCCGGTTCATGTGCGACAGGATCGCGATCCTGTACCTGGGCCGTTTCGTGGAGGTCGGGCCCTCAGAGCGGATCTTCCAGGACCCCCAGCACCCCTACACGCGCTCGCTCCTCGATGCGATCCCGCTCCCCGACCCCACGCGCCGCGGGCGCGACAAGCGCCTGCCGCGGGGGGAGATCCCGGACGCGATCAACCCGCCTGCCGGATGCCGCTTCCACCCCCGCTGCCGTGATGCCTTCGAGGTGTGCGGCTGGGAGGGGCGCGATCTGATCGAGGCGCTCGAGGAACGGTGGACCACCGTGGACGAGGACACGTTCGAGCGCGAACTCGAACTGGTCGGAGGCGATCTGGGGGGCGTCGAGGTCGAACGCGATCACGTGCGGTTCCCCGCCGCTGAGGCTACGGAGCTGCGGCGGTGGCTCCAGGACCAGGGACCGGAGCTCCCCACCGCGGTGTTCACGGCGATCACCGAGGTGACCACCGACGGGGGGGACGTCGTGGTCCGTTTCCGGTCGGGGCCCGACCCGGCAAGTCAGGATGTGGCGGGGCGCGAGGTGGCCTGCCACCTGCACGGGGTCACGGTCCGAGAGGACGGACGGCACGTCGGCGACCCGGATCCCGAGCGACTGGCTGGCTTCGATCCGCCCGAGCCGGACCGGCGGGACTGAACCGCACGTGACGTGACCCGAGGGCTACGGGGCGCATCGTCGGCAGGCATGCGTCCCCGTGACGGCGAAGGGTTCCCCGATCCACCGGGGAGATGCCATGTCGAACCTGCGCCTGACCCTGTTCGCCGTCGTGACCGTGTTCGTACTCGCGCTGCCAGCCGCCCAGGCCGCGGCCCTTCCGAACGAGGAGGTCGCCGAGAACTTCGAGCTCGTGGGTCACGAACCGCTGTT
>JAHWKO010000087.1 GCA_019347855.1 Actinomycetota bacterium
TCCGCAGGTGACGACCGTGCCGACGACGCCGGTCCCGGGCGCCGACCTGGTGCGGACCCCGAGGCTGAGTCCGAACCGGAACCCCAGCCTGAACCCCAGCGGGAGCCAGCGCCCGAGCCGGAGCGGGAGCCGGAGCGGGAGCCGGAGCGGGAGCCGGAGCGGGAGCCGGAGCCGGAGCGGGAGCCGGAGCGGGAGCCGGAGCCAGAGCCGGAGCCGGAGCCAGAGCCGGAGGCGGAGCCTGGGCCTGAGGCTCGGCCAGCTGCTCCGTCGGCGGCCGACGAGACGGTCGCACCTCGCGAGAGCAAGCTCAGCCCCGCACAGATCCAGTCACGCCTGCGCGCTGGGCGCCGACCGGATTCGGTCGCCGAGGAGGCCGGAACGGACGTGGCGTGGGTCGAGCGGTGGTTGCCGCCGATCCTCACGGAGCGGGCCCAGGTGCTGCAGGAGGCCAGGGCGTTGCACGTCGAGCGTCAGCGCAAGGGCCGATCTCGCCACCCGCTGGGTGAGGCCGTGGCCGCCAACCTGCGACGTCGCAACCTCGAGCCCGACGAGGACGCGACCTGGTCGGTGAAGCGGCGCGCGGACGGTCGCTGGAGCATCAACGTCCGGTACCGCTACCGCAACAAGACCCGCAGCGCGACCTGGGCGCTGGACCGCGAGGAGGGCGAGCTGTCACCGTCCAGTGACGCCGCCCGCGACCTCGGCTGGACCGACCGCAGCTGAGGGGCGCCCACGCGTCGCGCCGTACCATCTGGGCGTCGTGATCCGCCTCCTCCACCTCCCCGTCGTGCTGCTGCTCGGCCTGGCCGTGGCGGCCTGCGCCTCCGCGCCCGCGGACGAGCCGTCCGTCGATCCTGCCGCCGTCCAGGAGCTCCACGCCGGCATGGCGGACGTCGCCTCGTCCCAAGCCGTGGCGGACCGCGATCTGGCCGCGGCGGTCGAGGCGGTGAGGCAGCTCGACGGGATCATCGCCGGCTTGCGCGACCCCGCGCAGGTCGACGAGGCGAAGGGGACCTGGCCCCGGGTCGAGGCGGCCTGGTCAGCGGCCTCTCCGGAGGGGCTGCGCGACGGGCTCGTGGACCTGGCGACCGCAGTGGACGAGGCCCGGATCGCGCTCGACCGGGTCCGCGACCAGATCACCGACGAGGAGTGGCTGGTCGAGTACCTCGATGCCGAGGACGAGGTGCTGCGCCGGACCCGCTCGTACGCCGAGACCGCAGACGCGCTGGCGCGATCCCTGCAGCGGTACTGGCCCACCTACCAGGACCTGCACGACCGGACCGGCCGTTTCGTCGAGCAGCGCTGGTTCTACCGCACCCCGCAGGAGGCTGCGGACGCCTACGAGCTCGCGGTCCAGCCGCTGCTCCCGGAGCTGTCGGCCGCACAGGAGGCGATCGCCGGGGCCCGGGACGCTCGTGACGACGCCGCTCGCGCGGTGAACGAGGCGGTCGAGGCGGCACGGGACGAGTGGGAGGACCGGCCCTCCCCGTCCCCTGCGGGATGAGCCAGGACGCGACGACCGGCGGTGTGGCCGCCCGCGAGTCCCGCGGTGCCGACCGCCCGTGGGCGCACCTCGTGCTCGCCGTCGGGCTCGCCACGGCTGGGGTGATCGCCACGGTGTGGCGTCCGTCCGCGCCACCGTCACCCACGGTGACCACGGACCTCGACCGGTTCGGTCCCGAGGTGCTCGTCGTGGTCCGCGCCTACGTGGCGCCCAGGCGGATCGGGGCGCTGATCGCGCTCGTGGCATCGGTCGCGATCCCGGTGTGGGCCGTGACGACGAGCACGGGCCGGCGGCTCGTGGACCGGCTCGCTGGCGGCGACCGGTGGTGGCCGGCTCGGGGCGCGTGGGTGGCCATGGCCATCACCGTGACCGTCGATCTCGTGCGGATGCCGGTCGCTTACGCCCTCGGGTACGTGCAGGACGGCGTCTACGGGTTCCGCACCGCCGGGCTCGCGGGGTGGCTGCGAGACTGGGTCCTGGTCCACGGTGTCAGATGGCTGCTGGCCGGCGTCGGCGCAGCCGGGTTCGTGTGGCTCCTGCGGCGTTGGCCGGGGGGGTGGCGTTGGATCGTGGTGTGGGCCGCGACGGCGGCGACGGCCGCGGTGATGCTGCTCGGACCGCTGCTGTTCGAGCCCCTCTGGATGCCGACACGGACCTTGGAGGACGGACCGGTCCGTCGGGCCGTCACCCCCGTCCTCGAACGCGCCGGTCTCGACGACATCCCGCTGCTGGTCGGGGACGCGAGCCGCCGGACGACGAAGGCGAACGCGTACGTGAGCGGGCTCGGTCCATCCCGGCGGGTCGTGCTCTACGACACGCTGCTCGAGCTCGAACCGGACCAGATCGCCTGGGTGGTCGCCCACGAGATCGCCCACCGTGAGCACCGCGACGTCGCCCGTGGCGTCCTCGTCACCGCCACCGGGCTGTTGCCGGGCGCCCTGCTGCTCGACCGGGTCCTGCGGTCCCGGTGGGTGTCCCTACGGTTCGGGTTCCGCGGCGATGGCGACCCCCGGACCGTCGCGGTCGCCCTCGCGTTCCTCGCGGTCGCGACGGTGGTGACCTCGCCCGTGGCCAACGCGATCTCCCGCCGCGCCGAGGCGGCAGCCGACCACCGCGCGACGCTGCTGACCGAGGACGCCGTCGCGGCGATCGCGCTCCAGCGGACGTTCGTCGTGCGGGACCTCGCCGATCCAGATCGGCCAGCATGGGTCAGCGCGCTGTGGGGAACGCACCCGGCCCCCGGTGAGCGCATCCGGTCGGCCGCCGGCACGGCGCAGCGCCGAGGGTGGCCGTTGCCGAGCGTCGGGGAGCTCCGCGACCGCCTCGCCCCCGTCCGCCACCCCCGCATCGCGGACTGATCATGCGGCTCCTCTGGCTCACCAACGACCTCCCCCCGCGAGCGGGCGGGATCGAAAGGTTCGTCGACGACCTCGCCCGGCGGGCGTGGCCGGACACCACGCTCGTGCTCGGACCCCGCCACCAGGGGTACGAGGACCACGATGCCAGCGTCCCGTACGACGTCCGCAGGATCGCCGATCGGGTGCTCCCCACGCCCTCGACCCTCCGGTCGGTCCGACAGGCCGCGCGCGTCCACCGTCCGGATGTGGTGATCCTGGGAGCCGCCTGGCCGCTTGGCGAGCTGGCCGCCGCCCTCCACCGGGACCCGGGGGTGCCCGTGATCGGGCTCACGCACGGTCACGAGGCGGGGATGGCCTCGGTCGGGCTCGGGTGGCTGGTCCGGCGCGCGCTGCGGGATCTGGACGCGGCGACGACGATCAGCGACCACACCGAGGGGGTGCTGCGACCGCACCTGCCCGAGGGACGGACGCACCGGTTGTCGCCCGGCGTGGACATCGCGTCGTTCTCGCCCGACGTCGGAGACTCGGGCTTCCGTCAGCGGTGGGGTATCCCTGCGGACGCACCGCTGGTCGGGTGCATCTCGCGGCTGGTGAAGCGCAAGGGTCAGGATGTCCTGCTCGACGCGTGGCCGGTGATCCGCCGACGCCATCCGGATGCGTGGTTGGCGCTCGTCGGGGAGGGACCGATGGCACGGGACCTGCGGGACCGCGCCGCGCAGCTCGGTAGGTCCGCGCAGATCGTCCTCACCGGCGGGCTCCCCTGGGAGGATCTCCCCGCGGCCTACGCCGCGACCGATGTGTTCGCGATGCCGTGCCGGACGCGGTGGTTCGGCACCGACGTCGAGGGTCTGGGGATGGTCTACCTCGAGGCGCAGGCGTGCGGGGTGCCGCCCGTCGCCGGACGCTCGGGCGGGGCGCCGGAGGCCGTGCGTGACGGGGAGACCGGGTTGGTCGTCGATGGCACCGACCCGGTTGCCGTCGCTGGTGCGGTGGGCGAGCTCCTGGACGACCCGGTCCGCCGCCGCGGCATGGGTATCGCAGGGCGGGTGTGGGTCGAACGTCGGTGGTCGTGGGACGTGGTGGTCGCCCGGTTCCGCGAGCTCGTCACGGGCGTGGTCGAGCGCGGGGTCACCCCTGGATCGTGATGGTCACCGCGACGCCGAGGTGGTCGGAGGCGGTGCTCTCGGGGACGTGCAGATCCGACGCGGCCAGCGGTTCCGAGATGTAGATGTGGTCGATCGGGTCCACGGGATCGGTGGACGGGTACGTCGGGACGCCCAGGACCTGGTCGGGGTCGTGCGAGGGCGGAGGCGGTCCGACCGTCGCGTTGGCCAGGAGGTCCGACAGCGGCTCGAGCTCCGGCGCCTCCGGTGCGCCGTTCATGTCTCCGAGCACGACGGTGGGGAAGCCCGACCTCCGTAGGTCGCTGGCGATCCCAGCGACCTGGTCGGCCTGCTCCCCGCGGATCGCCGGCTCGTCATCGACGTGGTGCAGGTGCGTCACGACCACCCCGAGGTCGCGGTCCCCGATCTCCACGACGGCGGACAGCGCGCTCCGACGCATCGCCGTGTCGCCCCTGGGTAGAGGATCGACGCGAACATCCCGGACCGGGTAGCGGCTGAGCAGCGCGTTGCCCCAGACCTCGTCCGCGGCCGGAGCGAAGACGTAGGGCAGCCCGACCGCCTCGGCGAGCACCGGCAGGACGTCGACCGACGCGGTGGTGAGCCATCCGCGGTCGACCTCGTTCAACGCGACGATGTCGGGGTCCTCGCGTCGGATCACCTCGGCGAGGCGGTCGACGCTGAGTGCACCCACCGTGTCGAACCCCATCCGGATGTTGTAGGTCATGAGCCGCACGGGGAAGTCCCCGTCCCCGTCCCGTTGGAGCTGGCGTTGCTGGGTGGCGACGGCGGCGGTCGCCACCAGCGTGGCGACCACGATCGTCCCTGTCAGTGCGGGACCGAACCAGCCGCCTCCAGGCACGGGCCCCGCCGGCCTGGTCGCGATCAGGACGCCCGCCACGACGGCGGCACCGATCCAGAGCAGCACGCTGTTGTCGAACGGGAGCGGGATGTCGTAGCTGGCGTAGTACCCGAAGATGACGACGAACATGAGCATCAGGCCGCCGGCGGCGGCGGACCCGCGACCGAGCGGTCCCCGGCGACCCGCGGCCCATCCGACCGTCGCAACGGTCATCCCGAGCCCGACCGTCAGGAGCACCTGACCGCCGGCGACCACCTCCCGGACGTCGAACGGCATCGGCGCCGACCAGGTTGCGTAGAGGCCCAGCGCCACGAGGGCGGCGGCGACGCCGCCGCCGAGGCGCGAGGGTTCCCGACGCAGGAGCAGCACCGATGCGATGGCGAGCGCGTGGCCGACACCGAGCACGACGATGGCGGCCACCGGCATCAGGTCAGCCTCGACGGCGATACGACCCGGCACCCCGACGATCCCGTGCAGCGCGAGGACCGGACCGATCGCGACCCACGGCCACGCCGGACCTGGGACGGGCTCCGCCGCGCTCGCCGTCCAGGTGGCGAGCGTGAAGAGCGCGAGCAGCAGGAACGTGCCGATCCACCCCCCGGCACCGTCGCGCCAGACGAGCCCCACGGTCCGCAGACCCCCGTGCAGCACGACATCCAGTCCGAGCCCCGCCAGGAACCCGAAGGCGACGGTGCGGCGAGGCAGGGCCCCGGCCGCGACGGCCACGAGCCACCCGAGCGCCGCCGCGGTCATCAGCGTGCTGGCAGCGAGCTGGGGCGCACCTCCCGAGGTCGCCTGGAGCAGGAGCCGGGAGGTCACGAGCAGCGCTGCCAGCACGAGCGCCGTGGGGCGCGGTCCGGCCCATCGCGCGATCGGCGCCACCGCTGCAGCAGCTACGAAGGGGATCAGCGCGTACAGACCCATCTGTTCGGCCGGGGTCGACCCGGCATCGGCGAAGATGAACTGCACCGACGGGCCGAACGCGCGGAGCGCCTCGATGACCAGCATCACGCCGATCGCGGCCGCGGTGACCGATGCCAGCGCGACGATCTGACGACGACGGAGATCCACCCGGCTCCTACGGACGTTGCGGACGGGGAGCGTAGGGCGCGACCACCGCGACCGGTACGTTCCCGCCCGTCCCGAGACGACAGGTGAGGACGTGAGCGACCGGTACCCGGTGATCGACGGCGCAGAGGCGTGGTCCTCGGAGGGGACGGGAGCCAACGCCGCGATCGGGGTCGCGGTGGTGCACGGGTTCTCCGGCAACCCGAACTCGACCCGTCCGTTGGGGGTGCGGCTCGCCGAGGACGGCTACACGGTGGAGGTACCGCGCCTCCCGGGCCACGGCACCCACTGGCGGGACATGTCCCGCTACCGCTACGCGGACTGGCGTGGCACGGTCCACCGACTGGTGGATGACCTGCAGCGCCGGTGCGAGCAGGTCGTGCTGGTGGGACTCTCGATGGGTGGGCTCATCGCGCTGGACGAGACCGCGCGCCGGTGCCGCTCGGGCCAGCATCGGATCGCGGGGGTGGTCACGATCAACGCGCCGGTCCTGAACGTCGACAGCGCGTTGGCGAAGCTCAACCCGATCCTGCAGTACGTGATCCCGGTCGCGCCGCGCGATCTCGCCGGCCTGCCGAGCAACGACATCGCGAAGGAGGGGGCCGACGAGCGGGCCTACGCGATGGTGCCCGCCAAGGCCGGCTACTCGGTCCAGCGCGAGTACCCACGGATCCGCCGGCGACTCGAGGAGGTCGACGTGCCCCTGCTGGTCATGCAGGCGGAGCAGGACCACACCGTCCCCGTCACGAACGCCGACGCGATCGTCGAGCACGTGGGGAGCCAGGACGTCGAGCGGGCATCCCTGGAGCGCTCGTACCACGTCGCGACGCTCGACCACGACGCGGACCTGATCGCCGAGCGTGTGCGCGACTTCATCGGGCGCGTCACCAGCTGAGCGGGGTACCTCGCGTCAGGGTCCCGGTGCAGATCGGTAGCCCGCAGTCATCGTCGTCATCGCCGGGGTCGCCCCCGTCGTCGCGATCGTCGCTGGGCTCCTCGGACGGCGGGGGAGGGGGCGGCGGGGGGATGCGCAGCGAGAACGGCCCGGCGCGGTCCTGGATCACGGGGTGCTGGGGGCCGTTGCGCCCGTTCGCCGTCCGCTGTGCGGCCCTCGGAGCCGCGAAGTCGAACGCCTCCTGGACGGTCACGTCCGCGTCACCGTCCGCGTCCCCCTCGCCGGCGTGCATCCCCCGTTCCACGAGGTAGTACCCCCACACCGAGTTGGACACGCTGGGGTCCTCGTACGACTTCTCGGCCTCCCGGGACGAGAACGTCAGCACGCGGCCGTCCTGGAGCATCCCCGGGTCCGCGTAGCCCTCCGCCTCGCACGCGCCGATGTCGATCCAGAACCGTCCGGCGCGCACGTGGGCGAGTCGGTCGACGAGCTCGCGGTCGGTCATCCGGTCGTTGTCGGCCGGCCACAGCGCCTCGTCGGGGACCTCGCCGTCGCGGTCGGGGTCCCAGCCGTGCCACTGCTTCGTGTGGCCGCTGTAGTGGAAGGCCGCAACCGAGTCCCCGTTGGTCTTGCGCGCGAGCCACCAGATCGCCTGCTCGATCCGTTCGCGGGTCGCCGCGTGGTCGGTCAGCAGGACGATGTGGTCGGACCGCCATCCCAGCTGCAGCAGGTAGCTGTGGAGGTCCTCGGCGTCCTGTCGGGAACCCACGTTGTCCCTCGTGGGTCCGTGGTGGTCGTTGATCCCGATCAGGACCGCCCACCGGGTGGTCGAGGGATCACGGGGATCCTGGCCGGCGGCCTCCTGGTCGGGGAAATCACGCGCGAAACGTTCGTACGCGGGGTCCCGGGGCGGCGAGCGGTCCTCGTCCGACGGCGGTGGTGGTGGCGGCGGCTCGGCCGGTTGGGGCGGGGGAGGCGGCCCCTCGTCGGCGCTCGTGCCCGGGTCGATCTGGCGGACCTCGGCCTGGGTCTGGACCTCGGCCGGCGCCGGGGGGGCGTCGTTCGTGGGGGCCTCGGTCGTGGGCGTGGGGGGCTCCTCGGGTGTGACGACGGGGTCCGGGACGCGGGGCGTGGGCGATGCGGACGGGCTCGGCTCCGGCGGGGGTACGTCCTCGATCGCGACGGAGGCGGGTGGTCCATCGGGGCGGTGGGTCACGACCACGATCGCCTGCAGGACCAGCAGCACGGCGGCTGCAGCCGTGAGTAGCCGTTCGAGCGTCCGCACGTGGAACCCCCCCGGGTCGCCTCCCACCTCCAGGTTCGACGTGGACCGGTGAGACCCCTGCCGACGGACGGCCAGGGTCAGGCGACGAGCACCACGACCGACGCGACGCTCGCGGTGGCGGTGAGGGCCGCCACCGTGAGGCCTGCGAACCGCGCCGGTCCGGTCCGCTGCCGCCGAGCGGGGATCCCGCCCCAGGTCTCGACCGCCGTGATGCACGCGCCGGCGACGAGACCGCCCAGGTGCGCCTCGAGGCCGATCGACGGCACCGTCAGTCCCAGCACGACGTTCAAGCCGATCAGGACGAGCGCGTGGCGGGCCCAGGTCGATCCCAGCTCCGTGTCCCGCAGACGGAACCCGAGCACGGCGAAGGCACCGAGCAGGCCGAAGATCGCCCCGGAGGCGCCGGCGCTGACGGACCGGGGTGACACGAAGAGGGCCGTCACGGCCGACCCGGCCAGTCCGCTGGCGAGGTAGAGCGCGACGTAGCGGACCCTGCCGACGCTGCGTTCGAACAGCGGCCCGAAGATCACGAGCGCCCACATGTTGGCCAGGAGGTGGACGAGCCCGATGTGAAGGAACATCGACGTGAACAGGCGCCAGAGCTCTCCGTCCTCGAGGAGCGGGGTCGCCTGCGCCCCGAACCGCACCAGGACCCGCAGGTCGGTGCTGCCTCCGGCTGCCTCGAGCAATAGGAAGACCCCCACGTTCAGGGCGGCGATCGCGGTGGTGACGGGGGAACGTCGCAGCATCCCGACGATCCCGTCCAGGGCGCCCCCCGAGGTCGCCGCGGGCTCGTCCGGGACCCCGTCCGGCACGGGTCGGTCGTCGGTCTCGTCCACGCCGAGGAGGATGGCCGCTGACGGGTCCCGATGCGAACCGGAAGGTAGGCAGGAGCCTCCCGGGTTCGCGTCGAAGGCCTAACAGACACCCGACCCGGGGGACCCGTCTTGCGTCTGACCGCTGCCAGCCGCGCTCCGGAGCAGGAGGTACCCGCCGATGAGGCAGAACAGGAAGATCGTGGCCCGCGTCACGCCCTGTGCGGTCCGTCCAAGGAGGATGTGTCCCGTCCCGGGGAGCAGACCCGAGGCGAGCACCACGGTGCCCTGGTCGACGTCCTTCAGCTCGTCCCGGTCGTCACGCGACAGCGTCCGACCGAACGCGGTCCCGCAGACGCTACAGGCGCCGGATCCGAGCGGGTTCCACTCCCCACAGACCGCGCAGCGCCACTCGAG
>JAHWKO010000088.1 GCA_019347855.1 Actinomycetota bacterium
AGAGAAGCCGAGGAGCCCTCGGGGGACGGCAGAGCCGTCGAGGGGATCCCCACCAAGGAGGAGCTCCGTCGGACGCGCTCGTCTCCGCTGGTCCGCAACATCGCGGCCGAGCACGGCGTCGAGGTCTCCGAGGTGGAGGGCACCGGGCTGTCGGGCCGGGTGACGAAGCGCGACATCCTCGCCTACGTCGCCGAGCGCCCGGCGGAGCCGGTTCCGGCCGGCTCCACCCATGTTCGCTCGCCGAACACGTTCGTCACCGCCAGCCCGCGCACGCGTGCGATCGAGCCGGCCTCGGCGAAGTTCGTGCCGAGGTAGTGGGACGTGCCCGACTGCAGGGCCTTGCCGTCGCGCATCATCCCCTCGATCGAGTACGTGTTCACCGCCCCCGGGAAGCGTTCACCCGCCGTCTTCTCGCCCACCACCACGGGGATCGCGGCGACCTCGCGCGCGAACGACTCGTAGACGCCGAGCATCCGGAGGGTCTCCTCGCGGGCCTCCTCCTCGGTGGCGTGCGCGGTGTGGCCCTCCTGCCACAGGAACTCGGTCGTCCGCAGGAACACGCGGGGACGCAGCTCCCACCGGACGACGTTCGCCCACTGGTTGATCAGCAGCGGCAGGTCGCGGTAGCTGTCGATCCACTTGGCGTACATCTCGCCGATGACCGTCTCGGAGGTGGGCCGCACGACCAGGGGCTCGTCGAGCTCCTTGCCACCGGCGTGGGTCACGACGGCCAGCTCGGGCGAGAAGCCCTCGACGTGCTCGGCCTCCCGCTCGAGGTAGCTCATCGGGATGAACAGCGGGAAGTACGCGTTCTCGTGCCCCGTGTCCTTGAACATCTTGTCGAGCCGGGTCTGGAGCAGCTCCCACATCCGGTAGCCGTACGGCCGGATCACCATCGAGCCCTTGGACGGGCCGCGGTCGGCGAGCTCGGCGCGGAAGACGATCTCGTTGTACCAAGCGGAGACGTCCTCGCTGAGAGGCGTCACCCCGAGGTTGCTGTTGGACATGGCGGTGCTCTCCGTGGAGGCCGCCAGGCACCCTACCCCCGGCTCACGGCGTGCCCGCAGGGCCCGCTTGCGCCGGGGACGGCGGCGATCCATCTCGTACCCACAGCCTCGGCGACCACGCCACTACGGTGACCGCGAGGAGGTGCCGTGGACCCCACCCGGGAACTGGACGCGACCTTCGCGCTGTGGGACTGGCGACGCCGGATGCACGAACTGGGAGGCGACGTCCGTGGGCTCGCCGCCGCAGGTCAGCACGAGGACGCGTGGCGGCGGTGGCGCGCCGGTCGTGACGCGCTGTTCCGCGATCACCCGCAGAGCCCGCTCGAGCCCGCCGATCGTGAGACGTTCGAGGGGCTGCCCCACTTCGACTACGACCCCGCGTTCCGGGTCGATTCCGAGGTCCATCCCGCCGAGCCCGCGACCCTGCGGATCGCGCACAGCGCCGAGGGCGAGACGCCGTTCCGCCGCTTCGGCACGGCTCGGTTCGAGCTCGCCGGCGAGGAGGTGGGCCTGTCGCTCTACTGGCTCGGCGCGTACGGCGGCGGCGTGTTCCTCCCGTTCCGTGACTCGACGTCCGGGGACGAGACGTACGGCGGGGGGCGGTACCTGCTGGACACGGTCAAGGGTGCCGACCTCGGGCACGACGGGCGGACGGTCCGCCTCGACCTGAACCTCGCGTACCACCCGTCGTGCGTGTACAGCCCGGCGTGGTCTTGCCCCCTGGCGCCCCCCGAGAACCACCTGCCGGTCGCCGTACGCGCTGGCGAACGCCTGCGGTCCTGAGGTGGACGGGGACCTGAAGGCGGTGGTCGCAGCGCTGGCGGCCAACGTTGGCATCGCGATCGCGAAGTTCGTCGGGTTCGTCGCGACCGGTTCAGCCTCGATGCTGGCGGAAACGCTGCACTCCGTAGCCGACACCACGGACCAGGGACTCCTGCTCTTCGGCCGCTGGCGTGCGCGCCGGGGCGAGACCCCGGAACACCCCTTCGGCCACTCCGGCGAGCGCTACTTCTGGGCGTTCGTCGTGTCGATCTTGATCTTCACGCTCGGGGCGTTGGTCGCGGGCCGCGAGGGCATCGAAGCGCTGCGCAACCAGGCGCCGCTGCGGCACACGGGATGGGCGATCGGGATCCTGCTCGTGGCCCTGATGCTGGACAGCTTCTCGCTGCGGACGGCCGTGCGTGAGGCGAACCGGGACCGGGACTCGTCCTGGTGGCAGCACATCCGCGAGACGAAGCGTGCCGAGGTGACGGTGATCCTGCTCGAGGACAGCGCGGCCGTCACGGGGGTCCTAGCGGCACTCGTCGGGGTCGGGCTGACCGCGCTCACCGGTGACCCGATGTTCGACGCGCTCGGGTCACTCGTGATCGCGGTGCTCCTCGCGACGATGGCCGGGATCCTCGCGGTGGAGATGAAGTCCCTGCTGATGGGCGAGGCGGCGTCCGAGGCTCAGCGCGAGCGGATCCGCGACATCCTGAACCAGGACGACGAGATCCGTGACGTCGTCTACCTGCGGACGATGCACCTCGGTCCCGAGGACCTGCTGATCGAGACGAAGGTGGAGATGGACCCCGGTCTGACGGCACGGGAGGTGGCGCTGACGATCGACCGGATCGAGGACCGGATCCGGCAGGCCGTCCCGCCTGCCCGGGTGATCTCGATCGAGCCGGACGTCCCGCGCGACGAGGACCCGGATAGGCCAGACTTCGTCGCGGACTCCCACGACGAGGACGGGTAGGAGGCACGGCGGTGGCGGCGAGCGGCAGCACGAAGGCGGTACTGGCGGCCCTGTTCGCGAACGCGGGCATCGCGGTCGCGAAGTTCGTGGCGTGGCTGTTCACGAGATCTCCGTCGATGCTCGCCGAGTCGATCCACTCGGTCGCCGACTCCTCTAACCAGGGGCTGCTGCTCCTCGGGGGCAGACGGGCACGCCGGGAGGCCACCCCGGAACACCCCTTCGGGTTCGGGCGCGTCCGGTACTTCTACGCCTTCGTCGTGAGCGTCGTCCTGTTCCTGCTGGGCGGGCTGTTCGCGATGTACGAGGGGATCGAGAAGCTCCGCCACCCGCACGAGCTCGGATCGCTCTGGTGGCCGGTGGGTGTCCTGACCGTCGGCATCCTGCTGGAGACCTACTCGTTCCGCACCGCGATCGTCGAGTCGAACCGCGTGCGCGGGGAGCGCGGCTGGTGGCAGTTCGTCCGCCACGCGAAGACGCCCGAGCTGCCCGTCGTGCTGCTCGAGGACCTCGGGGCGCTGATCGGGCTGGTCGTCGCACTGACCGGCGTCGTCATGGCCGAGGTGACCCAGAACGCCGCGTGGGATGCGGCCGGCAGCATCGGCATCGGGATCCTGCTCACGCTGATCGCGGTCGTCCTCGCGATCGAGATGAAGAGCCTGCTCATCGGTGAGTCGGCCTCCCGCGCGGACCGGGAGGCGATCCGCCGCGCGATCGAGAACGCCCCGGAGGTCCGACGGTTGATCCACGTCCGCACGCAGCACCTCGGACCGGAGGAGTTGCTGGTCGGCGCGAAGGTGCAGCTACGGGAGGACCTGACGTTCGACGAGGTCGCCGCCGCGTTGAACGGCGTCGAGGACGCGATCCGGCAGGCCGTGCCCGCCGCGGAGTTCCTCTACCTGGAACCCGACGTCTTCCGCCCTGACCACCCCGAGCCCCCCGACCATCCCTGAACCCCAGGTCGAGTGGCAGCTGGACACGCCATGGTGGGTCGAGCTGCCACTCGACCTAGAAGCCCAGGCGGTCCAGCCGTTTGGGGTCGGTCTGCCACTCCTTGGAGACCTTGACCTTCACGTCGAGGAACACCTTGCGGCCGTAGTGGTCCTCGAGGTCCTTGCGGGCGGCCGTGTTGCCCTCGCGGATCACCGCGCCCCGCTTGCCGATCACGATGCCCTTCTGGCTGTCGCGCTCGACGTGGATGGATGCGTAGATCGTCAGCATCGGGTCGCCCTCGCCGTCGTCGGGCGGGACCTCCTCGATCTCGTCGACCACGACCGCGATCGAGTGCGGCACCTCCTCGAACACCCGGACGATGAACTTCTCGCGGATCACCTCGGCGATGAAACTGCGCTCGTCCTGGTCGCTCGTCATGCTCGCCGGGAACAGCCGGGGGCCCTCGGGCACGTGGTCCCGCAGGACCTCCACGAGCCGTTCGACGTTCATGCCCGTGACGGCAGAGGTCGGGATGATGTCCGCGAGGTCGCCCAGCTGGTCCACCGTCGCCAGCTCCCTGAGCAGCCGGCCGTCATCGACCCGGTCCTGCTTGTTCACGACCGCCACGATCGGCACCCCGAGCTCGGACAGCTCCTCGAACAGGAACGCGTCGCCGCGGCCCACGCCCCCGGCGGCGTCGACCACCAGGCAGATCACGTCGACGCCGGCGACGACATCCGAGACGAGGTCGTTCAACCTGGCGTTCAGGAGGGTCCGCGGCTTGAGCACCCCCGGGGTGTCGACGAACACGAGCTGCACATCGGGGCGGGTCAGGATGCCACGGACCACGTGCCGGGTGGTGCCTGGGACGTCCGTGACGGTCGCGACCCGCTCCCCCACCATCGCGTTCATCAGCGTCGACTTGCCCACGTTGGGGCGCCCCGCGAGTGCCACGATCCCCGATCGATGTCCCTCCTCGACCGGAGGGCCGTCGTCCGCCGCGAGGATCGCCTCGAGGTCCAACTCGCGGGCCACTAGTGGTCGCGCCCCTGCGCGAAGCGCCGCGGCCCGTAGGCGTGCGGGAGCAGCTCCTTGATCGACGCGACGAGCGGTCTGCCGCCGTCCCCACTGGCGTACACGACCGCGTCCGAGCCGAACTCCAGGATCGTCTGGCGGCACGCCCCGCACGGCGTGCAGGGATCCTCGCCGTCACCTACCACCGCCACGGCGACCACCGGGGAGCGCACGCCGGAGGCCGCGAGCTCCTGCAGCGCGACCCGCTCGGCGCACGTGGACAGCCCGATCGCGGCGTTCTCGACCGAGGCCGCCTCGACCACGTGCCCGTCCTCCGTCGCGACCGCGGCACCGACCCGGAAGCCCGTGTACGGGGCGTACGCGCGCTCGCGTGCGGCCCGGGCCCGACGTAGCAGGTCCGCCTCGTCGATGGTCTGCCCACCCCTCATGATCGTCCGCCCCTCATCGCGCCACCGGTTCCTCGGCCTCGTCGGGTCGGGGTCGGGTCACCAGCACCTTGCTGACCCGGCGGCCCTGCACCCGCTCGGCCACGAACGTCAGCCCGGCGGCACTGACCGCCTCGCCGGGGTCAGGCACGCGCCCGAGCAGTCCGATCACCAGTCCGCCCACGGTGTCCCAGCCCTCATCCTCGGGCAGGTCGGCCTCGAGCAGCTCGTTCAGGTCGTGGACGGTCAGCCGGGCGCTCACCCGCAACCGCGCGTCCCCCAGCCGCACGACCGGTGGCTCCTCGCGGTCGTACTCGTCGATGATCTCGCCGACGATCTCCTCGAGGATGTCCTCGATCGTCACGAGCCCATCGACCGCCCCGTGCTCGTCGACCACGAGCGCCAGGTGGACCTTGCGCCGCTGCAGGTCGCGCAACAGCTCGTCGGCGCGCTTCGTCTCGGGCACGAAGGTCGGCTCGCGCGTCAGGTCGGACCAGCCGGAGCCGCCCGCGGCCAACCGCTGCAGGACGTCCTTGGCGTACACGATCCCGACGATGTCGTCGCGTGAGTCCCGCCACACCGGGATCCGCGAGTACCCGCGGTCGATGATCACCCGCACGACGTCGTCGAGGTCGTCGTCGACGCTGACGGTGGTCATGTCGGGACGCGGCACCATGATCTCGCGGCAGACCGTGTCGCCGAGCTCGAAGATCGAGTGGATCATCGCCCGCTCGTCGTCCTCGATCCCCGCGTCCTCGTGCTCCTGGGACAGCAGCCGGCGCAGCTCCTCGTCGGAGGTGAACGGGCCGCTGCGCGCCCGCGCCACCAGCGCGCTGCCCCCCGACACCAACACCCGCGCGAGCGGCTGCAGCGCGCGGGTCAACGCAGCCACAAGTGGGGCGATCAGCAGGCCGACCCGTTCGAGGTGGTGCAGCGTGAAGGTGCGCGGTGCGACCTCGGCCAGCACGAAGCTCGCCACGGCGAGCACGAGCAGGCCGATAGAGACCGCCCACCCGCCCGCGCCGAGCACCAGCAGCGTCAGCAGACCGGCGGCCGCGATCCGGGTGGCCAGGGTCAGCAGCAGGATGACGTTCAGCGCCCGGGCGGGGTGCTCGAGCAGCCACAGCAGTGCACCAGCGCCCCGGCGGTCGTCCTCCTGCAGCCGGAGGGCGCGCACGACGCCCATCCTGGTCAGCACCGTCTCGGACGCCCCGAGGAACGCGGTCAGGGCGACCAGCAACACGACCGCGACGTACCCCCAGACGACCATCACGTCGCGTCCCGGCGGTAGGAGGCGAGCAGCTCATCGGTCCGCCCGAACATCTGCTGTTCCTCATCGGGCTCGGCGTGGTCCATCCCGAGCAGGTGGAGGATCCCGTGCACGGTCAGCATCCGCAGCTCGTCCTCGGGCGGGTGGCCGGCCTGCTCGGCCTGGCGCGCCGCCACCGGCGGGCACAGCACGACGTCCCCCAGGATCGACGGGACACCGTCGGGGGCCTCGCCGGGGCGGTCGATCGGGAAGGCCAGCACGTCGGTCGGCCCGTCGCCGTCGAGGTGCTCCTCGTTGAGGCTCGCCATCGTCGGCTCGTCGACCAGCAGCAGGGACAGCTCCATGTCCTCAGGGACGCCCTGCGCCCGCAGGACGTGCGCGGCGATCGCGGCGAGGTCGTCGCTGTCGACGGGCTGGGACTGCTCGTCGGCCACGAACACGCTCATCCTGGGCTCACGGGTGCTCGCCGGCACGCTCGGCGTTGTGACGCTCGTAGGCCTCGACGATGCGCTGCACGATCGGGTGGCGCACGACGTCGCTCGCCCCGAGGTAGCAGAAGCCCACGCCCTCGATCCCTTCGAGGATGTCGCGGACCACCCGCAGTCCCGAGTGCCGGCCGGACGGGAGGTCGATCTGCGTGATGTCCCCGGTGACGACCGCCCGCGAGCCGAACCCGATCCGCGTCAGGAACATCTTCATCTGCTCGGCGGTGGTGTTCTGGGCCTCGTCCATCACGATGAACGAGTCGTTCAAAGTTCTACCACGCATGTACCCCAGCGGCGCGACCTCGATCGTCCCGCGCTCGACGTGCTCCAGGAGCTCGTCGGCGTCCATCATGTCGTGCAGCGCGTCCCACAGCGGGCGCAGGTACGGGTCGATCTTCTCCTGGAGCGTGCCCGGCAGGTAGCCGAGGCTCTCGCCCGCCTCGACGGCGGGCCGGGTGATGATCAGACGGTTGACCTCGCGGTCCCGCAGCTCCTGCACCGCCGCGGCCATCGCGAGGTAGGTCTTGCCGGTTCCCGCCGGGCCGATCGCGAACGTGACCGTGTTGTCGTCGATCGTGTCGAGGTAACGCTTCTGTCCGAGGGTCTTGGGGCGGATCGTCCTGCCGCGGTGCTTCAGCGCGGTCTGGCTGAGCACCTGCGAGGGCCGTTCGTCGCTGCCGGACTTGACCATCCGGATCGTCTGGCCCACGGCGCTCTCGTCGAGGACCTGGCCGCGCCCCAGCAGGACGATGAGCTCCTCGAAGAGCTTCGCGACCCGGTCGGTCTCGTCGCTGGGGCCGGTGATCGTGATCTCGTTGCCCCGGACGTGGATCCGCGAGGAGAACGCGTCCTCGATCTGACGCAGCAGCTCGTCGCGGGCGCCGAGCAGAGCCACCATCGAATGCTCACCGGGGACCAGCACGCGCACCCTCGACGAGGATGAGGCGGGAACGGAGGCGCTGGACGAGGGTCCGGATGAGGGACTGGGTGAGGCCAAGGTGGTGGCGACGCTCCTTCGCGACGGCGTCGGTCGAGTCTACAGGCGTGCTGCGTCCCGGCGGCCGGTCACGACTGGACTACCCGTCGACCTCCCCGGTCTCGCCCTCGGCCGCGATGCCCGCGGCCGCGAGCCGCTGGCGCAGATCGCGGGGGCTGATGTCCAGGACGGCCGCCAGGGCCCGCATGTCGTCCCGGCGGATCGTGATGACGCGAGCGTTGTAGTCCCCCCGCCGGCCCTGGATCGACCCCACGAAGCGGGTGATCGTCTCGGTGCCATCGATCCCCGACCGCTCGAGCTTGGTGAGGTCGAGGCGGATCCCGCTCAGGGGGGCGGCGGACTCGACCGGGACACGTCCGCTCGGAGCCGGCATCAGCTCCGTGAGTGGCACGCGGTAGAAGTCCGCGAGGCCACGCAGGCGTGCGACCGAGACGGACCGCTCGCCCCGCTCGTAGGCCCCGAGCACGCTCGCCTTGTACTCGCCCTCGCTGATGCGTTCGACGTCGTGTAGCGAGAGGTTCTGTTGCCTGCGCATGTTGCGGAGACGTTCACCGAGCGACTCGGCGTACGTGGTCTGCGACGCGTCCGCCTGGTCCGTGTCGCGGTCCCGGGTGGGGTGTTGGGCCATGTCCCTCGTCCTCGGGGCGGCGGTGCGCTCGGACCACCTCGTGACTCACGGTAACAACTCGGCCGCCCTGGGCGGACGCTTCTGCGTTCCTCCGGGGAAAGACCACCCGTTCTGACCAGGTGTTCAACCGTCCATCCGGCCCAGGGCGTAGCCCAAGGCGGCACAGGTCGCGAACGCGGCGTGCTCGGTGCGCAGGACGCTGTCGCCCAGGCTCACCGGGATCAGGCCGGCGTCCTCCCACCCTTCGACCTCGTCATCGGTCCAGCCACCCTCCGGCCCGATCGCCACGGCGACCTCCCCATGATCGACGAGGCTCGGCGCGACGTCACCGAGGCCGCGCCGAGCGCCGACGTGCGGGACGATCCCGGCCGCGACGTCGGCCACGTCGCCCAGGTCCGTCAGAGGGTCCACCCGTGGCAGCCACGGCCGACGAGATTGGCGGGCGGCGGCGACGGCCACCGCCTCCCAACGCTCGTGCTCACGCTGTCGTTTGGACCCCCGCAGCTCGCGCACCGTCCGCACCGACGCGACGGGCGTGATGCGCTCGACGCCGAGCTCGACGAGCATCCGGATCACGTCCTCGATCGCGCGGCCCTTCGGCAGGGCCTGG
>JAHWKO010000089.1 GCA_019347855.1 Actinomycetota bacterium
TTCCTGGCCTTCGCCGGACCGCTCGTCGTGTGGCTGCTGCGACGGGACGACGACCCGTTCGTCGCCGAGCACGCCCGCGAGGCCCTGAACTTCAACCTGAACCTGCTCCTGTGGCTGACCGCGGCCATCGTCTTCGTGGTCGCGACGATCGGGTTCGGCGTGCTCGTCGTCGTCCCGATCGGACTGGTGATCGGCATCACCTGGCTGATCCTCACCATCCTCGCGGCCGTGAAGGCCTCGAACGGTGAGCGCTACCGCTACCCGCTGACGATCCGGTTCGTCTCGTAGCTCCTGTGGACAGCTCCCCCCGGATCTAACGGGTCCCGTCGCACCCCCTCCCTAACGTCGCTCGCGAGATGGAGGGATGCATGAGCGCCGAGCCGACGTGCGGCGTCGAGGGCTGCGGTCGCGGGCGCTACGCACGGGGATGGTGCGAGAAGCACTACCGGCGCGTGCTGCGCCACGGCGACCCGCTGCACGGAGAGGACCGACCGACCGTGTGCACGATCGACGGCTGCGACGCTCCCGTCGACGCGCACGGATTGTGCCACGGGCACTACCAACGTTGGCGCCGCAACGGCGACGTCCAGGCGGATGTCCCGTTGGGGCGCCGCCGCCAGCCGGAGACCTGCACGATCGACGGTTGCGATCGGCCCTCGAACTCGAAGGGCATCTGCACGACGCATCGGTATCGGCTCGAGACCTACGGCGACGTGCTAGCCGACCGACCCGTGGCGAGCCCACCCGGCCACGGCTACATCAACCACGGCTACCGAGTCGTTCCCGTCCCAGAGGAGCTTCGCCACCTGACACGTGACCGCACAGGAGAGGCCGAGCATCGTCTCGTCATGGCCATCCACCTCGGCCGCCCCCTCGAACCGGACGAAGTAGTCCACCACCGCAACGGGGACAAGCTGGACAACCGGATCGAGAACCTCGAGCTGTGGTCGACGTACCAACCGAAGGGTCAGCGGGTCGAGGACAAGGTCGGGTACGCGATCGAGATCCTCGAGCGGTACGCACCGGAGATGCTGGCGCGTGAGAGATCCCCGTCCTACGGAAGCGCAACGGCCGATCCGAGCACGGATCTAGCTGCGTAGGACAGCTGCCTGGCGCAGAACAGATGCCGTCATCGGTAGCCCCGATGGGATTTGAACCCACGCTACCGCCTTGAGAGGGCGGCGTCCTAGGCCATCTAGACGACGGGGCCGGGTTGTTGCAAAGGCGCGTGCCGGCACCTCACGGCGAACGGATCGCGCCCAGCTCGGGGGGAAGGACTCGAACCCTCAATAACTGGACCAGAACCAGTCGTGTTACCGATTACACCACCCCCGAAGGGCGGCCGCGATGGTAACAACCCCCGGCAGGCCCGACCAACCCATGCGCGGCCAGCGGGCCGGTCAGTCGCCGCCGGCCTCACGGGCGACCGGGATCGCGTCCTGGATGCGCGCGAGCGACCGATCGCGCCCCAACAGCTCCAGCGACTCGAACAGGGGCGGGGACACCCGCGAACCCGTCACGGCGACCCGGATCGGCTGGAACACCTTGCCGGTGGACAGGTCGAGCTCGTCGACCAGGCCGCGCAGCCTCTCCTCGATCGCGTCGGTGGTCCACCCGTCCAGGTCACCGAGCGCGCTGCCCGCGGCCTCGAGGGAGGTGACCGCTCCGGTCTTCGACAGGACCTTCTTCACGGCCTCGGGGTCCAGGTCGAGATCATCGCGGAAGAACGGGGGCGCGTGGTGCTGGATCTCGTCCAGACGTTGCATCCGCTCCTGGACCAGGGGCACCAGCCCGCGCAGCGTCTCGCGTTCGTCGTCGGATGGCGGGTCGGAGACGACCGGGTCGCCGTAGGTCCCATCGAGGAACGGCAGCAGTCGGTCGGCCAGTTCGTCCTCGGACAGCTGACGGATCCGTTCGCCGTTGAACGCGGTCATCTTGTCGACGTCGAACGCGGCCGCGGTCCTGTTCACCGACGACAGATCGAACAGCTCGACCAGCTCGTCGACGCCCAGGCGTTCGCGGCCGTCTCCCGGCGCCCATCCGAGCAGCGAGAGGTAGTTCACCATCACCTCCGGCAGGTAGCCCTGGGCGGCGAACTCCTGCACGGCCACCGAGCCGTGCCGCTTCGACAGCTTCTGTCGGTCCTCCCCAACGATCAACGGCAGGTGGGCGAACCTGGTCGGCGCCTCCCACCCGTCTGCGCGGCCCGGCAGTCCAGCCTCGTCCAAGGCCTCGTCCAGTAGCCCGTCCCGGAGGAGCAGGTCGTACAGCAGCACCTGGCGGGGTGTGACCGACAGCAGGTCCTCTCCCCGGCAGATCAGGGTCAGTCCCTGGGCGACGTCGTCCGCGCTGTTCGCCAGCGGGTAGGTCGGCGACCCGTCCGACCGCTGGATCACGAAGTCGCCGATCGTGGCCCAGTCGAAGGTGATGTCGCCGCGGATCACGTCCGTGATCGCGATGTCGCCGGACCCCGGTGTGCGTAGCCGGATCGACGGATCGTCGCTCTCGCCCGGCCGCGGCTCGCCCCGGACCGGCCCCTTGATCACCGGGGGACGGTCCTGATCGCGCTGTGTCTGACGGTGCGCCTCCAGCTCGTCGGTCGTGGCGAAGTCCTCGTAGGCGTCGCCACGGTCCAGGAGCCGGCGGATGACCGCCCGGTGGAACGCGACCCGCTCGGATTGCCGGTAGGGCCCGTACGGTCCCCCGACCTCGATGCCCTCGTCCCAGTCCAACCCCAACCACCGCAGGGCCTCGGCCATGGCGTTCATCGACTCCTCGGTCGCCCTCGAGGCGTCGGTGTCCTCGATCCGCAGGATGAAGGTGCCCCCCTGCTGGCGGGCGACGAGCCAGTTGTAGAGCGCGGAGCGGGCGCTGCCGACGTGCAGCACGCCGCTGGGGGCAGGGGCGAATCGGACACGAAGCGCGGAGGTCACGGGGTTGCTCCAGGAGGGAGCGGACGAGGGACGGCCCTCATCCTAACCAGCCCCGGTCTCCGCCTCGCCGGCGTCGGACCACGTGTCGGCCTGGGCCTCGAACCACGCGGCTCGCGGAGTGACGTAGTACCGGCAGGGGTTGCCGTAGAACGTGCCGTCCCGCTCGTAGCGCATCCCCAGCCGGTCGATCACGCGCTGGGAGGCGACGTTGTCGACGTGCACCACCGCCACGATCCTGTCCAGGCCCATCTCGCCGAGACCGATCCGCAGCGCCGCGCGTCCCGCCTCGGTGGCGTACCCGTTGCCCCACGACGACCGTGCCAGCACGTAGCCCACCTCCACCTCGGGGCCGCCCTCCAGCGGCTGCAGTCCGCACCGACCGATCACCGACGTGGAGCGGCGATCCACGACGGCCCACTGCCCGTACCCGTGCACGTCCCAGCGCTCCCGTTCGTTGCGTTCCAGCCACGCGATCGTCTCGTCGCGCGTCGCGGTCCGTCCGTCACCGATGTAGGGGACGACCTCGGGGTCCGCGTAGATCGCCGCCATCGCGTCGACGTCCCGATCGAGGTCGAAGCGACGCAGCACCAGCCGGGGCGTCTCGACGACGTCGGGCGCGCGGACGAACGGGGCGCCGCTCACGGGTTGATCACCGTCGCGCCGCCGCTCACGGCCTCACAGGATCGGCTCGGGCACGTAGCCCGCAGCGTCCGGGTGCTCCTTGACGATGGCCTCGACGGCGGAGATGAACACGGCGGTCTGGCGGCGGGCTGCCCCGATGAAGCCGCTCCGGTCGGCGAGGATCTCGTCGAGATCGTCGGCCCCGAGCGGCAGCCGGTCGTCGGCCGCCAGCCTCGCCAGGAGGTCGTTGTCCTGCCGGCCCTCCTCGCGCAGCTCGCGAACGACAGCGACGGCATGCTCCTTGATCGCCTCGTGGGCTTCCTCGCGCCCCACCCCCCGCTGGACCGCCGCCACGAGGATCCGGGTCGTCGCGAGGAAGGGCAGGTAGCGCTCGAGCTCCCGGTCGATCACGGCCGGGTACATCCCCAGCTCGTCCAGGACGGTGAGGAACGTCTGGAACAGCCCGTCGGTAGCGAGGAAGCTGTCCGGCAGCACGACCCGGCGGACCACCGAGTCGGACACGTCCCCCTCGTTCCACTGGTCCCCGGTCAGCCCCGCGACCATCGTGAGGTGGCCCTGCAGGATCGTCGCGAAGCCGTTGATCCGCTCGGACGACCGGCTGTTCATCTTGTGAGGCATCGCCGACGAGCCGACCTGTCCCTCCTGGAAGCCCTCGGTGGCGAGCTCGTGACCGGCCATCAAGCGGAGGGTCCGCGCGAGGTTCGCCGGTCCGGACGCGACCTGCACCAGGGCCGACACCACGTCGAGGTCGAGGGAGCGCGGGTAGACCTGGCCGACGCTGACCAGCACCTCGTCGAACCCGAGGTGGCGGGCCAGCGCGAGCTCCAGCTCGTCCAGTCGCTCGACGTCCCCGTCGAGCAGGTCGAGCTGGTCCTGTTGCGTGCCGACCGGGCCCTTCAGCCCGCGCAGCGGGTACCGCCCCAGGAGCTCCTCGACCCGGCGCAACGCGGCCAGCAGCTCCTGCCCGGCGTTGGCGAAGCGCTTGCCGACGGTGGTGGCCTGGGCCGGCACGTTGTGGGTGCGTCCCGTGAGGACCGTCGTCTCGTGCTGGGCGGCCCGCTCGGCGAGCCGCGCCAGCGCCGCGACCGTCCGGTCGCGGACCAGCTCGAGGGACCGGCGGACCTGGAGCTGCTCCACGTTCTCGGTGAGGTCCCGGGAGGTCATCCCCTTGTGGATGTGCTCGGGTGGACGGCTGGGGAGATGGCGGCCCGCCAGCTCGCAGAACTCCTCGATGCGCGCCTTGACGTCGTGACGGGTCCGGCGCTCGCGTTCCCGGATCGAGTCCAGGTCGACGTCCTCGACCACGTCCTCGTAGGCCTCGATCACCCCGTCGGGGACCTCGACGCCGAGGTCCCGCTGCGCCTTCAGCACCGCGATCCAGAAGCGCCGCTCGAGCACGACCTTGCCGCGGGGCGACCAGATCGCCCGCATCTGCGGGCTCGCGTATCGCGATGCCAGGACGTTGGGGATCAGCTCCTCGTCGGTCACTACGAGGGATCCTCGCCCTCGTCGAGCCGGAAGCCGACGTCCAAGACGACCTGGAAGTGCTGCGCCTGGCCGTCCTTGATCCAGCCGCGGACCTCCTTCATCTCGAACCAGTCGAGGTTGCGCATCGTGTGCGAGGCGCGCGAGATCGCGCGACGGATCGCGTCGTCGATGCCCTCCTCGCTGGTGCCCACCAGCTGGATCTTCTTGTAGACGTTGCCCATGGCTCCTCCATCAGGTCGCTCGGGATGCAAACCTAGGACACCCGTCAGCGTTCCTCGACCGGGTTCTCGAGCACGCCGACACCGTTGATCTCGACCCGGACGGTCTGGCCGGGGCGGATCGGCCCGACCCCGGCGGGTGTGCCGGTCAGGATCACGTCGCCGGGCACGAGGGTCATGATGTCGCTGATGTAGGCGACGAGCTGGAGGACGTCGAAGGCCATATCGGCGGTCGACGCCTCCTGGCGGACCTCGCCATCGACCGTCGTGCGCACCCGCAGGTCGAACGGGTCGACGTCGGTCGCGATCGCCGGGCCCAGCGGGCAGAAGGTGTCGAAGCCCTTCGCGCGGGTCCACTGATCGTCGGTGCGCTGCAGATCCCGTGCCGTGACGTCGTTGCCGCACGTGAAGCCGTAGATGCCGTCGCGCGCCTGCTCGGGCGTGACCTGCGAGATCAGCCGGCCGATCACGACGGCCAGCTCACCCTCGTAGTGGACCTCCTCGGTGAACCCGATCGGGTACCGGATCGGTTCGTACGGACCGATCACGGACGTCGAGGGCTTGAGGAACAACAGCGGTTCCTCGGGCACCTCCCCGCCGAGCTCTGCGGCGTGGTCGAGGTAGTTGCGGCCGACGCACACGACCTTGCTGGGGATCACGGGCGCCAGCAACCGGACCTCGTCCAGCGCCAGCCGCTGTCCCGTCCGGTCGTGCGGCACGAACGGGTGGGGATCGATGAGCTCGACGTGACCGTCCTCGACGACCCCGTACCGGGGATCACCACCGGGGCCTTCGGTGAAGCGGACCACGCGGGGCATCGGGACTCCTGGTCGTCGGACGTCCGACGCTAGCCACACGGTCGTCGCCCCGCGGCCTCACCGCCGGGTGATGGCGTAGACGTAGGCGTCCGCGAGCGCCAGCCAACTGGCCTCGACGATGTTGGGGTGGACCCCCACGGTGTCCCAGCTCTCCTCACCGTCGGTGGTGGTGACGAGCACGCGGGTGACCGCATCGGTGCCGTGCGAGGACTCGAGGATCCGGACCTTGTAGTCCGACAGGTGCACCCGGTCGAGCGCCGGCCACGTCCCGTTCGCCGCGTTGCGGAAGGCGTGGTCCAACGCATCGACCGGCCCGTTGCCCTCCCCAGCGCCGAGCCGGCGCTCGCCCTTCACCAGGACGGCGACGACAGCCTCGGCAGCACGCCCTTCCTCCTCCCCGCCGTCGACCGTGACGCGGAAGTGCTCGAGCATGAACGGCTCGTCGAGCTCACCCATCTCGCGCCGGAGCAGCAGCTCGAACGACGCGTCCGCGGCGTCGTAGCTCCACCCAGCGTGCTCGCGCCGCTTGACCTCCTCGAGGATGCGCCCCGCACCCTCCCGACCCAGATCCAAGCCCAGATCCTCCGCCCGCATCGCGATCGTCGCACGCCCCGCGAGGTCGCTCACCACCATCTGCTGCTCGTTGCCGACCCGGACGGGGTCGATGTGCTGGTACATGTCCGGGGCCTTGGCCATGGCCGAGGCGTGCAGGCCCGCCTTGTGGGCGAACGCCCCGGACCCGACGTACGGCAACGCCGACGGGGGCGTCTGGTTGGTGAGCTCGGCGACCGCGTGCGCGACGTGGGTGAGGTGACGCAGCTGGTCGTCGCTGACCATCTGCAGGCCACGCTTGAGCTGGAGGTCGGCCAGGACGGTGAAGATGTTCGCGTTGCCGCAGCGCTCCCCCAGTCCGTTCGCGGTCCCCTGGACGTGCACCGCCCCGGCCTGGATCCCCAGCAACGAGTTCGCGACCGCGCAGCCGCCGTCGTCGTGGAAGTGCACGCCCACGTCGCACGGCAGGGCCGCGACCATGTCCAGGACGACGGCGGCGGCGTCCCACGGCATCGCCCCGCCGTTCGTGTCGCAGAGGACGACGCACTCGGCGCCTGCCTCCGCAGCGGCGAGCACCACGTCGCGGGTGTACGCGCGGTCCTTGTCGTACCCGTCGAAGAAGTGCTCGGCGTCGAAGAACACCCGCCGGCCCTCGGCGACCAGGTGCGAGACCGACTCGGCCACCATGTCGATGTTCGCGTCACGCGGCACGCCGAGCGCCTCGTCGACGTGGTACCCCCACGCCTTGCCGACCAGACACACGATCGGCGTCCGTGCCTCGAGCAGCGCGATGATGTTCGGATCGTCCGCCACGTCCCGGTCGGGGTGTCGCGTCATCCCGAAGGCCGCCAGCTGGGCGGTGCGCAGCTCGAGCTCTCCCTCGGCCGCCCGCCGGAAGAAGTCCGTGTCCTTGGGGTTCGCACCCGGCCAGCCACCCTCGATCACGTGGACGCCGACCTCGTCCATCCGCTGGGCGATCTTCAGCTTGTCCTCGACGGACAGGTTCACGCCGCGACGCTGCGTGCCGTCGCGCAGGGTCGTGTCGTAGACGGTGAGCGGGGGGGCCGGGGCGTCGGTCACCGGAGGGTCTCGTTCCGTGTCGGGGATGGGTCCGCACGGGCCGGGATGTAGGAGAGGTCCGGTGGCCGGGCCGCTCCCGCAGCCCGGCTCGCGCCGCGCTACGGAAGCTCGATGATGATGCGCACGATCGACCGCCGAGCCTGAGGCGCGGCGTCGGTGCGGATCGTCACGGTCGGTGCTCCCGTCGGGCGCCTCGCAGGGTGCCAGCCGCACCCCCCGACTGTCCACTCGGGAGCCGACCTCACGGATCCCCGGGATAGCGTCGGACCGCAGCGGCCTCACCCGCGACGCGCCGGCCCGAAGGGCCCGGCCGCGACCAGGAGGGACACCATGGATGTGCTCGTGAGCGGATCGGGAGGCTTGATCGGGGGGGCGCTCGTCGACGCGCTCCGGGCGCGGGGGGACCGGCCGATCCGACTCGTCCGCCCCGGATCGTCGGACCGCCCCGGCGAGACCGTGCGATGGGACCCGACCGGTGGGGACATCGAGGCCGACCGGCTCGAGGGCATCGATGCGGTCGTCCACCTCGCGGGCGAGCCGCTCTTCGGTCGCTGGACCGGGTCGAAGAAGCGACGGATCCGCCGATCCCGGGTCCAGGGGACGGCGCTGCTGTCGCGGGCGCTGGCCGGCCTCGAGGATCCGCCCTCGGTCATGCTGAGCGCGTCCGGGGTGCACTGGTACGGCTCTCGTGGCGACGAGGTCCTCACCGAGGAGAGCGGCCCCGGGTCGGGCTTCCTCGCCGAGGTGTGTCACGACTGGGAGGACGCGACCGACCCGGCGGCCGAGGCGGGGATCCGCGTCGTGAAGCTGCGGACCGCGCCGGTCCAGGCGCGCGACGCCGACGTCGTGAAGCTGCAGGCGATCCCGGCGAAGCTGGGCCTCGGCGGCAAGCTGGGGCACGGGCGCCAGTGGTTCGCGTGGATCGCGCTCGAGGATCACGTGCGCGCGATGCTGCTCCTCCTCGGCAACGACGAGGCCAGCGGACCGGTCAACCTCGTGGCACCCAACCCGGTGCGGCACCGGGAGTACGCCGACACGCTGGCGCACGTCCTGGGCCGGCCCCGCTTCCTGAGCGTGCCCGAGTTCGCGGTCGCCGCGGTCTTCGGCCGGACCATGGCGGACGAGATGGCGACCGCCAGCCAGCGGGTGCTCCCGAAGCGTCTCGTCGACGAGTTCGGGATGCGCTTCCGCCACCCCCACAT
>JAHWKO010000008.1 GCA_019347855.1 Actinomycetota bacterium
CGCGACCTCGTCCACCGCTCGCCAGCCTCCGCCCGGCGACGACGGGTCGCGGGCATCGCGGGCCTGGCCCTCGCCCCGCAGGTACAGCTCGGGACGCAGGATCTGGAGGGTCGTCTCCGGACGCCGGGTGTAGGCGGCGTCGACGATCTCCCACCCTCCCTGCGCCTCGAGGGCCGACACGAACGCCAGGCCCTCCTCGTACGGGAACAGCAGGCTGCGCTGGACGTAGTGGGGCAGCTCCGTGATGGATCCGAGCTCCGCGGCGAGCCGACCCTGCTCGGTCAGAAGGCGCGCCTGGTCGATCACCGACAGCGCCTGCTCGGCGTACCGGGCCATGGTGAGGGTCGCATCGCCCTCGATCAGCGACTGGACCGCGAAGGCCTCATCCTCGTCGCCGGCGGGGACGTCTCGTTCCCCGGGCAGCCCGAGCACCTGATCGGCGAGAGCGTGCTGCAGCTCGTGGGCGAGCGTGAGCTCGTCCAGTGGCCCGAGTCTGCCCCCCGCGACGTCGGTCCCGACCACGAGTTCGCCCGAATCCGGGTCGTAGAACCCCGAGACCTGCTCCCCCAGCGCGGTGGACAGCAGCTCCCGGAGGTCCGTCCCGAACGGGATCGCCCCCAGACGTTCGAGGAGGACCGCATCCTCGCGTGCCTGCTCCTCGGTGTAGTCCTCGAGGAGGCCGGCGGTCCGTTCCGCGAGCTCGTCCGGGGCCAGGAACGTGGGCTCCGGGGTCTCGTCGAAGCGGAGGTCGCGGATCCGCTCGACGATCCCCGCGACCCGGCGGAGCTGGGCGTCGAGCGACTCGACGGTCGCTGTCGCGGTGGGGGCTGCCACAGGTGGGGTCGCACGGTCGACGGGATCGAGGAGGCCGGAACGGTCGATCGCGACCGCGCCCCCGGTCAGGGCGAGCAGGACCGCGGCGACGGCGAGCGCCGAGGTCCAGCGGACCGTCGGTCGACTCACTCGGCGGAGCCGCCGATCATCTCGGAGATCTCCTCGGGGCTCAGTCGGAAGAACTTCCGTCGGCCGCGGCTGCGTGCCAAGCCTGACACCTCGAGATCATCAGCCGGTATGACCCGGTCGAGGTTGCCGGCCAGCACCGAGGCTCCGACCTGCACGGCTGCGTCGAGGGCCAGATCCTCGTCGTAGCGCTCCTCGAGGTGCGTCGCGAGTTCGTCGGCCTCGCCGCCGATCGCGACGAGCCGGTGCTCGTCCACGATCGAGCCGTCGTAGAGGATGTGGTAGAGCTCCGCGGGGGTCGCGGGGTCGTCGTCGACCTGGGCGATCAGGACCTCGACCTCGAAGGGCTTGCCGTCCCCCATGAAGATGCCACCGAGCGCCTGGCTATAGGCGTTGGCGAGGGATTTGGCAGCGACGTCCTCGCGCCCGTACTGGTAGCCCTTCACGTCCGCCAGCCGGATGCCGGACACGCGCAGCGCCTCGAACTCGTTGTACTTCCCGACGGCGGCGAACGCGATGCGGTCGTAGATCTCGGAGGTCTTGTACAGCGACCGCGACGGGTTCTCCCCGATGAACACGACCCCGTCGTCGTACTCGAGCAGGACGAGCGACCGGCCCCGAGCGATGCCCTTGCGGGCGTACTCGGCCCGATCCTTCATCTGCTGCTCGGGCGAGACGTAGAAGGGGATCGCCACGGTGACTCCTCGTCGTCCGGTCTCCCACCCGCCTAGCGGGTGCGAGCCTCCTGGTCGGCAAGCTCGCGGGCTTCGCGCTCTTCGACGACGGCCTGCACGTGCTGGCCGACCTCATCCTGCTCGAGCTCGTGGTAGCCGTCCTGGTCGACGACGGCCACGATCGGCCAGATCCGGCGGATCAGGTCGGGACCACCGGTCGCGCTGTCCTCCTCGGCGGCGTCGAAGAGCGCGGAGATCGACAGATGGACCGCCCTGTCCAGGTCCGCGCCGGGATCGTGATCGCGTTTGAGGCTGCCACGGGCATCACGCCCGCCGGATCCCGTCGCGGCGTAGTCGGTGGCCAGGTACCGGCCCCCGATCGGGTCGTACTCGAAGATGCTCCCATCCACGGTGTCGGTCTCGACGCCGGCGAACAGCGGGACCACGACGAGGCCCTGCATCGCGAGGGGCAGGTGGCCGCGCACCATGTGCGCGAGCTTGTTGGCCTTGCCCTCGAGCGACAGGTGCTCGCCCTCGACCTTCTCGTAGTGCTCCAGCTCGGTGGCGAAGACCTTCGCGAGCTCCATCGCCGGCCCGGCGGCGCCGCTGATAGCGACCGCGGACCAATGGTCGGCGGGGAAGACCTTGCGCATGTCCTTCTTCGAGATGAGGTGGCCGGCGGTCGCGCGCCGGTCGCCGGCGACGACCACACCACCTGCGAACGTCAACGCGAGCACGGTCGTGCCCTCGGTCACGTCGCCGATCACGTCACGGACGTCGCCGGCGGCGCCGAGCATCCCCGGGACCTGGTCGGGAGCGGTGCGCCTCAGGTGCTCGAAGAACGAGGAGCCGTGCGCATCGAAGGCGTGAACAAGACCCAGACCGTTCGGACCGAGGTCCGGCGTCACTCGCCGCCCTTCTGCACGTAGTTCTTCACGAACTCCTCGGCGTTCTCCTCGAGGACCTCGTCGATCTCGTCGAGCAGTTCGTCGACGTCCTCGAGCACCTCCTCAGAGGTCTCGTCGCGCTGCTCACCGACGTGATCCTGCTCCTCGACGTCCTCCTGGGACGTGGGGCGCTCACGCTTCTGTCCGCCCTCGCTCATCACGCCTCCTCGCTGCGCAGGTCCGGACGGCAGCCTACCGGCCGGTGTGTCGAGGACCGCGGGTCAGCGCGTGAGATGATCCAGCAGCTCCTGGGCGGACTCGATCGTGTCGAACAGCTCACCGACGTGGGCCTGCGTCCCACGGCCAGGGTCCATCATCGGGACACGTTGGAGCGCCTCACGGCCGACGTCGAAGATGAGCGAGTCCCACCCGGCCGCCACGATCCTGTCGCGGAACCGCTCGAGGCAGCGACCGCGGAAGTAGGCGCGGGTGTCGGTCGGCGGGTCGGTCATCGCCCGCTGGATCTCGGACTCGGCGACGAGACGCTCGACCTTGCCGCGAGCAGCGAGCCGGTTGAACAGCCCCTTGTCCCGGCGGACGTCGTGGTACTGCAGGCTCACCATCTCGAGCTTGTCGCTCTCCCATCCGAGCTCGTGGCGGTCACGGTACTGCTCGAGGAGCTCCAGCTTCGTGGCCCAGTCGACCTGCCCAGCGAGCTTGCGGGGATCCTCCTCAGCGGTCGTGAGCACCGCCTCCCAGCGCTGCAGCACCTCGGCCTGGACGGGATCGAGGTCGAGATCCTTGCAGTAGCGCTTCACCGCCTCGAGGTAGTGCCACTGCACCTCGAGCGCGGTGACCTCGGTGCCGTCGTCGAGCGCGATCGTCGCCCGGCACGACAGGTCGTGGCTGACCTGGTGGAAGGCGCGGACGGGCTCGGCGAGCAGCGGTGGGTCGGGGGCGGCCTCGTCCTCGATCATGGACAGGATGAGCGCCGTGGTGCCGACCTTGAGGAACGTCGCGACCTCGCAGAGGTTCGCGTCCCCGTTGATCACGTGCAGCCGGCGGTAGAGGTCGGGGTCGGCGTGGGGTTCGTCGCGGGTGTTGATGATCGGGCGCTTCAGCGTGGTCTCGAGGCCGACCTCGACCTCGAAGAAGTCGGCTCGCTGGGTGAGCTGGTAGGTCACGTCCTCCAGCCCGAACTCGTTGCCCAGACGACCGGCGCCGACGTAGACCGGTCGGGACACGAAGAACGGGATCAGCTGCTTCACCAGGTGCGGGAACGGCACCTGGCGGCTGACCAGGTAGTTCTCGTGGGTCCCGTAGGCCGCGCCCTTGCCGTCCGTGTTGTTCTTGTGGATCAGGATCCGTCCACCATCGGGAAGCGCCGACGCCGCCCGTTGGGCCGCGACCTCGAGGATCCGCTCCCCCGCCTTGTCCCAGACCACGAGGTCGCGCGCGTTCGAGCACTCCGGTGTCGAGTACTCGGGGTGGGCGTGGTCGACGTAGAACCGCGCCCCGTTCGTGAGGACCGTGTTCGCGAGCCCCAGCTCCTCGTCGCTCGGAGCGTCGTGGGCCGGCGCGCCGTCGTCGTAGCCCCGGGCGTCCCGCAGGGGGTGCTCGTCGGTGTGGTCCCACTTGACCTGATCGCGCGACGAGGACGGTTGGTACGACGACACGACCAGCGAGGACGCCAGCACCGGGTTCATCTCGGACGGTCCGACGACCGTGATCCCGAACTCGGTCTCGGTCCCGAGGTACTTGGGCAACGCCATGTGGTCGGTTCCCCGCGGTGTCGGCGAACAGCTACCCGTGGAGCGTACGGGCTGGGGGCCCGGGCGACGCGCCCTAGAGGTACTGGCCGGCGTTGACGTTCTCGATCGCTTTGCCGTGCTCCTCGCCGGCGCTGATCAGCGTGCGGACGTAGACGATCCGCTCACCCTTCTTGCCCGAGATGCGCGCCCAGTCGTCCGGGTTGGTGGTGTTGGGCAGGTCCTCGTTCTCGCGCCACTCGTCGCGGATCGCCCCGATCAGATCGTCGGTGCGCAAGCCCCGCTCCCCCGTGTCGATCAGGCGCTTGATCGCGTACTTCTTCGCGCGGTCGACGACGTTCTGCACCATCGCGCCCGAGTTGAAGTCCTTGAAGAACAGGATCTCCTTCTCCCCGTTCGCGTACGTGACCTCGAGGAAGCGGTTGTCCTCGTCCTCGGCGTACATCTTCTGGACGGTGTTCTCGATCATGTCATCGAGGGTCGAGCGGCGGTCGCCGTCGTGATCCTCGAGCTCGGAGTCGGCCAACGGCAGTTGCTCGCTGAGGTAGATCCGGAAGATCTGCCGGGCCGCGTCCTTATCGGGCCGCTCGATCTTGATCTTCACGTCGAGACGGCCGGGCCGCAGGATCGCCGGGTCGATCATGTCCTCGCGGTTCGAGGCGCCGATCACCACGACGTCCTTCAGCGACTCGACCCCGTCGATCTCGGCCAGGAGCTGCGGGACGATGGTGTTCTCGACGTCCGACGACACACCGGACCCACGGGTGCGGAACAGCGAGTCCATCTCGTCGAAGAAGACGATGACGGGATGCCCTTCGGCGGACTTCTCGCGGGCACGCTGGAAGATCAGGCGGATCTGCCGCTCGGTCTCGCCGACGTACTTGTTCAGCAGCTCCGGTCCCTTGACGTTGAGGAAGTAGCTCCTGGCGTTGCCGTCCCCGGTCTTCTCGGCGACCCGCTTGGCGAGGGAGTTCGCGACGGCCTTGGCGATCAGGGTCTTGCCGCATCCGGGCGGTCCGTACAGCAGGATCCCCTTCGGGGGGTTGAGTTGGTGCTCGGCGAACAGGTCCGCGTGCAGGTAGGGCAGCTCGACCGCGTCGCGGATGGCCTCGACCTGCTCCTCGAGCCCGCCGATGTCCGCGTACGTGATGTCGGGGACCTCTTCGAGGACGAGCTGTTCGACCTCGGCCTTGGGGACGACCTCGAGCGCGTAGTTGGCCCGCGCCTCCACCAGGACCGAATCGCCCGCCTTCAGGCCACGGGCCGCGAGCGGCTCCGACAGGTGGACCACCCGCTCCTGGTCACCGCTTCCGACGACCACGATGCGCCCGTCGTCGAGGAGCTCGGAGACCGTCATGATCTCGCCGGCGTCCTCGAAGTCGCTCACGTCGATCACGTTCATCGCGTCGTTGACCCGGACCTCCTGTCCGGGACGCAGCCGCTCGACGTCGAGCTCGGGTGCGACGTTGACGCGCAGCTTGCGACCGTGCGACGAGATGTCGACGGTGCCGTCGTCGTGCGACTCGAGGAACGAGACGTAGGACTGCGGTGGGGCGGACAGCCGCTCGACCTCCTCGCGGAGGGCGGACAGCTGCTCGCGCGCGGTGCTGAGCGTCTCGGCGAGCTTCTGGTTCTGGTTGAGCGCCGTCTGGAGCTGGCCCTTGGTCTCGAGCAGACGCTCCTCGAGCATGCGGATGCGGCTCGGGCTGGACTCGAGGCGGCGTCGGAGCAGCTCGACCTCCTCGCGGAGGAACTTCAGCTCTGCGTGGAGGTCGTCCTCGTCGCCGATGCCGGACTGCCGGCTCTCGATGATGTCGGCGAGGCGATCCGCCGCCTCGGCCGCGACCTCGTCTGCGGTGTCCTCGGCCTGGGGATCAGGGCCTCGGTCGGCCCGTCGTCCACGGGGCTGGTGGTCGCTCACAGGACCTCCTTCGCGCCCAAGCGGTGCTCGTCGGCGAGTATACGAGGGGGTCCCTCGACCGCCGATGAGGCCGCGCCGGGCGTACGGACATCGGGGGTGGGGCAACGCCGGTGGCGGATCGGCGGTTCCCGGTTCACGCGCTCGAGCCGGGGCCGCCCTCGTCCGCGGACAGGACCCGACGGGTCACGGTGAGGAACGCGGTGTGGGCGACCATGCGGTGGTCGGGTCGGACGGACAACCCCTCGACGTTCCAGGTGCGAAGCAGGGTCTCGAACGTCCGCGTCTGCGCGAAGCGCCCGTCCTCGTCGAGGCTCTCGACCAGACGCATCACCTGGGTGATCGTCGGCGTGTAGACGACCATCAGGCCGCCGGGGTGCAGGGTGTCGCCCACGCCGCCCACCAGCTCCCAGGGATCGAGGACGTCCAGCACGACACGGTCGCAGTCCAGCTCCGGGAGCGCGTCCGCGAGGTCACCGAGGCGGAGGTCCCAGTTGTTCGGGTGACCGCCCAGGTAGGTCGTCACGTTTTCCTCGGCGACCTCGAGGTGGTCCTCGCGCCGCTCGTACGAGATCACCCGTCCGGTCGGGCCTACCGCCTGCAGCAGCGAGAGGGTGAGCGCCCCGGACCCCGCTCCGGCCTCGACCACGGTGCACCCGGGCCGGATGTCGCCGAAGCCGACGATCAGGGCCTGGTCCTTCGGGTACACGACCTGCGCCCCCCGTGGCATCTTCAGCGTGACGTCCTCGCGGGTCGGCCGCAGCGCTGTGACCTCCATGTTCTTCGAGGTGCGCACCGCGGAGCCCTCGGGCCGCCCGATCAGTTCCTCGTGGCGGATGAAGCCGGCGTGGCTGTGCCACTCGCCGTCGTCCTCGAGTGTGACGAGGTACCGGCGGCCCTTGCGGTCGCGCAGGACCACGCGTTCGCCCGCCTGGAGCGGGGAACGGGAGCCGGGGAACGGGATGTCGGTCACGCGTCGACCGTAGCGGCGTACGCTGCGCCGACCGCCGTCCAGGAGCGACCTGCCGTGCTCGAGGCCACGCCCTCCGATCGGTTCGACCCGATCGACCCGTTCATGGCGGCCAGGGGGTACGAGCCCGGTGGAGCGATGGGGCGTGTCCCACCCGGTGCGGAGCTCGCCGCGCTCCGCGAGGCCGCGGGCGACGTGCGGGCGATCATCGCTGCGGGCACCCCGGACGGCGTGACCACGTGTGATCTCGTGACCTTGCCCTACCCCACCCGGTTCGGGCTGTGGCGAGCAGGTACCACGCCGGCGCCCTTCCTCTGGATCACGAACCGGATGCTGGTCATCCAGTGGACCGACCGGGACGGCGAGCGTCGGACCCTGCTCTGGGAGGCCAGCGACCACGAACGTGGCGAGTACACCCCGTACTTCGAAGGGCTCGCTGCGGGTCGGCCCTTCCCGATCGCCGGGGACACGATGCTCAGCCGCACGATGGGGCAGGCCGCTCGTCTCGCGCCCGATCAGCTGATGGTGCGACGGCACGGGACCGTCCTCGGCCACCTGAGCGCGCTCGGGATCGACCCGGCCGACGTCGATCTGGTGGCCTTCGACCACCTGCACACCCAGGACGTGCGCCGGCTGGTCGGGACCACACGTCCGGCCCCCGATCTCGGCGCTGTCGACGAGCCGCTGGAACCGTGGTTCCCGAACGCGCAGCTGGTCGTCCAGGTCCGGGAGTGGGAGACGATCCGCCACATCCACCCGCTGCAGCGGCCCTGGTACCAGCCCGAGACGTACGAGGACCTCCCAGAGGAGCGGCTGCTGTTCGTCGACGGGGACGTGCTGCTCGGCCCCGGTGTGGCGCTGCTTTTCACCCCCGGTCACACCGCTGGGAACCAGTCCCTGGCCGTCAACACCGACCGCGGGCTGTGGATCAGCAGCGAGAACGGTGTCGCCGCGGAGTGCTGGACGCCGCAGGCGTCGCGGATCCCCGGGCTCGCGTCGTGGTGCGGGGCGTGGGGACAGGAGGTCGTCCTGAACGCCAACACCCTCGAGTTCACGGCCTGGCAGTACGACTCGATGGTGGCCGAAGCCCTGGTCGCCGACCCCACTCCCGACGGGGATTTCCGCCAGACGTTCCCGTCCAGCGAGCTGACCCGCCACGCGTTCGCGCCCCGCACGGCTCCGACGTTCACCCACGGTGGGATCGAGCACGGCGAGGTGCGGGCCTCCGCGATCCGGGGGTGACGGCGACGATGCGGGCGCTGCGTCTCGACGTCCTGCACCCCCGCGCCGTCCTGGCGCTGGCGGCCGGCCGCTTCCGGTCGGAGCTCTACCACGGCGGGGCGGGCTCGCCGCTCCGCTCGGTGGACGCTCCGGCACCTGATCGGCCGGCTGGGTGGGTACGTGTGCGGCCGACGCTCTCGGGGATCTGTGGCAGCGATCTGAAGCTGCTGAAGCTCCTCAACGGCTTCAGCCCCTCCATCACCGCCCTCGTCGGCATGCCTCGGCGCACGATCCCCGGACACGAGATCGTCGGCACGGTGACCGAGGCGGACGACGACGCTGGCGTGGCGGTCGGCGGTCGTGTCGCGGTCGACCCGCTGCTGGGCTGCCGGGACAAGGGTCTCGAGCCGTGCCCGGAGTGCCGCGCGGGACGCCCCCAGGTCTGCCATGCCACCGGCCGGTCCGGCATGCTCACCCCCGGACACGGCTCGGGCTACAACGCTGCGTACGGCGGCGGATGGGCCGAACAGGTCGTCGCCCCAGCAGCGCGCGTGCATCCGGTCCCCGACGACCTCGAGGACACCGAGGCGGTCCTGACCGAGCCCATGGCCGTGGCGGTCCAGGCGGTCGGACGGGACCTGCCGCCTCCTGGCGCGCGGGTGCTGGTCATCGGCCCCGGGACCATCGGGATCTGCCTCGTCCATGCGTTGCGGTCCCTCTCCCCAGAGGTCCACATCACGGTGGCGGCGCTCGATGACTCTCGGGACGCCGCGCTCCGCGCGGCGGGGGCCCACGCCGTCATCCACGGCACCCGGCGGGACCTCGTGACCGGCGCGGGACACGCGCTCGGGGTCCGGGTGGCGGGGAGCCGCCTGTCGGGCCCCGTCCTCGAGGCCGGGTTCGACGTCGTGTACGACTGCATCGGGTCGGATCAGACGCTCGACGACGCCACGCGGATGACGCGTCCGCGAGGGACGACCGTCCTCGTGGGGACCGCGGGGCGACGGTCGGTGGACTGGACCTTCGTGTGGCTCCGCGACCTCACGATCCGTGGCACCTTCAGCTACGGCCACGTCGACGCACTCGACGGGCGGCACGCGTTCGACGCCGCGCTCGACATCCTGCGGGCCCGGCGCCCCTCGCTCGTCACGCACGTGTTCCGCCTGGAGGAGCGCGTCACGGCCCTCGAGGTCGCCGAGGCCGGACCGGCCGCTGATGCGGTGAAGGTCGCGTTCGTCCCGTGACGCGGCCGGGCCCCTGCTCGTTCGTCCCAACGAGACGCAGGGAACGTCCCCACCGACGTCGAACGGACGTGGTGAGTCGCTGGGGGTGCCGCCGAGCCTGGAGCCCCAGGTCGCCGTACCCTGGTCGATCGAGCAGGAGTGGGGAGGCCGCGATCGAGCGCGTAGGTCAGGTGGTGCAGACGATCCTGCGTCGCCTCCGCCAGATGACGCCGACGACGATCCGTACCGGGGTCGTCGTGCCGCTCGCGCTCGCCCTGGTCGTCCCCTTGTTGATCTCCCCCACGGGTGCCCGAGAGCCCGAGCCGGGCACGGGATCGGTGGAGGTGGCACCAGACCAGGCGATCGGCACGATCGCTGCGCCGGAGACACCCTCCGGCGAGGACGAGCCGCCCGGCTCCGACCCGGTGTTCGATGCCCGCCCCGCGGTCGCCGACGACGTGCCGACGGTGCGCCCCGACCTCCTCATCCGGCCCGGCGAGGCCGTGGATCCGTCGTCGCTCTTCGCGGTCCTGGGGGTCGACGGGGTCGAGCACCTCGCGGGGACCGCCGAGCAGACCGTCCAGGTCGGCGCCCCGCAGGGCCAGATCGAGCTCCGGGTGCTCGTCGTCGACCCGACGGCTTTCCGACCGCTGACCCCCGAGGCCACGGCCAGGACGAGGGAGGTCTGGGAGCGGTTGTCCGACGGCGAGGCCATCTTCCGCCACGACGTCGCGAAGCAGCACGGGCTCGAGCTCGGGGCCGTTGTCCCGATGACCGGCCCGACCGGCCGTGCCACCGAGGTTCGGATCGGTGGGTACGCATCGAACGGTTCTCCCCCGCTCGCGGACGCCATCGTCCCCTGGGAGGTCGGAGGTCGTATCGGCGTCGCTGAGCCGAACCTGTTGGTGGTCGCGCTGACCGAGCAGGCGTCACGGACCCAGGTGATCGAGCGCGTGCGGGAGGCCGTGGGGGTCGCAGAGATCACCGAGGTCGAGGAACCGCCCACCCAACAGGCCTCGCTCGTGGGTGCGGGCGCCCACCGGTTCGAGTCCTTCAGCTACATCGACCACGGTGACGGGATGATCGCGATCGACCCGGGCTGGGTCCGGCGCAACATCGTGTACGCGGACGTCCCGATCTTCGGGACGGTGCGGTGCCACAAGGCGATGATCCCCCAGCTGCGTGCGGCACTGCAGGAGGTCGTCGACCGCGGTCTCGCGAACATGATCGACACCTCCGACTACGGGGGCTGCTGGGTGCCGCGGCACATCCTCTTCGACCCGGACCGGTCGCTGTCGATGCACGCGTGGGGCCTGGCGATCGACTTCAACGTGCACACGAACATGTACGGCGACGCGCCGACGCTGGACCAGCGGATCGTCGACGTGTTCCGACGCTGGGGCTTCGAGTGGGGTGGCGACTGGAGCATGCCGGACGGCATGCACTTCGAGCTGAACGCCATCATCAAGTAGCGTCCGCGACGTCCCCACGTCCGCCATCGAACGGGACCGCCCGATGCCGTCGCTCGCGCTCGTCCGTCACGGTCAGTCGCTCTGGAACCTCGAGAACCGGTTCACCGGTTGGGTCGACGTCCCGCTCACCGGGAAGGGCGAGGAAGAGGCCCGCAAGGGCGGCCTCGCGATGAAGGAGCACGGGCTCACGTTCGACGTCGCCTACACCTCGGCGCTCACCCGGGCGCACCAGACCCTCGACCTGATCCTCGAGGTCACCGGGTACGACCTGCCGATCATCCGCGACGAGGCGCTGAACGAGCGTCACTACGGCGACCTCCAGGGGCTCAACAAGGACGCGATGCGCGAGGAGTACGGCGAGGAGCAGGTCCACCTGTGGCGCCGCTCGTACGACATCCCTCCCCCCAACGGCGAGGCTCTGAAGGACACGGCCGAGCGCACCCTGCCGTTCTTCCGGCGCGCGATCCTCGGCGACATCGCGCTCGCCAAGGACGTGCTCGTCGTGGCTCACGGCAACTCGAACCGGTCTATCGTGATGCAGCTCGACGAGCTGTCAGAGGAGGAGGTCCCAGGCCTCGAGCTCCCGACGGGCGTCCCGTTGGTCTACGAGATGACCGACGACGGAGACGTCACCGACAAGCGGGTCCTCGACCTGTAGGCGCATCACCTGGTCGACGGCTCCCGACATCCTGGGTACAACACATACCTCGCGGTTCGCCCGGCACGGGCGGTGGAAGGGACACGGGGTGCACCAGGTTCGATCGATGAGAACGGCGGCGGTTGCGCTGGTCGCGGTGACGGCCCTCGTGGGGGCGCTGCTGGCGGCTCCGGGAGCCGATGCGGCGGACGCACCGGATCTCCGGGAGCGCGTCGACGTGGCGCCGGGCATCGTCCGCGAGCGCTACGGCTTCCGGACGGTCGGGGGCCCGAACGACGTGCAGGTCCTGCGCTTCCGGCTCGACGACAGCCGTCTGGAGGTCCGACCCGAGCTCGCGCGCGGGCAGATCCCCGGCCGCGAGACCGTCGACGCGACCTTGCGGCGGCAGGGGAAGGATGCGGTGGCGGGGGTGAACGCCAACTTCTTCGCGCCGTCGTGCGGCCCACTGGCCGACGGCGACCCGTGCGGTCTGGTCATCCGGGATCGTCTCGTGGCCTCCGAGAACCACCAGAACGGTGGTGACTGGCCCGGTGCCTTCGCCCTGTTCGATCCGGCCGAGGACTGGCGCGAGCGCCTGTGGGCCGTCGACCGGCCGCGCTTCGACGCGTTCGTGGAGTTCCGCGACGGCAACCGCGTGGAGATCAGCGGCATCGACCGCCAGCCGGCCGGTGACGAGCTCGTCGCCTTCAACGCGCTGTACGCGGCGAGGACGGGCACCCCGTCCGGCACCGACGAGTACCACTTCCCCGACATCGACCTGCGGGCCCGGACGGAGACCGAACGGACCCTCCCGGAGCCGATCGGGCCGAACTCCCCCATCCCCTCGTCCGGGACGATCCTCTCGGCCAGAGGCGCCGCAGCGACCCACCTGCGCGCCAGGATCGGCACGCCTGTCGAGCTGAACGTCTTCACCGCCGCAGGCGCATGGACCGGCGCGGAGCAGGCGGTCGCTGCGGGGCCGCTGATCCTCAAGGACGGGCAGATCACGAGCTCCGCGGAGTGGTTCGCCGAGGGGTTCTCGACCGCCCACCACAACGACGCTGCGCACCCCCGCACGATCGTGGGTTTCCGCGAGGACGACCGCGGGCGCCCGGAGATGTTCCTCGTCACCGTCGACGGTCGCCAGTCGGACAGCGTCGGCATCACCACCGGCGAGGCCGCGGAGCTGATGCGTGACCTGGGTGCGGTCGACGCGGTCATGATGGACGGCGGCGGGTCCACCACGATGGCCGTGGACGGGCTGGTCGTGAACGACCCCAGCTCCAGCCCGCGCCCCGTGGCCTCCAGCCTGGTCGTACGCACCAACGTGGCCACTCCGGACGTCACCCGCCTCGAGGGCGTCAACCGCTACGCCACGGCCGCCGCCGTCGCCCGGGACGGCTGGCCGGACGGCGCCGAGCGCGTCGTGGTAGCCAGCGGGGAACGGTTCCCCGATGCTCTCACCGGTGGCCCGCTCGCGGCCGACCGCGACGCCCCGCTCCTCCTGACCGCCTCGGGCAGCGTCCCGGCGGCCACGCTCGAGGCCCTCGCAGCCCTCGGGACCACCCAGGTCACCCTCGTCGGAGGTACCAGCGCGATCTCCGAGGACGTCGCGAACACCCTCCGCGCCCGCCGCATCGAGGTCGACCGGATCGCCGGCGAGGACCGAACGGCGACCGCCGCCGAGGTGGCCCGCCGCATCGGTGCCCCCACCGGCCGGGTGTTCCTCGCGTCCGCGTCGACCTTCCCGGATGCCCTCAGCGCGGTCCTGCCCGCAGCACGCTCCGATGCCCCCCTGCTGCTCACGTGGCCCGACACGCTGTCCGACGCGACCGCCAAGGCCCTGGAAGCACTGGGGACCGACGAGGTGGTGGTGGCGGGTGGCCCGGCCGCCCTCTCCCCCGACGTCCAGCGCGCGATCGAGTCCCGCGGCTACCGCGTCACCCGGGTCGCCGGGGACGACCGCTTCGAGACGTCCGTGGCCCTCGTCGACTGGGCGGTCCGCCACACCAGCCTGCCCACGATCTCCGTGGCGCTGGCGACCGGGGCGGACTTCCCCGACGCGCTAGCGGGCGGGCCCTACGCGGCGCACCGTCAGATGCCCGTCCTGCTCACCCACCGGCACGACGTCGACGGGTCCGCAGCGGTCGGCGCGTGGATGGATCAGCACGATCTGTCCGCCGGCGTGCTGTTGGGGGGCACGGCCGTGCTCGCCGGGTGGCACCGGTTCGAGCTCCAACAGCACATCGACGCCCAGTAGCCTGGTCCCCGCCAGCGCCAGGAGCGATCCGAGGATGCCCGAAGCCGTCACACCGACCGAGGGCTGGGGCGTCCTGCACCTGTTCCTCCGTATCGATCGTGCGGCCGCGGCGGGATTGCCGGACACCGCCGGCAAGTCCCTCCAGGACGTCCTGGAGGCCGCCCTCGAGGACGATGCGATCCAGGTCCACCTGTTCTCCGTGCTCGGACACAAGGCCGACCTGATGGTGTTCGCGCTGGCCGAGGACCTCGGCGCGCTGCGACGGTTGCAGACCGCGATCGCCAGCTGCGAGTTCGGACCGGCGCTGGAGCTGCCGTACTCGTACCTGAGCCTCACCGAGACGAGCGAGTACACGCCCACCGCCGGGTCCTACCGCGAGGAGATGGCGGCCAAGGGGGTCGAGGGCGACGACCTCGAGCGGCGCGTGCAGGAGTTCGCCGACCGCATGGCGGACTACAACCGCCACAAGCTCTACCCCGACATGCCCGCGTGGGAGGTCACCTGCTTCTACCCGATGTCCCACCGTCGCGAGGGTCAGGACAACTGGTACGAGCTGGAGTTCGAGGAACGCAAGCGACTGATGCACGAGCACGGCCGGTCGGGGCGGGCGTACACGGGACGGGTCCTCCAGCTCGTGACCGGATCGACGGGCATCGACGACTGGGAGTGGGCCGTCACGCTCTTCGCACACGACGTCGACGACCTGAAGGAGATCGTCTACCGCATGCGTTACGACGAGGCGTCGGCTCGCTTCGCCGAGTTCGGGCCGTTCATCGTCGGCCTGCGGCGCTCCCCACGCGAGCTGCTGCAGGAGCTCGCGGTCGCCACCGGCTGACGTGGACCTGCCCCGAGCCGTCGATCCCGAGGCGGACGTCCACCGCGCGAGCGGTCTGCTCCGCGGACTGGGGCTCGCGACCGGGGACCGTGTCCTCACGATCCTCGAGGACTCGACCGACTCGTTCGCGCTCGGGCTGGCGTGCATGCTGGAGGGGGTCGTCCAGGTGCCCGTGCACCACTCGATCCCCCCTCGCGAGGCCGTCGAGATCGTCGCCGACGCGCGCCCGCGGCTAGCGCTGGTGTCGCCCGCAGCGTCCGACGCTGTCCCTGACGAGCTCGACGTGCACGTCGTGGCGGCCGGCGACCTCGACGACGTGGATCCGGTCGAGCCAGACGCCTCCTGGCCGCTCACCCGTCCGATGGCGTACACGTCCGGGACGACGGGACGGCGCAAGGGCGTGTACGTCGGCCTGCACGATGAGTCCTGGGGCCGGCAGGTCGTCCGCGACGAGCACGACGCGTTCGACCGTCGCCACGGCGAACGCCACCTGGTCGTCTCCCCACTGCACCACAGCGGCCCGTTCCGGTTCGCGTTCGTCACGTGGTTCACCGGGGGGCACGTGGCGGTGCTGCCCGGCTTCGACGCCGAACGGTGGCTCGCGACGATCCGGGAGGTCCGTCCGACCTCCATGTTCTGCGTGCCCACCCACCTGTACCGGTTGCTCGAGCGCCCGGACCTGACGGCGGACGATCTCGCCTCGTTCCAGCTGATCGCCCACGCGGGTGCCCCGTGCCCCGTCCCGCTCAAGGAACGTCTGTTGGAGGTCGCTCCCGACGACGCGGTGTGGGAGTTCTACGGCTCGACCGAGGGCCAGTTCACCGTCTGCTCTCCCGACGTGTGGCGAGAGGCGCCAGGCACGGTGGGTGCCGCACGTCCCGGGAGGGAGCTCGAGATCCGTGAGCCGGGACAGGACGGGGTCGGCACGGTGTGGGTCCGTGCCCCGGAGCACGCCCGCTGGGAGTACTGGGGCGACCCTGAACGCACGGCCGAGGTCTGGGATGGTGCCCGGTTCACGGTCGGGGACCTCGGACGGCTGGATGCGGAGCGTCGCCTGTTCCTGCACGGGCGGCCGGGTGACCTGGTGATCAGCGGTGGCGTGAACGTCTACCCGGCCGAGGTCGAACGCCGCCTGCTGGAGCACCCAGCCGTGGGCGAGGTCGTCGTCTTCGGGGTGCCCGACGAGGAGTGGGGAGAGCGGGTCGTGGCCGCGGTGGTGCCCCGAGCGGATCGGGACCCCCACGCTGCATCGATCCAGGAGCACGCGCGGGAGGGGCTGCAGGCCGCGGAGACCCCGAAGCAGGTGCTCGTCGTCGACGAGCTGCCCAAGACCTCGACCGGCAAGACGAGGCGCACCGGTCTGGCCGAGCACTTCGGGTTGACGTGAGCGACCGTCGTGGGGCCCTGCTGGCCACGCTGGCTGCGCACGACGCGGTCGATCCGCGCGAGACCGAGAGCCTGCGCCGCGCCCTCGCACTGGTCCGCGACCTCCCCGATCCCTTCAGCGAGACCGAGGGACCGATCCACGTCACCGCCTCGGCGATCGTGTGGGACGGAGGGCACCGTGTCCTGCTGCACCGCCACCGGATCCTGGGGATCTGGCTCCAACCCGGCGGGCACATCGAGGGTGACGAGGCTCCCCCGGAGGCCGCTGCGCGGGAGACCCTCGAGGAGACCGGCATCGCGGCGGCCCACCCGGGCGGGACGCCGGCGCTCCTGCACGTGGATGTGCACCCTGCCCCGAAGCCCTCGTGCGATCTCCACCTCGACCTGCGCTACCTGCTGCTGGCGCCACCGGAGGTCCGGCCGGACCCACCACCCGACGAGAGCCAGGACGTCCGCTGGTTCGACCTCCAGGACGCGGCCGAGGTGAGCGATCCGAGCGTGGCCGCAGCTGTCGGACGCCTGCCCTGACTACCGGAAGCGGGCACGCATCCCCGCCACGTCCTCCTCGCTCCCGATCACGATGAGCACGTCACCGGCCTGCAGCTCGGTCTCCGCGCTGGGGTGGGTGTCGACCTTCTCCTGGTCGGTGTGCCGGATGCCCAGGACCGTGCAGCCGAAGCGCTCCCGGATCGCCGCCTCGCGCAGCGTGGACCCGTCGAGCTCGGAGCCCTCCTTCACCGGCACCTCCTCGAACGAGTACTCGAGACCGCCCGCCGCTCCTACCAGCTCGAGGAAGTCCGCCACCACGGGGCGGGTCAACAGCTGGGCGATGCGCTTGCCCCCGATCGTGGAGGGCGCGATCACGCGGTCGGCGCCCGCTCGTAGCAGCTTGGCCTCGTTCTCGTCGGCCTTCACCCGAGCGACGACGGTCAGCTGAGGTCGCATGCCCTTCGCGGTCAGCGTGATCAGCACGTTGTCCGCGTCCGTGTTCACGCAGGCCACCACCGCGCTCGCTGCGTCGAGGCCCGCCTCCTCGAGGACGTGCTCCTCGGTGGCGTCACCGTCCACGAAGAGGTAGTCCAGGGACTCGACCTCCTCGATCTTCTCGTCGTTGTCGTCCACGACCACGAACGGGACACCCTCGCGGAGCAGTTCCGCTGCGAGGTGCCTCCCGACGCGCCCGAACCCGCACACGATGACGTGCTGGTCGAGGTCGGCGATCTTCCGTTCCATACGGCGCCTTTCGATGATGCGTCTGAAGTGTCCCTCGACGACGAACTCGGCCATGCTGACCGCGGCGTACGTCGCGCTCGCGACGCCCCCCACGATCAGCAGGATCGTGAACACCTTCCCGATCCCGTCGGGCTCGACGACCTCGCGGAAGCCGACGGTCGTGACCGTGATGATGGTCATGTAGAGCGCGTCGAGGAAGCTCACGTCCTGCAGGACCTGGTACCCGAGGACCCCGATGAGCAGCACGACCACGTAGGCCGTGAGGGCCATGCGGACCCGCCGGACCGGACTCACCCTGCCTCGCCTCCTGGCTCAGAAGAGCCGCAGCTTGCCATCGTCGTCGTCCCGGAGCTCGCCCAGGTCGACCTCGACCCAGTACATCCCCCGGGACTCCGCCAGGACCCGTGCCTGGGGCTTGACCTCGGTCGCGGCGAGCACGCCCCGGACGGGCCGGAGCATCGGGTCGCGCTCCATCCGCTCGAGGTAGCGCGTGAGCTGCTCGACGCCCGCGATCTCGCCGATCCGTTTGATCTCCACGGCGACCGCGTGTCCGGCAGCGTCGCGACAGAGGAGATCGACCGGCCCGATGTCCGTCGGGAACTCCCGCTTGACGAGGCTGAGGCCGTCCTCGATCCGGTCGGGGTGATCGGCCAGGAGCTCCTGCAGCTCGCGCTCGACCCCGTCCAGCACGAGCCCGCGGTCGGTGTCGAGCTCCACGGTGCGGTCGTCGTGGACCTGCTCGAGCTCGATGATGAGCCGCTCGCCCTTCGGGTTCGTGACGACCCAGGTGTCCTCGTGCTCGATCAGGGTGTTCGGCGCGTTCATCCAGTTGATCGGCTTGTAGGCCCCGACATCGGCGTGGATCGCGACGCACCCGTCCGCCTTGACCATGATCAAGCGCACCGCCGAGGTCAGGGTGGACGACAGGCGCCCCTCGTACCGGGCGGTGCAGCGGGCGACGACCAGGCGCATCGGACCTCGACACGGGAGCTCGGGACGGCGGCACCGTACCCGAGGCACCTCGGGATCAGGCCGTCGTCGACACCGCTGCCCTGGTCGGGCGGCGGAGTGACGCCACCGGTGCTCGGTACCATCGTCCGCCCGTCCCAGGGGCCCCGTCACGCCCCGGACGATCGCTCTGCCACGCTCGCCACGCGCGCCCCGAGGGAGGTACGCCATGCCGCTCCGCGTCGGTCTGGTGGGCCTGCCGAACGTGGGCAAGTCGACGCTCTTCAACGCGGTGTCCCGGGCGGGTGCGCTCGCCGCCAACTACCCGTTCGCGACGGTCGATCCCAACATCGGCGTGGTCCCGCTGCCCGATCGGCGGCTGGATCGGCTCGCCGAGCTCGCCGGCTCCCCGCGGAAGACGCCGACCTCGATCGAGTTCGTCGACATCGCTGGGCTCGTCGCGGGCGCCAGCCACGGTGAGGGCCTCGGCAACCGTTTCCTCGCGCACATCCGCGAGGTCGACGCCGTGTGCCACGTCGTGCGCTGCTTCGAGGACGACGACGTCTCGCACGTGTCCGGTCGCGTCGATCCGATCGCGGACATAGAGGTCATCGAGACCGAGCTCGCGCTGAAGGACCTCGAGACGGTGGATGCTCGCCTCGAGCGGGAGCGTCGGACGGCACGGTCCGGCGACCGCGATGCCCAGCGCGCCGCTGACGTCCTCGAGCGTCTGCACGACCACCTGTCGGCCGGCGACCCCGCACGGACGTTCACCCACGGACCGGGTGAGGCGCCGATCCTGCGCGAACTGTTCCTGCTGACCGCGAAGCCCGTCCTGTACGCGGCGAACGTGGACGAGGACGAGCTGCCCGACGGTGGGCACCACGCCGGGTCCGTCCGCAAGCTCGCCGAACGCGAGGGCGCCGAGACGGTCACGATCTGCGCCCAGGTCGAGGCCGAGCTCGCGGAGCTGCCGCCCGACGAGGCGGACGCGTACCTCGAGACGCTCGGTCTCGAGGAGGGCGGACTCGAACGGCTGGTCCACGCCGCCTACCGCCTGCTCGGGCTCATCACCTTCTTCACCGCCGGCCCCAAGGAAGCGCGAGCTTGGACGGTCCAGGGGGGCGCGCGAGCGCCCCGTGCCGCCCGGGAGATCCACAGCGACATGGAGCGCGGGTTCATCCGCGCCGAGGTCATCTCGTTCGATGACTACGAGCGGCTGGGCTCGGAGGCCGCGGTCCGCGACGCGGGCCAGCTGCGCGTCGAAGGCAAGGACTACGAGGTCCGTGACGGCGACGTCATCCTCTTCCGTTTCAACGTCTAACGTTCCCCGTACACCAGGAGATCCCATGCCCCGCACGGAACCGATCACGAGGCTCGAGCTCGCGGCCTGCCCGACCCACCGCGAGAACGTCGGCCACTACAAGGATCACGAGATCGGCTGTGACTGCCTGTCGCCCGAACGTCGTGAGGAACTCGCCACACGGCTGGCGAACGCCCGCGAGGAGGGCAACCCGCTCGCCGACCCCGTCGAGTAGCCATGTCGAAGAAGGGTCTCGGGGGGCGGTTCGGACGGGGGGCCCGCCTGGCGGGCACCGGCGCACGGTCGGCCGCCGGGCTCGCCGCGGCACGCGCCCGGCAGATGCTCGGGGAGGACGCCGACCCCGAGGAGTTCCACCGTGCCACCGCGAACCTGCTCGTCGAGGTCCTCGGCGAGATGAAGGGGGCCGCGATGAAGCTCGGCCAACTGCTGAGCTTCGTCGATGTCGACCTGCCTGAGGATGTCCGTGGGATCTACCACGAGGCGCTCGCCAGCCTTCGGGACAGCGCCCCGCCGATGGATCCGGACGTCATCGAGGACGTGATCGCCGACGAGTACGGCGCCCCACCGACGGCCGTGTTCGATGAGTGGTACCGGGACCCGATCGCCTCGGCCTCGATCGGCCAGGTGCACGCAGCCCGGCTCGACGACGGCACCGAGGTCGTGGTCAAGGTGCAGTACCCGGGGGTCGCGCAGGCCGTCCGGGCCGACCTCCGCAACGCGGAGGCCTTCACCCCCCTCGCGCGCTTGATCTCGCCCCACCTCGAGGTCGAGCCCTTGATCGAGGAGCTCCGGGAACGCGTCGGAGACGAGCTCAACTACCAGCGCGAGGCGACCTACCAGCGGGCGTTCGCCAACCGGTACGCAGGTCACCCGTTCATCCACGTGCCGCAGGTGGTCGCCGACCTGTGCCGTGACAAGGTCCTCGTTGCCGAGCGCGTCCGCGGCAGGACGTTCGATGACGTCGCCCAGAACGGCACCGAGGAGGAGAAGGAGCGGGTCGGCGAGATCATCTTCCGCTACGCGTTCGGCACGATCGAGCGGTTCCGGCTGTTCAACGGCGATCCCCACCCGGGCAACTACCTCTACCAGGACGACGGGCGGGTGGCCTTCCTGGACTACGGCTCGGTCAAGATGTTCAGCCGCGAGCGGTTCGAGCACATGCAGCGCATGAACGAGACCGTCCGCACCGGCGGACCGGATGAGCTCGTGCAGCGTCTGCGCGAGTCGGGCTTCCTGCCGCCGGGCGTCGGGATCGACGAGGAGTTGATGTACGGGTGGTGGCAGCTGTACATGCGCCCCGTGCTCGCCGAGCAGCCGTTCACCTTCACGCCGGAGTTCGCCACCGAGGTGATCCGCTCCACCACCGACCCGCGCAGCCCGTACCTCAAGGTCCTGCGGCCGCTGAACCTCCCCCCGGACTACCTGCTGCTGAACCGCATCCACTTCGGGATCAACAGCGTCCTGGGGCGTCTGCGGGCGACGAACGACTGGCGTGCGATCCGCGACGAGTACACCGAGGACGGACCGCCGGCCACCGAGCTCGGTGAGCAGGACCAGAAGTGGTGGCGCGAGCGCGAGCCCGTCTACGACCCCCCTGCCTGACCCTGAGACCACGGGTCGGGACGGTGGGCGCTCAGACGTCCTTGTAGATGTCGGCGATGTACTGGCCGTGCTTGTCGTGGATCACCCGGCGCTTGACCTTGAGGGTCGGCGTGAGCTCGCCACCCTCGATCGAGAAGTCCTCGGGGAGGATCCGGAACTCCCGGACGGACTCGGCGCGGGACACGGCCTTGTTCGCGTGTTCGACGGCCTCCTGGACCTCGCTGCGGAGCTCGGGGTCGTCGGTCAGGTCGGCGACCGACTTGCCCTCCTTGCTGTGCTCCTCGGCCCAGCGCGGGAACTCGTCCTCGTCGATCGTGATCAGCGCCCCGATGAACGGCTGGTCGTCGCCGACCACCATCGCCTGGCTGATGAGGCGGTGTGAGCGCAAACGGTCCTCGAGGACCTGGGGAGCGACGTTCTTGCCGCCCGCGGTCACCAGGATCTCCTTCTTGCGTCCGGTGATCGACAGGAACCCGTCGTCGTCCAGCTCCCCGATGTCCCCGGTGTGGAAGAACGGCCGACCGTCCTCCTCGGAGTACTCGGCCTTCGTCGCCTCGTCGTTGTTGTAGTACCCGGCCGTGATGCTGTGACCGCCGAGGATGATCTCGCCGTCGTCGGCGATGCGCACCGTCACGCCCGGCAGCGGGGTGCCGACCGTGCCGATCCTGAAGTGGTCGGGACGGTTGACCGTGGCGGCCGCGGAGGTCTCGGTGAGCCCGTAGCCCTCGAGGATCGTGAGCCCGACACCGTTGTAGAAGTGCCCGAGCCGCTCCCCCAGCGCGGCACCACCCGAGACGGCGTACCGGAGCTTGCCGCCGAGCCGGTCACGCAGCTTGGAGTACACGAGCTTGTCGAACAGCGCGTGCTGCAACCGGTTCGCCAGCGAGACACCCCCGGACTGCTGCTGCCGGGAGTGATCGATCGCCACGTCAACGGCCTTCTGGAAGATCGCCCCCTTGCCGTCCTCGTTGGCCTTGGTGACCGCCCCGTTGTAGACCTTCTCGAAGATCCGCGGCACCGACAGGATGAAGGTCGGCTGGAACATCGGCAGCTCCTCGGCGAGGTGCTGCGGCGAGGTCGCGAACCCGATCTGCACCCCGGCCTCCATCGATCCCGCCTGGATCAGCTGCGCGAAGGAGTGCGCGAGGGGCAGGAACAGCAGGGTCTTGTCGTCCGGGTGGAACAGGTCGTCGAGGTTGCTGTTGGCCTGGGCGGCGCTCCACCGCAGGTTGCCGTGCGTCGTGACGACACCCTTCGGCTTCCCGGTCGTCCCGGACGTGTAGATGACGGTGGCGGGGGTCTCGGGGCCGATCTGCTCGCCCCTCGTCTCGATCTCCTCGAGCCCGACGTCGGTCCCGTGCGAGGCGATCTCCCCGAGCGCACCGTCGTTGATCACGAAGCGGTGGGTCAGCGGGGCGGCGCTGGCCACCGCCTTCCACTCGGCCTCGTGCTCCGCGGTCTCGAAGATCGCGACGTCGATGTCGCTGTTGGTGAAGATCCACTCGATCTGCTCGGAGGAATCGGTCTCGTAGACCGGCACCAACGTCGCCCCGGCCGCCAGGATCGCGTACTGCAGGTAGGTGAACTCGATGCGGGTCGACGACATCACCGCCACCCGGTCGTCGACCTCGACGCCGAGACCGACCAGCCCGCGAGCCAGCTCCTGCACCTTCGCGGCGAACTCCGAGGCGGTCACGTCGACGAAGCGGTCACCGTCGCGGTACGCGAGCAGCTTGCGGTTCGGGGTCTCGGAGGCGTGGAACCACAACGGGTGCAACAGCGTCGCCCCGTCGGGGATCTCGATCTCGCCCTCAGCCGTGTACTCGCGCATGTGCGTCCTCCGTGGGGTCATGAGCGACGTGGATCGCCGCCAGACTAGTGGACGACCAACGGGGGTAGGTTTCCGATGGACAGGGGGCCCCGTGCCTCCACGTCCGGGACGAGGAGCAGCCGGTGACCGTGACGACACACGTCGACGGCGACGTTCTCGTGGTCACGATCGACCGGCCCGACGTTCGCAACGCGGTGGACCGTCCCACGGCCGACGCGCTGGAGTCGGCCTTCCGGCGGTTCGACGAGGACGACGACCTGGCCGTCGCGATCCTGACCGGGGCGGGCGGGACGTTCTGCGCCGGCGCCGACCTGCATGCTGTCGCTGGGGACGAGCAGGTTCGTCGCAACCGGTTGGAAGCCGGCCCCCACGGCCCGATGGGGCCGAGCAGGTCGTCGCTGACGAAGCCGGTGATCGCCGCCGTCGAGGGGCACGCCGTCGCGGGAGGGCTGGAGCTCGCCCTCTGGTGTGATCTGCGCGTGGTCGCCGAGGACGCGGTGCTCGGGGTGTTCTGCCGCCGGTGGGGGGTCCCGCTGATCGACGGCGGGACGGTCCGGCTGCCGCGGCTGATCGGCCTGTCCCGGGCGCTGGACCTCATCCTGACGGGGCGTCCCGTCGACGGGCCCGAGGCGCTGGACATCGGCCTCGCCAACCGTGTCGCACCGCCAGGTGAGACCCTCACGCACGCGCTCGAGCTCGCCCGCACGCTCGCCGCGTTCCCGCAGACCTGTCTGCGATCCGACCGCCGCAGCGCGATCGGGTCCGTCGGACTCTCCGAGGAGGAGGCGCTGCGCTACGAGCACGAGCTGGGGATGGCGACGATCGAGAGCGGCGAGACCGTCGAGGGGGCACGACGGTTCGCGGACGGTGCGGGCCGGCATGGAGCGTTCCCGGGGGATCGTCCCTGATGGACGGCTACGTCGTCCTCGCCAACGCCAACGCCGGCAGCGCCGAGGAGGAGGCGCTCGAGGCGGCCTGTGACGTCCTGCGCGCGGATGCTCCGACCGAGCTCGCTCGCACCGCGTCCGACCGGGACGTGGACGGGGTCCTGGATGGTTTGGACGGCAGACAGCTCGTGATCGCCGGCGGTGACGGCAGTGTCCACCTGGTGATGCAGCACCTCCACGACCGGGGCGAGGCGGACCGGACGACGCTCGGCCTCGTGCCGCTCGGGACCGGCAACGACCTCGCCCGCGGCCTGGGGATCCCGCTCGAACCGGACGGAGCCGCCCGGGTCGTGGTCGGAGGCGCCGTGCGGCGGCTGGACCTGCTCGAGGACGACGCTGGTGGCGTTGCCGTCAACGCGGTCCACGCCGGGCTCGGGGCGGAGGCCGCCCAGCGGTCCGAGGCCATGAAGGAGGATCTCGGTCCCCTCGCCTACCCGATCGGCGCGCTGATCGCGGGCGTGCAGGAGAGCGGTTGGGCACTGGAGGTCAGCGTCGACGGGGAACGGGTCGCCCCTGACGACGGACCGGTCCTGATGGTCGGGATCTGCAACGGGTCGACGATCGGCGGGGGCGCTCCGCTCTGCGGCGCGGCCGTCCCCGACGACGGGAAGCTCGACGTGGTGGTGGTCGCGGCCCTCGGACCTGCCGCACGAACGGCCTTCGGGGCGGCCCTCCGCAAGGGACGCCACCTGGAACGTGATGACGTCGTGCACAGCACCGGTACCGAGGTCGGGATCGAAGGCGACCCCGTCCGGTACAACGCCGACGGGGAGGTGTCCGGGGCGGTGGGCTCGCGCACGTACCGTCTGCGACCGTCGGCGTGGGGCTTGCTCGTCCCGGGATCCGGTGGTGGCTGAGCGGACCGGCACGCTCTACCGTTCCGTGGCACCATCGGCGCCTGGCCCGTGACCGCGACCCGGCGAGGTCCCCCTTCCGGGCCGGAGACGTGAGCGAAGGACCCCCCGTCTTGGACAGTCTCGTTCGGCGTTACTGGGCGTTGCGTCTGCTGATCGCCGCGACCGTCGTCGTGGGCGTGCCGACGATGCTCAGCATCCCGGCGTTCCTCGACGAGGCGCCGATCGAGGCCGGCCAGGCGTCCCCCCGGACCGTCGTCGCGCCCCAGACCGTGCGGGTGGACGACGACGAGGCGACCGAGCGCGCCCGTCGTCAGGCGCGAGAATCGGTGTCCCCGGTGCTGGACTTCGATCCGTCCGCCCTCTCCGAGATCGTCTCGGAGGTCCGCGACGACTTCGAGGCGGTCCGCGCGGTCCGTCAACCCACAGCGGGGAGCACCCCCGGCGACCCCACCCCCGGCGTCGAGGAGCAGATCGCGGCGTTGCAGGAACAGCTGGGCTTCCTGAGCGAGGAGGGGTTGCGGCTCCTCGTCACGATGGATGACCGCACGCTGACACGCGTCCGCGACGAGACGGTCGACATCGCGCAGACCTTCGCGCGGCAGCGGGTCCGCGAGGACCAGGTCGAGCAGTTCCTCGACGACAACCTGCCCGTCGAGCTGGCGGTCCGGGACTTCTCGGGCGAGGTGGCCGACCAGGTCGTTGCCCCGATCATCCGCAACGCGATGCGGCCCACGGTGATCGTGGACGAAGCGGCCACCGAGTCCGCCCGTCAGGAGGCGGCCTCGAACGTGCAACAGGTGCAACGCACCTTCCCCACAGGCACGGCCATCGTCACGGCCGGCGAGGAGGTGACCGAGGCGCAGCTGACCGCTCTCCAACGCCTGGGACTGGCAGGATCGAACCCGCGGTGGGAGCTCCTCCGTGCCCTGGGGATCGTCCTGGTCGTGATGGTCGTCGTCGGCGCGTACCTCCGCGCGTACCGCGGGAAGCTGTGGCGCTCCAACCGTCGGCTCCTGCTGCTCGCCGTCCTGGTGTTCGCTTACGCGATCGTGCTGGGGGCGTCCGCGATCGCGATCCAGCGCAGCGACGTGTTCCTGTACGGCGTCCCCGCGGGAGCGCTGGCGATGCTGGCGACGATCCTGCTGGGGCCGCCGATCGGCGTGCTCATGGCGATCCCCGTCACCCTGCTGACCGCCTACATCGCCCCCGACGCTCCTGGGGTGATCGCGTTCGCCGGATCGGCCAGCCTGCTGTCGGTCCCGTTCGTCACCCGGCTGTCATCGCGCGGTGACCTCCGGCGGGGGACGGTGGTGGCGTCCGTGGGGTACGTGGTGCTCGCAGGGACCTTCGCCGCCGTCTTCGACGGTGTCGAGGCGGTCCCGCGGGCCCTGCTCGCCGGCGCGGTCCACGGGGTCAGCACGGCGGTCATCGTGCTGGGAGGGCTGCCGTTCATCGAGACGGCGTTCGGCATCATCACGGCGACCGGCCTCGTCGACCTCGCCGATCGCAACCATCCGCTGCTGCGGGAGCTCGAGCGCAAGGCGCTCGGGTCGTACAACCACTCGATCATGGTGTCCACGCTCGTCGAGCGTGCTTGCCGCGCGATCGGGGCGGACGCGCTGCTGGGATCGGTGTGCGCGCTGTACCACGACATCGGCAAGGTGCAGCGTCCCTACTTCTTCGTGGAGAACCAGTTCGGCATCGCGAACCCGCACGACGAGCTCGATCCCGAGGTGTCGGCGATCATCATCCAACGGCACGTCAGCGACGGGGTCGAGATGGGGCGCCGGTTCCACCTGCCTCCCGAGGTCGTCGAGGGCATCGCCACGCACCACGGGACGACGCTCGTGACCTACTTCTACCTGCAGGCCGTTCGCAGCGCGCGCTCCGGCGACGACATCGAGGAGGGGCACTTCCGGTACAAGGGCCGCAAGCCCTCCACGCGCGAGACCGCCGTCCTCATGCTGGCGGACTGCTGCGAGGCTGCCGCCCGAGCGGCCGCTCAGCACGACCGCAACCTGACCGACTCGCAGCTCGAGGACATCGTCGAGGGGCTCTTCGCCGACCGCATCGACGACGGCCAGCTGGACCAGAGCCCCCTGACCTTCAAGGACCTCGCGACCGTCAAGCGGTCGTTCATCGAGACCCTCGTGGGCGTGTACCACCCGCGGATCGCCTACCCCGGCAAGGACGGGTCCATACGAGCTGCGAGTAGCCGCTCCTGAGCCACCCGAGACTCGTGGATGACTAGGGTGATCTCGCCTCGCACGGCGCTGACCGGCGGAAGCTGCGGAGATGGGGGTGGTGGGGCTCATGCGACGAGCGCTGCTGGGCTTCCTGGGCGTCCTCGTGGCGTCCGTCCTGGTCCCCACGTCGCAGGCCGGCGCCGAGCACGTGACCGTGCCCATCCAGCGGATCGCAGGCGCGGACCGCATCACCACCGCCGTCGAGGTCGCGCGACTCGTGCACGAGACGGCGACCACCGCGGTGCTCGCCCGAGCCGACACGTTCGCCGACGCCCTGGCCGGGGCGCCACTCGCGGCGCAGCTCGACGGTCCGCTGCTGCTGACGGCGTCGGACCACGTGCCCAATGTCGTCCGTGCGGAGCTCGATCGGCTCCAGGTCCGGTCCGTCGTGCTGCTCGGCGGACCCGCAGCGATCGAACCGGCGGTCGAGGAGGACCTCGGTCGCGATCGCGAGATCAGCCGGTTCGAAGGTCGTGATCGGTACGGGACGGCCGCCGCGGTCTCAGGGGCGTTGGACAGCGCCTCCACCGTGTTCGTCACGACCGGGGCGAACTTCCCCGATGCGCTGAGCGTCGGTCCGCTCGCGTCACGGCGGGGGTCCCCGATCCTGCTCACCGAGCAGGGGACCCTCCCGGCGGTCACCCGACGGGCGATCGAGCGCGTCGGACCGCAGGAGATCATCGTGGTCGGCGGGCCCCACGCCGTCTCCGAGCACGTCATGAGCGAGCTGGAGGCGACCGGTGCGAGCGTCCACCGGATCGCCGGGCCGACCCGGTTCGACACGGCTGCGGCGCTCTACGACGCATCCGTCGCCGCGGGCATGGACCGGTCGTCGGTGTGGCTGGCGACCGCCCACGACCACCCGGACGCGCTCGCGGCAGGACCGGCGATCGCTCGCCTCGGGCAGACGCTCCTCCTGGTCGACGGTCGTGACCTGGGTGAGGCGCGTGTGGTGGTGGACCGGTTACAGGCACTGGGCCAGGACCTGAGGCACGTCCGGATCCTGGGCGGGCCCGATGCGGTCACCGGAGACGCGCCGAGGCAGCTCGACGTGGTCCTCCACGACAACCTGCTCCCCCGTGGGGGGACGCAGGTGTTCGCCCGGCAGCGCCTCGTGGGCTTCTACGGCAACGCCGACAGCACGGCGATGGGGGTGCTCGGCGAGACCGATCCCGACGAGGCGGCCCGGCGGCTCAGCGCCCAAGCTGCCCCGTACGGAACCGACGGGACCCGGGTCCTGCCCAGCTTCGAGCTCATCGTGCAGGTCGCGACGAAGGGGCCGGGGCCGGACGGCGACTACAGCGCACCTGGCGATCTCGAGGACATCGAGCGCTACCTCCAGGCGGCGCGACGACACGGCCTCTACCTCTTCCTCGACATCCAGCCCGGTCGGTCGGACTTCCCCTCGCAGGTACGCCGGTACGAGCGCTTCCTCCGCGAGCCGGATGTGGGACTCGCCCTCGATCCGGAGTGGCGGATGGGACCCAACGAGGTCCCGGGCGAGACGATCGGTTCGGTCCACGCGGACGAGGTCAACGAGGTCGGCCGCTGGTTGGCCGCGATCGTGCGTGAGGAGCGTCTGCCGCAGAAGCTGTTCGTGATCCACCAGTTCCGCGCGGACATGATCGAGGAACGACACCGGATAGAGCATCCCCCCGAGCTGGCGCTGACGTTCCACATCGACGGCTTCGGGACGCAGCGTGCCAAGCTCGGGACCTACGGGCGGCTCGCGATCACCGACGGCAGCGCCCATAACGGCTTCAAGCTGTTCTACGACGAGGACACCGACCTGTTCGAACCGTCCGAGGTGCTGCGCATCCGTCCGATCGCGGAGCTCATCACCTACCAGTGACGGCCTGCTCGTGGAGCCGCACGGCACCGGAGACGATGTCGTCCTCCCCCAGGAGCACCGCGTCCGCTGCGGACCCGAGGGGGACGTACGAGTCCGCCGACCGGACCGAACCGAGCGGACCGCGGTAGCCGCCCTCGGCCAGTGCCGCGATGACGGCGTCGGCGATCCCTCCACCGGTCGTCCGGCACTCATCCGCGACGAGCACGGCCCCGCAGTCGTCCGCCTGGGAGCGAACCGCCTCGGTCGGCAACGGGTTGAGCCAGCGAACGTCGAGCACACGCGCATGGATCGCGTGGTCCTGCCGCAGCCGCCGGGCCGCACGCAGCGACATCCGTACCCCGTTGGCGTAGGTGACCAGCAGGACGTCCTGCCCGTCCCCGTGCATCCCCACCTCGCCGGGGAGCAGGATCTCGTCCATCGGCGGGTACGTGGTCAGCCACCCGCCATCACCTTCGTCGTGGAGATCGCGTTCGTGGTAGAGCGCGATCGGCTCGAGGAACGCCACGACCCGGCCGTTCGCGTGTGCGCAGGCCAGCGCCCCGCGCAGCATCCGTGCGGCGTCGTCCCCGCGGCTCGGGGTGGCGATCAGGAGCCCGGGGATGTCGCGGAGGGCGCCGATCGAGTCGTCGTTGTGGAAGTGCCCGCCGAAGCCCTTCTGGTAGGCGAAGCTCGCGAGACGGACGACCATCGGGTTGGTGAAGCTGCCGGCCGAGAAGAAGGAGAGCGACGCGGCCTCCCCACGGATCTGGTCCAGTGCGTTGTGCACGTAGGCGAGGTACTGGATCTCCGGGACGGGCAGCATGCCGACGAGGCCGGCCCCCTGCGCGACCCCGAGGATCGTGGTCTCGTCGAGCAGCGTGTCGAACACCCGGCCCACCCCGAACCGCTCCTGGAGCCGGCCGGTGACGTAGTAGACGCCGCCCTTGCGGCCGACGTCCTCCCCGAAGACGAGCATCTCGCGCCGGCGCAGGAGTTCGTCGGTCAGGGCCGCGTTCAGGTGTGCGGCCATGGTCCGGTCGGTGGGGGCGGTGGCGTCCTCCGGGAGCTTCCCGGCGAACACCGCCCGGCGGCGCTCAGCGTCGACCGGCGCGGCGGCGTCACGGCGGGTCGTCCTCTCGTCGTACGGCGCGAGCGGGGCGACGACCTGATCCCGGCTGGAGAGCTTGGGCGCGCCCTCTACCTCCTCCGCTGCGTCCTCCACCTCCCTGTCGACCGCAGCGAGGAGGTCCTCCAGCTGCGCCCGTGCGGCGGCGCCCGTCGCCAGCAGTGTTCGAGCGTTGCGAGCGAGCGGGTCGCGCGACTCCGAGCGCTCGATGTCCTCGATGTCGCGGTACCCGTGTTCGACGTCGCTGCCCGCGTGCCCCCAGAGCCGCACGACGTCGAGGTGGAGGAAGACGGGGGTCCGCGAGGTCCGGCAGGTCCCTATCGCCTCCTGCACGACCTCCCAGATCTCCGGCAGGTCCCCCGTGGCGTGCAGGTACCGGAGGTGTGACATGCCCCCGAAGGTCGAGCGGATCCAGCGCCTCGGTGTGTCGACCGAGATGCCCCACCCGTTGTCCTCGCAGACGAACAGGATCGGCGTGGGGCTACCCCGCCGGTTGGCGTAGCGGGCAGCGTTGATGCCCGCCAGTGCCGTGGCGTGGTTGGCGGAGGCATCACCGAACGAGCAGCACACGATGCTGTCCTCCGGGAGCTCCACCTCCACGCCGATCCGGGATGCCCGCTCGATGGCGAAGGCCGTGCCGACCGCCTTCGGCAGGTGCGAGGCGATCGTCGACGTCTGGGGGGGCACCCACAGTCGTCGGCTGCCCCAGACCTTGTGACGACCCTCAGCGATGGGATCGTCGGCGGACGCGGCGATCGAGCGGAGCGTGTCGAGGACGGGATCCACCGCGGCGTCCTGGCGGGACCGGGCCATCATGAAGCCCCCCGACCGGTAGTGCAGGAACGCGGGATCGGTGGTGCGCAGCGACGCGCCGAGGACGGCGTTGTCCTCGTGACCTGCGCTCGCGATCGTGTAGTACCCGGTCCCCCGGGCTTTCAGCTGCCGCGCCGCCACGTCGATCGCTCGTGACCGGAGCTGGTCGTGGAAGAGCGCGACGGCAGCACCAGCCGTGAGGGTGCTCCCCTCCCTGAGCGGCTCGTCGGCGTCGAGGGCGCGGGCGCTCTCCGGTCCCTCGCGGAGGGCCCGCTCCAGGTTCTCTCGGACGACCTCGACCCGGCTGCGCATCAGCCGCCGAGGCTACAGACCGCCGGGTACCGTCGCGGCGATGACCTCCCGCGTCCTCGGCGCGCTCCTCGCGCTCCTCTCGATCACCTCCTGCGCCTCCCCGACGCTGGAGACCGCCACGCCGTCGTCGGTCACCCCGAGCGCCCCGCGCGCCGCCCCGCGAACACCGGAGGTCGCCTCCCCCCCGGATCGGACCGCAGATCCGAACGTGCGCCCCGGGTGGCTCGGCCAGCGGGTCCTGCCGCTACGTCCCGATGGCTTCGGGATGACCCTGCCGACCCCGGAGGAGCTGCGCGACCGACGCCTGCCTCCCCCACCGGACGACCTGCCTGAGCTGGACGGTCCGGGGTTCTCCTCCCGCATCGGGGAGGTCCCGGACGAGGTGTTGGAACGCTCGACCTGGCAGCCAGCCTGTCCGGTCACCGCCGACGCCCTCTCGTACGTGCTCGTGCGGTTCTGGGGGTTCGACGGGGAACCACACACCGGCGAGCTACTGGTGAACCGATCGGCGGCCCAGGACCTGGTGACGGTCTTCCGCCGGCTGTTCGAGGTCCGTCTCCCGATCGAGGAGATGCGCGTCGTCCGCGCGGATGAGCTCGACGCCGAGCCCACCGGCGACGGCAACAACACCACCGCGTTCGTGTGCCGACCCACCCGCGGGTCGTCACGGTGGTCCCAGCACGCCTACGGCCTCGCGATCGACGTCAACCCGTTCCACAACCCCTACCAGCGGGGCGACCTCGTCCTCCCCGAGCTCGCCTCCGCGTACACGGATCGATCGTGGCAGCGACCGGGGATGATCCTGCCCGGCGACGAGGTGACCCGAGCGTTCGCCGATATCGGCTGGGGTTGGGGTGGGGACTGGCGATCGCCGGTGGATCCGATGCACTTCTCCAGCGACGGGACCTGACCTACGCGGCAGGTACCTCGTCTTCGGACAGCGCGGCGTTGTGGTGCACCTGTTGGACGTCGTCGAGGTCCTCGAGGGCTCCGACGATCCGACCGAGGCGATCCCGAGCATCGTCGTCGACCGGGACCCGCGTGCCAGCCACCTGGGGACTGTCCGCGTCCACGATGTCGAGCTCCGCGTCTTCCAGAGCTGCACGCAGCGCCGTCCGGTTCGAGGGGTCGCACCACGCGACGCGGACCTCGCCGTGGTCCTCGTGGTCGATCGTCGCGAGGTCTGTGAGGCCGTGCTCCAGTCCTGCCTCCAGCAGTCTCGCTTCCGACACGTCGGGGTCGACCAGGATGTGGCCACGCCGCTCGAACAGGTACGTCACCGAGCCGGCATCGGCGAGGGATCCGTCGTGATCGTCGAGGACCGAGCGGACATCCGCGGCGGTCCGGTTGCGGTTGTCCGTCAGGCACTCGATCAGCAGCGCGATGCCGCCGGGGCTGTAGCCCTCGTAGCTGACGGGTTCCCACGCGGCCCCGTCGTCGAGCACCCCGGCTCCACGATCGACCGCCCGCTCGATCGTGTCCTTCGGGACATCGTTGTCCTTCGCGCGCTGGATCGCGTCCGCCAGTGTCGGGTTCGCCTCCGGATCGGGGTCGCCTTCCCGAGCCGCTGCCTCGATCGCCCGGATCAGCTTCGCGAACAGCTTGCTGCGACGCTTGTCCTGCTTCTGCTTGCGGTGCTTGATGTTGGACCACTTCGAGTGGCCAGCCACCGTCGCATCCTCCCTGCGTGGCGAACGTGTTCGCCCTCCACCATGCCGGAACGGACGCCCGCTCGCATACGCGGACGTCCGTTCGCGGTTCGTCGTCCCGTCCGCGGGACCTGGAAGGGCCCGCTTCCGGGGGTGATCGTCAGGATCCTGACGGGTCCTTGGCGGCACCAGCAGCGGTCTCGGCGGTCTTCCGGACCGATGTCGCTGCGGCCTTCGTCTGCGAGGAGGCCGTCTTCGCCTGCTGCTTGCCGGCGTTGGCCGCGCTCGAGGTGGCCTCGGTGGCCGTCTTCCGGATCGAGGTGATCGCCGCCTTCACCTGGGAGCGAGCCGTCTTCGCTTGGTCGAGGACCCGCTGGATCCGCTCGTCGGACAGGATGTCGTCCGCGACGGTCCGGCCCTCGGTCGCCTTCTCGTCCAGGCGCTCCTCCAGCGTCTCACGCAGGTCGCGCAGACGGTCCTGGAGCTCCTCCCTGCGGGTCCGCAGGTCGCGCAGCTCCTGGCCCCGCTCCTGCGCGCGGGACGGCAGCGTGCGGGCGAGCTTCACCGCCTCGCCGGCCAGCTGGAGCGCGTCGTTGGCGAGCGCCGCCAGGGCGTAGCCAGCGTCGGCGGAACGGCGGCCTGGCGTGTCCTCCTTGGCCGCCTGTTCGACGTCTCCGTACGTGAACTCGTCCTGGACGGTGCCGTCCTGCTTCAGGACGATGACCTTCGCCGGTTCCTGGTTCTGCGCGATCTCACGGGCGCGCTTCACGGCGTCGGCCTTGCGGCTCTCGACGGCGCTCGGGCGCTTGTTCCCCGCGGATTCGACCGCCCAGCCGTCATCGTGTGGTTTCACCTTGTAGGTCGTGAGCTGTGCCATGTCGTTCCTCCCTCGTGGGTGGTCTCCACCCCCGTGTCTGGCTCCGACGGTAGGCGACGTCGGGGACCGCCCTACGTCCGTTCGTTGGCCCCGGTCTCGACCGGTGACCCCCGTTCGAACGGACGGGTCGCTGATGCAGGGGGAAAGGGGGTCCCCTGCATCGAGCTGTGACCTGTGAGACACTTAGCGTGGCGAGGCGACCCAACCCAACCCGTTCTGGGAGCGAGGGAGCCATGGGACTGATCAGCGTGCTCCAACTGCTTCCGATCGCGGCGCAGGGTGCGGACGAGCAGGTGGCCTTGCTCCCGTTCTACATCGGGATAGGTGTTGTCGTGGCGGTGATCGTCCTGGCGGCACTCATCGCGACCCCGAGTTCACGGCGCCGCGCAGCCGATGAGCGTCCCGGCAAGGCCCGCAGCCCGGAGAGCCTGCGCGCAGAGGCCGAGGGCACGTCCCGACAAGGTGGCGACGCCAACCGCTGGTTCTGAGCGGTGCCACTTGAGGGTCGGTCCCCCGATCGACCTGGCGACATGGAACCGGATGTCAGCGCAGCCGTCCGAGGGGACCGAGGTCCAGGTTGAGGTCGTCGTCGGTGACCCCGAACGCTTCCTTGACGTCCTCCATGCGCTCCTCGAGGGCGGCGAGGGCGACTCCGAGCCGTTCGGTCTGGTCGGTGGTGAGGGTGCCTGCTTCGACGCGGCGGATCGCTTGTCGCTCGAGGAGGTCGTGGATGACCTCCACCACGGTCAGCACGAGCTGGGAGACGCCGCGGACGAGCTGCTCCCGGTCTCGTTCCTCGATCGAGGTCGGTGGGTGTCTACCAGCGGCCTGGGTCCGACCGCCGGGGCTACCCGGGGCACGTGGACCAGGTACGGGCGCGGAGGTCCGGGTCTCGGGCGAGCCGCTCTCACCGCCTCCGGACGGCGCCAGGGTCGGTGCGGCCATGGCCCGTCCGCCCTCCCGACGGCGTACGCCGGTGCGTTGGGCGGTGTCCTCGGAGGCGACGAGCAGCCGGAGGGCGACGCGGATCAGTTCCACGTCCGCCAGGCCGATGACGAGATCGCCTGCCACGTGGACGCCCCCGTCGATCAGGCCGTCCAGGAGACCGACGAGCGTAGGGGGCTCGTGTTCCGGTTCGATGGCGCTCACGCGTTGCCTCCCGACGCGAACCGGTACGGAGGCAGGGGCCCCTGCACGGTGACGGTCGCTCCGTCGCATGCCGACGTCGCGCCGAGGAACCGGTCCTGGTCGTCTCGGTCCACGAGGTAGGCCGCGCGTGCAACGGTCTCGGGCTCACGGGATGCCAGCGGTTGCGACGCGCGTGCGAGCGGGCGCAGACGCTGGTCGAGAGCGTCCGCGGTGGCGCTGGCACGCACGCGCGCGTCAGCCCGACCCCGGGCCTCGGACCGCTTCCGGGCGAAGAACGCGTGGCCGGGCGGCAGGCCTTCCGCCGTGTCCGACGCCGTGTCCGCCGTCTCGATCGCGTCGACCTGCACCACCCACTCGTCGGCTCCGGTGACCGCAGCGAGGGCGCTCTGCAGCTCGCCTCGTCGATCTGCGAGGAGCTCGTCCGCAGCGGACCGGTCGGATAGCACGGTCCCGAAACGAACGGGCAGCACGGGACCGGCGACGGCGAGTTGCGTGAGGACCTCGTCGTGACGCCGCACGGCGGCCAAGGCGTCGCCGGGGTCGGCCCCCTGGAGATCCTCCAGCGTCCGGTCCATGCTGCTCACGATCAGGACGAGGTCACCCTCGCGATGGAAGCGCACGTCGGCGTCGTCGATACCGCGCAGGCCTGATGGTGGGCGCGATGGCCCGGCGGTCGAGGTGACGCCGTAGAGGTACCAGCCCACCGCTCAGTCCGTCTCGTCCGCGTCGTCGGCACCGCGGGGTCCGTGCGCATCGCCAGTCCGGCTGCCGTTGCCTTCTTCCAGCCGGGCGACCCGCTGTGCGAGCTGTTCGGTGCCGTCCAGCAGCTGTTGCAGCACGTCGCCTGCGGCCACCTCCGACCCCTCACTCTGGCCATCGCCATCGCCGGCGATCCCTCCGGTGAAGAACGGATCGTCACGCCACCAGGCCATCCCCAGCTCCTGGGCCTTGTCGGCCGACGAGATCAGAAGACGGATCCGGATCGTCAACAGCTCGATGTCCAGCAGATCGACCCGGATGTCACCGGCGATCACGATGCCCTTGTCGAGCACCCGCTCCAGGACGTCTGCGAGCGAATCGCCCCGACGTGCCGCCGCCGAGGTGCTGCGGGTGGAAGGCACCGTCACCGGTTCGCTCATCGCTCGTCCTCCCCCTCGGATCTGCGGAAGCGTCTGACGCGCTCGAAGCTGAGGACGCTGCCGTCGGCGTCGGTGGTGACCTCGTACGTCGCGAGCACGTCGGTGGACGGTGGGATCCGGGACACCTCGACGACGTCGGCACGTGCGCGCCAGCCCTCATCGTCCCGACCGAGCCCGATCACGCGCTCGACCTCGAGGCCGAGGACCTCACCGAGCTCACCGCGGATCCTCTCGACGACCTCCCGCAGCCCGCCGGTCGCTCCGCCAACACCGTTGGTCGAACCGGCGGCATCGGCAGTCTCACCCCCGTCCGCGTCGTGGTCCTCGAGGCGGTCGATCAGCTCCTCCTTGGTGCCTGAGACCTTCAGGTCACGGTCCCGGAGCTCATCGCGAAGCTCATCGACGGTGAGTTCCTCACGGTCGACCATGTTCACGACCGCCTCGTGCGGGCCGTCTCCAGCCGGTCCATCAGCTCGTCCTCTGCCGCCTCGAAGCCCTCGTCATCGATCAGGCCGCGGTCGTACTCGTCGTTCAGTTGCGCCAGCGCGGCCATGACCGCCTGCTCGTCGTAGAAGCGGTCCTCTGCGACCTGCAGGATCCGGTCCGCCGTCCAGGTCACGAGCTTGACCGGTCCCAGCAGCGCTCCCGTCAGGAGTCCCACTTCAGACCCCGACCGGGTCGCGGTCGAGGTCCGCGAACGAGTACGGCGGCAGCGCCCCCACCGTCCGCAGCGTCCCTGTCCCGCTGAGGCGTCGCGCCAGTGCCTCGCAGCGGTCGAGGAAGACGTCGAGGATCTCCGCCTCGACCAACGCCGCGACGCGTGCGGAGGTCCCCCGTCCCTCCACGACTCCGGTCGCCACCACCATCCCATCCAACTGTGCACCGATCGTGGCGAGGTCCTCGACGGCGAGTTCCGCGAGCGCCTCGGAGATCACGCGACCGCGCTCCATCCGGGGGATGGCCCGGTCGCGGACCTCCGGCTGCCGCTCGGCGACGCGACGTAACGCCACGTCGCGGTCCGGCTCCCAGAGGACCTGGACCTCGACCCGGCCCTCGAGCTCGTCCATCCGGGAGAGCGCGTACGGGATGTCGATACCGTCCACGACCGCCGCCGGGTCCTGCTCGGTGATCATCCCGAACCTGAACGGGAGCACCGGCGCCGTGGCCATCGTCGCCGCGAGCACGCGGTCGTGCGCGGCGAGGTTGGCACGCCGGGGTTGCACCGTGTGTCCGTCGTACTCGGACGTCAGCACACCGATACCCGCGGGCAGCCGGCGGACGGCGACGGCCCCGCCACCCACGCCCTGCTCGGGCGGAGGAGCGGTGCCGTCGGGGACCAACCCGTAGAGGTACGCCGCCACGTCAGGACGACTTGGACTTCTGCTTCTGCTTCTCCTCGTCGCCCTCGCTCCCGAAGGTCTCCTTGATCTTGTCGATCCCACCCTCGAGAGCCCCCTTGGTCTTCGACTTGGAGACCTCCTCGGACGTGTCGCCGAACAGGTCCGGCAGCGTCTTAGGTTCGCTGCGACCCGTCAGATCGAGGCGGTCGACCGCCTCGGCGAAGTGCAGGTAGGTGTCGACGCTCGCGACGACGATGCGTGCGTCCACTGTGAGCAGCTCGATCCCCACCAGGGACACCCGGACGAACGCGTCGATGACGAGTCCCTTGTCGAGGATGACGTCGACGACGTCGTACAGGCTCCCGGAGTTCGGTCGGCGTGCGATCGCGGTGCTGCTCATGCGTCATCCTCCTGGTCGTCGTCATCGCCCGTGGGCGCGGTCATCTCGTGGGCGAGCGCGGCCTGGTCGAGGCGATCCAGCAGCCGCAGGCTCGGGTACCGCTGCCCCTCGGTCATGGCCACTAGCATCACCACGTACGCCTCGAGATCCTCGCGCGTGCGCAGGCTGCCCTCGAGACGATCGAGTAACTGGTGGCTCGGATATCGGTGCTGGGCGATCGTCTGCACCAGTCGGTGCGCTGCCCTCTGTCGGGTCGTCGGCATCTGCTCCCCCCGTCCGTGTCGCCGTCACGTGAGAACGGCAACTTACGTACCCACGTGGGACGACGGAGCGGCCGTTCGTACAGAAAGCCGCCCACCGCCCATCCGGACGGAGCAGGAGACACCTCCGCCGAACGGCCGCCCACGAGGCTCGCAGCGGTCGCCGTTCGACGCCGTCAGTGGCCGACCGTTCCCCACCCTCGACCCTTCAGAGGAGCTCGCGATGATCGCCAAGGAACTGCTACCGAAGCGTGGCTGGTCGTGGTAGGCGTGGGGGATCCTGCTCGCCGTCGTGCTGTACACCCGGGTCATCGGCCTGCGGACGTTCTCGAAGATGTCCGCGTTCGACTTCGCGGTGACCGTCGCGATCGGCTCGACGATCGGGTCGGTCTCGCTGCTCGGTTCGTCGTTGTCGGCCGGGATCCTGGCGATCGGGACGCTCCTGGTGGTCCAGTACCTCATACGCCCAGCTGCGCAGCCGATGGACGTTCAGCACGGCGGTCGACAACGCCCCGGTGGTCTTGATGGCGGGCCACGAGTTCCTCCATGACAACCTGCGGCGGTCACGCGTCACCGAGGACGACGTCCGTGCGAAGCTCCGGGAGGCCAACGCGTACAACTACGACATGATCCAAGCGGTCATCCTCGAGAGCACCGGAGACATCAGCGTCATCCACGGCGATCACCCGCTCGATCTGGACATCTTCCGGGACGTCTCCGACGGCCAAGGAGCTCGAAGATCGGGCTCGCGGATGAACCACGTAGTTGGCCTGCCCATCGCACCGCGAACACGGCTGACCGGCCGGCAGACCGCTGAGCGGTCAGATCTCCACGGTGTCGGCGTACCGCTGGCGCGCCGCCTCACCAGAGGTCCCTAGCTCCTGGCCGATCTTGGCCCAGGACGCACCGGCTTCGCGGGCCCGGCGCACCGCCTCGAGCAACTCGCCCTCCAGCAGCGCCCGCTGGTAGGCGACCCGTCGCAGAGCCATCAGCGCCGGCTCGCCGCGATCCTCGTCCTCGGGCTCGTAGTCCTCGAACGCGTCGGCGAGTTCG
>JAHWKO010000090.1 GCA_019347855.1 Actinomycetota bacterium
CGCCACGGGCGAGTGGGACTGGACCGAGCCGGACTGGGACGCGTTCAAGAAGGTCGTGACCGGCAACGGCCCGATGACCGAGACGCGTCTGGCCTGGCGCCGCTGGATGCACGACTCGCACGCCTGGGTGCGCGAGGTCCTCGACCAACCCGGGAGGCACGTCGCATGAGCGGTCAGCCACTGCTCCGAGATCGCCGTCGTGGACTGCGCAGTGGCGCAGGAACGCCCATGGTGCAGACATGAGTGAGCGCTGGGAGGTCTTCGGCAAGCGGACGCTGGACGATCCGTGGACGTCGGTGGGGGCGGTGCACGCCCCCGACCGGGAGATGGCGCTGCTGCTGGCCAAGGAGTCGTTCTTCCGGCACGGCGAGGGCGTCGACTTCGCCGTCGTCCGACGCGAGGACCTGCACCAGCTCTCCGAGCACGAACTCCTCGAGCACACCGTCGACCAGTCCTACCGCCGTCAGGAGGGCTACTCCGGGTTCCGCGAGAAGCGCGAGGAGGCCCGCGAGGCCGCCCGCGCCCGCGGACGGGGCGACCTCCAGGAGCGCAAGATGCCGGGGAGGTCGTGATGGCCGACGCCACCGACACGGCACCCGACGCAGCGGCCCCGGCGACGGACGTGCTCGACGAGCTCGGGATCGCCCTGGACGACCCCCGTACGGCGTTCCTGCTCGCGATCGGGGACGACGAGCTGGTGTCGGGCCACCGCGCCTCGCACTGGACCGGTGTGGCGCCGTCCCTCGAGGAGGACATCGCGTTCTCTGGCATCGCCCAGGACGAGATCAACCACGCGGACGTCTGGTACCAGATGGTCGTGGGCGGCCTCGGCGCACCCGGTCGCGCCCGATCGACGGGCGACGGTCTGGGCGACGAGCGTGCGGCGGTCGACCGGCTCGGGCTCGGGCGCGCCCCGGACGAGTACCGCCACGCGGTCCTGTGCGAACGACCGCCCCGCGACTTCGCGTACACCCTGGCCCGTCACCTGCTGTACGACCACGCCGACGCGGTCCGCCTGGCCGCACTGACGGGCTCCTCCGACCCGGAGATCGCGGCGGTCTCCCGCAAGCTCGCCCACGAGGAGCGCTACCACCTCGAGCACGCCGACACCTGGTTCTGGCGGTGCGCACGGGGCGGCGACGACGCCCGCTCCCGGATCGAGGCCGGGCTGCGGCGGGCGTTCCCCGAGGCCCTGTGGCTGTTCGAGCCCACGCCGGGTGAGGACGAGCTGGTGGACGGCGGTCTCCTGCCGTCACCGAGCACACGGCTGCTCGTCGAGTGGCTGGACGAGGTCGGGGCCAAGCTGACCGAAGCGGGACTCGCCGACGTCATGGACCCGGTCACGGCGGCCGGCGACGGGTGGGACGTCCCGGACGACCTGTTCGCCGAGCCCGGCGGACGTCGCGGTGTTCACACCGAGGACTTCACCCACGACGTCTGGCCCGAGATGACCCGGCTGTACCGCGAGCACCCGGGGGCGTCGTGGTGACCCCGGCGACCAGCACCGCCCCGGACCTCGACGCGGTCCGCACGGCGATCGGGTCGGTCCCCGACCCGGAGCTGCCGCCGGTGACGGTCGGCCACCTGGGCATGGTCCACGACGTGACCGTCCACGCCGACGGCCGCGTCGAGGTCGAGCTGCTTCCGACCTTCAGCGGCTGCCCCGCCACCGACGTGATCCGCGAGGACGTGGTAGCGGCCGCTGGCGCGGTCGACGGGGTCACCCAGGTCAGCGTCCGGTTCCGGTTCGACCCGCCGTGGACCCCCGACCGCATCGACGCCGAGGGCCGCGAACGGCTCCGGGAGTTCGGGATCGCCCCGCCAGGGGGGCCGATCCGCTCCCCCGCGCTCGACGGGATCGACAGCCGCTCCGTGCTGCCTCTGAACGCCGCCGAGGACGAGGATCCTGCCCGTCGCCCCTGCCCCTACTGCGGGTCCACCGAGACGGAGCGCGACAGCGCGTTCGGTCCGACGCCGTGCCGCGCGATCCACTACTGCAACGAGTGCCGCCAGCCCTTCGAGGCGATCAAGCGGTTCGGCTGACGGTCCGGACGCGGCTCTCGCCCGGCGCGGGTCGGGTCAGCCGGCCCGTCGGGTCTCGGCCTGGACGAGGGTGACCGGTAGGTCGAAGGACCTTTCGACCTGGTGGGGCAGGTCCATCCCGAGCCACCGGGAGATCCCCGCGGGGAGGGTCGACAGGACGATCCCGTCGTAATCGTCGTGGCGGACGGCGTCGCGGATCGCGTCGAGCGGCCGATCCGAGCCGACCTCCCCCGTCACCTCGGCATCCAGCTCGCGGAAACGGGCGAACGCACGCTCCAGCCGGTCCTCGGCGATGGCGATCGCCTCCCCCTCGGTGTGGACCCACTGCTCCTGGGGCGGGGTGGCCGGCACCACGATGTGGAACCGGCACGGACCCTCCGAGGCGAGATCTCGCAGCTCCTCCATGAGTTGCTCGCCGCCGAGCGTCTGGTTGGCGACCACGAGATAGCGTCGCATGGCACCACCTCCGTCCCCACCGTAACGCCGGAGACGGTCCGAGGGAACCCCGACCGCCCGGAGGCTCGATGTCGCGCCGCGAGCAGATCCGCATGACCGACGACGAGCTCGCCGACTTCCTCGACGCCCCGCGGAACATGGCCGTCGCGACCCTCGGCCCCACCGGGCACCCGCATCTCGTCGCGATGTGGTTCGGGTTCGTCAGGGGGGACGGCTTCGGGGACGGCCAGCTCGCGATGTGGACCTACGCGAAGAGCCAGAAGGCCGTGAACCTGCGGCGCGACCCTCGGCTGACCTGCCTCGTCGAGGACGGGGACGCGTACCACGAGCTGCGCGGGGTGGAGATCACCGGTCGTGCGGAGCTGGTCGACGATCCCGACACCCTGCTGGCGGTCGGCGAGGCGCTGTTCCGCCGCTACCAGGACGGCGACCTCACCGACGAAGACCGCGAGGCGATCCGGGCCCGGGCGGCCAAGCGCGTCGCGATCCTGGTGGACGTCGAGGACGTCACCTCGTGGGACCACCGCAAGCTCGGCGGTACCTACTGACCCCCGCTCCCGCGTCCGACCTCTCCCCGGGACCTACTCCTTCGGAGGTCGGCGCTCGCCGTCCATGACGATCGACAGGACGAGCCCGAGCCCCGCGAGCGCGGCGATCAGGAAGAACACCATCGCGAGCGCTGGGTACCCCAGGATCGTCGTCTCGGTCTCGACCTGCATCAGCATCGCCGCACCCAGGATCAAGGACGCGATCACCAGACCCATCGCGATCCGGTTGGCCACCCGGTGCAGACCGTTGACGAGCCGGTCCTCGTCCAGGGAGTCGACGTTCACCGTGAACTCGCCGTCGGCGAGCGCCTCGGCGATCCGGTTGACCCGCCCCGGCAGCTTCTCCGCGAACTCCTTGGCCTCCAGCGCAGCAGCGAACAGGTTGCTCGGGGACGCTGACGCCCACATCTGGCGGGTCATGAGCTCGCCCGCGTTGCGCCGCACCGCCTCGTTCGGGTCGAAATCCGGATCGAGCGCCCGACCCACCCGGTCGAGGTTCAACAGCGCTCGGATCAGGAGCGCCAGTTCCGGGGGCGGCCGCAGTCCCGCCTCCCGGGATACCCGGGAGACCTCCATGACCACGGTCCCGACCTCGATCTCGCCGGCGGTGGCCTGCTGGTGCTGGGCGACCAGCTCGGTCATCTCCCGTCGGAGGTGGTCCTCGTCGAAGGCCGGTAGCTCCTCGCCCAGAGCCTTGGCGGCCTCGAGTGCCTCCTCGACCTCGCCCTCGGTCACCGCGAGCAGCAGCTTCAGCAGCGACTCGCGGATGTCCTTGGTCAGGTGGGCGACCATCCCGAGGTCCAGAAGCGCCAGGCGACCGTCGTCGGTGATGAAGACGTTGCCGGGGTGCGGATCGGCGTGGAGGAACCCGTCGGCGAGGATCTGGTCGAGGTAGGCGCTGAAGAGGTCCTCAGCGAGCTCACGACCGCCGATCTCCATCTGCGCCAACGGCCCGAGCGAGGTGATCTTGCGCCCCTCGACCAGCTGCATGGTCAGGACGCGGTCCGTCGTGTAGTCCGCGATCGGCTCGGGGACGACGATGCGGTCGTAGCTGCTGAGGTTGTCGCGGAGCCGTACGAGGTTCTCGGCCTCCTGGCGGTAGTCGAGCTCGCGGCGCAGGGAGCGACGGAACTCGGCGAGCAGCCGGGAGAACGCGAAGTGGCGGCCCGCCCGGGTGTGGCGATCGGCGAGCTCGGCGAGCCGCTCGAGGGCGTCGAGGTCGTCGCCGACCCGGGTCCGGATCCCCGGTCGCTGGACCTTGACGGCGACGGGGCGCCCGTCACGCAGCTCCGCACGGTGCACCTGCCCCAGCGAGGCCGACGCGATGGGCTCGGACTCGAAGTGCGCGAACGCCTTGGACAGCCGCACGCCGAGCTCGCCCTCGACGATGCGCTCGACCTCGGCGAACGGGACCGGGGCGACGTCGTCCTCGAGCCGCGAGAGCGCCTTGAGGTACGCCGGAGGCAGCAGGTCGGCACGCGTCGCCAGGACCTGACCGAGCTTGATGAAGGTCGGCCCCAGCGCCTCGAGGTCGTCGGCGAGCTCCTCGGGGGCGCCCTCCTCCGTGTCCTCGTCCACCTCCTCGTCCAGGATGTCTCGCAGCCCGAAGCGGCCGACCAGGTCCTCCCGCCGGCCGTACTTCACGAGCAGCCGACCGATGTCCCGGTAGACGGCCAGGTGCTCGGTGTCGGGCAGGGGTCCGGTCACGTGACGGTCACCCCCACGAGCGCCCCGATCGCGTAGGTCGCCGCGGCCGCGGCGCCCCCGATCGCCACCATGCGCACGCCGGAGCGGACCGGGGGGCGGCCGGTGAAGACCGACAGCGAGGCACCGACCCCGAACAGCGCCACGGCGCAGATCATCGCGGCCGCCACGACCGAAGCGGTCCCGGTGGCCACCAGGAACGGCAGGAGCGGGACGAGCGCCCCCAGCGCGAACGCCACGAAGGACGATCCGGCGGCGACCCAGGGGGAGGCCAGATCCGTCGGGTCGATGCCGAGCTCCTCCCGGGCGAGCGTGTCCAGTGCGGTGTCCGGGTCGGCCATGATCCGGTCCGCGAGCGCGGCGGCCTCCACCCGCGGGAGCCCCTTGGCGCGGTAGATCAGTTCCAGCTCGTCGCGTTCCTCCTCGGGGAAGAGCCGTAGCTCCTCGGCCTCGACCGCGATCTCGCGCTCGTACAGCTCCGATTGGGAACGCACCGAGATCCACTCGCCGGCGGCCATCGAGAAGGCCCCGGCGAACAGCCCCGCGACCCCGGCGAGCAGGACCACCCCGGTGTCGTCGACCCCACCGGCGACGCCCATGACGAGCGAGAAGTTGGACACCAGCCCGTCGTTGACGCCGAAGACCGCCGCGCGCAGCGCCCCGCCCGCACCCGTGCGGTGGCGTCCCTCGGACGTGGCGATGCGGGCGCCTGCGGTCTCGACCCCGCCGAGCGCTGCGAGGGCACGCCCGTGCGCGATCTCCTCGTCAGCCATCGTCCCCGGAGCGGCGGCGACCTCGCGGTACTTGTCCGCGTCGGCGGCCTCGGCGCGGATCACGACCGGCAGGACGGCTTCGACCCCGAACCGGCGACCCGCCGCGGCCAGCGTGCGGGTGCGCAGCGACGGGGCGGGGGGATCGAGGTCCTCGACCCCTTCGTCCCGGAGGAGGTCCGCCCAGTGGGCCGCGTGGCGCTCCTCGGTATCGGCCAGCTCCAGGAACACCTCGCGCCGGTCGCCGTCCACCGTCTCGGCGAGTGCCCGGTACAGGGCGGCCGCCTGCAACTCGTCCTCCCAGAACTCCCGGAAGCGGGCGAGGTCAGCTCGTTGCACGGGATGTCCGTTCGCGTCGCGCTCGTCGCTCGGCGATGGCCTTGAGGTTGTCGAGGCTGCGGCCGAACAGGTACCGAACGTACGGCCGGACGACGAGCCGCGCCCCGAGCTCACCGACCACGCCCAGGGGCGGGTCGATCTCCTCGTGCCAGATGATGCGGGTGCCGACGGGGGTGGGTTCGAGCACGAACGTCCCGCTCCCGGTGATCACGTCACCCAGGTGCTCCACGCGGAGGCGCTGTCCCTCGACCCACTCGGTCACCCGCATCTCATCCTGCACGGTCACGCCCAGCACGTTCGTGGGACACACGATCGTGACGCCGGTCCCCTCGCGGTGGGGCGAGGTGACCTCGACGTCCAGCGCGTCCACCATCCAGTCCGCTTGACGCTCCCAGTCGGTGAGCACCGCCCACACGACGTCGGGCGGGGCGAAGACGTAGCGGCTGACCTCGACCTGCACGTGTGGGGCTCCTCGGGCAGGGGTGGACGGGCCTCTTGGTAGGCTCGGACGCCAGCGTCCCGGCTCGGCCAACGGCTCGCAACCCGTTCTCCTGGCCTCGCGACCGGGCGCTCCCGACCTCCGAGGAGTCCCCATGTTCGCCGAGATCGACGGTCGCAAGCTCCACTACGCCAGCTACGGCGAGGGACCCCCCGTCGTGCTGCTGCACGGGCTCGGAGGCACGGGCTCGATCTGGCACGGCGTCATGCAGGCGATGAAGCAGCACCACCACGTCGTCGCGCCGGACCTACGGGGCCACGGCCGCTCCGACGGCGGGGACCTGTCGATCAAGGCCTGGGCGAACGACGTGTCCGGGCTGATCCGGCACCTCGAGCTACCAGGCGTCCGGCTGGTCGGTCACTCGCTCGGGTCGCTCGTCGTGCAGCACCTCGCGAGCACCGAGCCCGACCTGTTCGACGAGCTCGTGCTCCTCGGCGGCATCTCGTACTTCCAGCCGCCGCAGGTCGACGCCTACCGCGAACGCGCGGACCTCGTCGAGGACCAGGGCATGGACGCGGTCGTCGACGACTGGCTCCAGGGTGCGGTCTCCCCCCAGTCCCACGCCGTGCACGCCGGGGCGGTCGGACTGCTCCGTGACATCTTCGTGCGCAACGACCCGAAGAGCTACGCCGACGCCTGCCGGGCGCTGGCCGACGCGCCGCACATGCGCCGCGACGAGATCGGCCACCCGACGCTGATCCTCGTCGGGGCGCACGACCGGTCCACCCCGCTGGCGATGTCCGAGGAGCTGAAGGCCGACATCCCGGTCAGCCGCCTGCGGGTGCTGCCTCACGTCGGGCACTGGTCCCCGGTCGAGGACCCCGAGGCGGTCGCCGCCGCCATCCTCGAGTTCATGTCCTAACCGCCCCGGTGGCCTTCGGGGGAGGTCGGCTCGTCGTCGACACCCTGATCGAGCTCCGGGGCGGGCGTTCGCGTGGGAGCCCGGGCGGTGACGCGTCCGAGGCGCAGCGCGAGCCGCTCGCGCGCCCGGGCAGCCGCGGTCGGGCCGGCCGCGAAGTACAGCTCCTCGTACGCGGCGGCGAGCGCGTCGAGGTAAACGTCCACGTGACCTGGGTCGTAGCCGCGCCACGAGACCGGGAACCGCGCGCGGCGCACCTCGACGGGTGACGGGACGAGCCAGTCGGGTTCGCGCGGCCCCCGCGCCTGGCTGAACCCCCCCGTGAACAGGGCGACCAGCGTCGCAGCGAGCCCGGCGAGCACGATGATGGTCGCGATCGCCCACGTGGTCATGGTCACCTCCCCGGCGGGGGCGAGGCTATCCCGGCAAGTAGGTTCCGAGCGTGGACACCTCCGACGGCCCGACGCTGGCGCTCCGCGATCGACCCCTCGACCTCGCCCGGCGGGTCGCCGTGATGGGCATCGTCAACGTGACCCCGGACTCGTTCTACGACCGGGGGGAGACCGCCGAGGTGGACGCCGCGGTGGACCGCGCTCTGCGACTCGTCGCCGAGGGCGCGGACATCGTCGACATCGGGGGCATCAAGGGCGGACCCGGACCGGCGGTCGACGTCGCCGAGGAGCGCCGGCGTGTGGTCCCCGTGATCGAGGCCGTGCGGGGGCGGTCCGACGTGGTGATCTCGGTCGACACGTTCCGCGCCCCGATCGCGGACGCCGCGCTCGAGGCGGGGGCCGACCTCGTGAACGACGTCACCGGGGGGCACGACCCCACGATGCTCGAGACCGTGGCGGCGCGCGGTGCCGGGTACGTCGCGATGCACCACGGGGGAGAGCCGCGGACCCGACCGTCCCGCCGGGGCTACCGGCCGGACGTGACGACCGTGGTCGTCGAGCACTGCCGCGAGCTCGCGAACCGAGCGATCGACGTCGGCGTCGCCCCGGACCGGATCGTGGTGGACCCCGGACACGACTTCCAGAAGACGACCTACCACTCGCTGGAGCTCACCCGGCGGCTGCCCGAGCTCGCGGCGCTCGGCTACCCGGTGCTGGTGGCCCTGTCCAACAAGGACTTCATCGGCGAGACGTTGGATGCCCCGCTCGACCGACGGGTCGACGGCAGCCTCGCCGCTGCCGTGTTCGCGATCACGCGCGGGGCTCGGATCGTCCGCGTCCACGAGGTGGCGCGCACGGTCGACGCCGTACGTATGACCGAGTCGCTGCTCGGATGGCGACCACCGGCGGTCGCCGTCCGGGGGCTCGAGTAGCGCTGGTCCCCTCCGGTGGCAACGGCATCTCGTGCTCGAAGCGAGCCACAGCCGATTGAAGCACGACGAACGATGCCCCGACCTGATCCATAGCGGCCGCTTCTCTACGGTGTTCGTGGCATGATGCCGTCGATGACGTCGCCCTCTTCGAGCCAGGTGTTGGTGGGACGCAGCGGCGAGTTGTCCGCTCTGCGTGCGGCGTTGCAACGGGCGCGTGACGGGTCGGCCAGTGTCGTGCTCCTGTCGGGCGAGGCGGGGATCGGCAAGACCCGGCTCGTTGAGGAGCTCGCGGTGTGGTGCGCCCGACAGGGCCACCCGACCGCTCA
>JAHWKO010000091.1 GCA_019347855.1 Actinomycetota bacterium
GAACGCGGCGCTCGAGGCCGGTGCCGACGGCGCCGACGCGGACTTCTACACCGGCAAGGTCGCCTCGGCGCGCTACTGGACGCAGACGGTCCTGCCCAAGGTCGAGCTGCGCCGCGAGCTCACCGAGACCACCGACCTGTCCCTCATGGAGCTCCCGGACGCCGCGTTCTGACCTGGGTCACTCGCCGGTGGGGACGACCCTCGTGCTCGCCAAGCGATCGTGGAACCCTCGCAGGTGCGGCCGGTCGGCGACGTAGGACGCGAGTCCGGCCGCCATCAGCAGCAGCATGACCAGGAACACCGACCTGCTGATGACCGGAACCCACCCCAGCACGAACGGGGCGTAGAACGGCACCTTCCTCGCGACCGCGGTCCTCCACCCGATCGGGGTCCCGTCCGAGCGCACCACCCGTAGCCCGGTCAGTCGCTTGCCGAGCGAGCTCCCGCCGCGGCCCTCCACGACCGCCCAGTACCCCAGCTGGAACACGACGTTCACCGCGATGTTGGCGGCGACCATCGCCGTGCCCGCCCCACGCAGCTCGGTATCGCGGAACCCCTCGGCGAACCCGAACTGGATCGCGACCGCGGCGACCGCGAACGAGACGGCGACGTACGTGAACGCCAGGAGGAACAGGTCGATGACGTCGGCGCCGAGCCGAGCGCTCAGGGTCGGGGTCGCCGGTGGCGGCTCGCCCGTCTCCGGATGACCGCCACCTGACTCGCCCTGGGTCACCGGCACCTCCACCGTCGGCCCGCGGCACGGTAACGGACCTGGCTGGTGGCCGTTCGTCGGTAGGCAGCACCGGTAGCCTCGACCCTTCACGGGGAGGATCCACCGATGTCACCGAGCTCGGCGAGCACGCCCTGGTACCGCCGGTTCTGGGAACCGGGCGTGCCGTGGTACAAGCAGAAGAAGGCCCTGGCGCTGCTAACGGTGCCCGGCCTCCTGCTGGCCTTCGCGCTGATCCTCGTCTTCGCCTACCTGTTCGTCTCGGTGCCCCTGCCCGAGGACATCGCGTCCTCCGCGACGCGGGTCCTCGACCGCAACGGCGAGGAGATCGGGGTCCTGAGCCCCGTCGCCAAGCGGCAGGACGTCGAGCTCAGCGCGCTGCCCGAGTACGTCCCCCAGGCGGTGATGGCCGCGGAGGATCGCAACTTCTACGAGCACTCCGGCATCTCCGTGCGCGGCACGGTCCGCGCGCTGTTCACGAACGTCCGCGCCGGCGAGATCGAGCAGGGTGGCTCGACGATCACCCAGCAGTACATCAAGAACGCGGCCGAGGCCGTCGGGACCGAACGCACCTTCGCCAGGAAGGGCAAGGAGGCCGTCCTCGCCCTGAAGATGGAGCGCCAGTACTCGAAGGACGAGATCCTCGAGCACTACCTCAACACCGTCTACCTCGGCCGGGGCGCGCACGGCTTCGAGGCGGCGGCGCAGACGTACTTCAACGGCCCGGCGCACGCCATCACGCTGAACCACGCGGCGACGCTGGCGGGCATGATCCAGAGCCCGTCCAACTACGACCCGCTCGAGGACACCGAGCGCGTCGACCGCCGCCGGCGCTACGTGCTCGACGGGATGCTCAGGGAGGGCTGGATCACCCAGGCCGAGCACGACGAGACGGTCGCCGCGGGCGTGCCGCCCGTCACCGAGGAGCTCAACACCGATCTCGGACCGGCCGCGTACTACCTCAAGGCGGTCGAGAAGGAGCTGGCGGCAGAGCTCGGCAGCGAGTCCGTCTACACCGGCCTGACGGTGACCACCGAGATGGACTCGGCGATGCAGAAGCTCGCCCAGGACACCATGAAGGCCAAGATCGAGCAGCTTCGCGGAGACCTCAGCAAGGACCCGCCGCAACGACCGGAGGGCCAACCTCCGTTCGATCCGGCCCAGGTCACCGGGGCGTTGGTCAGCGTCGACCCGGCCGACGGCGGCGTGCGCGCATTGGTGGGCGGCCCGAGCTACAACGAGCAGAACTTCAACGCGGCGCTGGGCTACGACGACGGCACCGGCCGCAACCAGCCCGGTTCGGCGTTCAAGCCGTTCGGTCTCGCCGGCTTCATGGACGAGGGCAACTCCCCCGAGTCCCGCTACCCGGCCCCGCCCCAGATCACGCTCGACTTCAGCGGCGAGGAGTACGAGGTGAGCAACTTCGCCAACGCGGGGTTCGGCACCCAGACGGTCCGCGAGGCCACGTTGACGTCGACCAACACGGTGTTCGTGCAGATCGCCGAGGAGATCGGCCCCCAGAAGGTGCAGGAGATGGGGGTCGACGCCGGCATCCCCGAGGACTGGTTGAGCCCCAACCCGTCGCTGGTCCTGGGGACCAGCGAGGTGTCGGTGAAGGAGATGGCCGGCGCGTACGCGACCTTCGCGAACAGCGGGGCACGCTCGGAGACACGGCTCGTGCGGAAGGTCGAGGGGCCCGACGGCGAGATGATCCTCGACAAGCGCCCCGAGAGCGAGGGCGGCATCGACGCGAACGTCGCGCACGCGGTCAGCGACATCCTGGAGCAGAACATCCAGTCCGGGACCGGCCGTGCGGCGCAGATCGGACGGCCTGCTGCGGGAAAGACCGGAACGACGCAGGAGAGCCAGGACGCCTGGTTCATCGGGTACGTCCCGCAGCTGTCAACGGCCGTCTGGTTCGGCACGTTGGACGACACATCGATGGGCAACGTCACCGGGGGCAGCATCCCCGCGGCGACGTGGGGTGAGTACATGGCCGAGGCCGTGAAGGACATGGAGGTGAAGGAGTTCCCCGAACCGGACTACTCGGAGCTCGAGGCGCGCAACCCGGCGCCGAGCCCGGCACCCACGCAGACCGAGGAGCCGAGCCCGGAACCCACGACGTGCCCGGACGGCGAGGGCGGCGAGATCGAGACGATCCTGCCATCGGGCGAGGAGTGCCCGTCCCCGTCCCCGTCACCGAGCGAGAGCGCATCGCCCAGCCCCAGCCCGACGGAGACCACGACGCTGCCGACCGAGTCGGAGACGGAGTCCGAGTCGCCATCGCCGAGCGAGTCCGATACTGGAGGCAGCACCTCGTCGCCGACGCCGACGGCGTCCGACACGACGGCCGATGCGCAGTCCGGCGACTCGTCCCCCAGCCCGACACCCACCGAGTCAGCGACGACGTCGGAGTCGCCCAGCCCGGGGTAGCAGCGATCGGCTACGCGACCGCCCCGGAACCTCGGAGCTCCACCACGTCCAGGCCGAGCTCCGAGACGATCTCGTCGGTGTGGTCCCCGGGCTCGGGCGCGGGGGTCCCGGCGACGCCGGGCGTCCGCGACAGGCGCGGGGCCGGAGCAGGCTGGCGCACGCCCCCGACGTCCACGAACGTGTCGCGTGCTCGGATGTGGGGGTGCGCCGGCGCCTCGTCGAGGGGGAGCACCGGCGCGACGCACGCGTCGCTTCCGGCGAAGACCTCCTCCCAGTGCCCGCGCGGTTCGGAGGCGAACAGCTCGGCGAGGGCGGCCTTCTGCTCGGGCCAGCGGGTCCGGTCGAACTGCGGCCACTGCTCGGGGTCGAGCTCGAGCCGGTCGAGGAACTCGGCGTAGAACTGCGGTTCCAGGCACCCGACGGCGATGAACCCGCCGTCAGCGGTCGCGTAGGTATCGTAGAACGGTGCGGCGCCGTCCAGGAGGTTGCTCCCCCGCTCGGTCGTCCATGCGCCCGTCTGGAGGAGCCCGTGGAAGAACGCCGTGAGGCTCGCGGCGCCGTCGACCATCGCGGCGTCGACCACCTGGCCGCGGCGCGACCGCTCCCGTTCGAACAACGCGGCCAGCACGCCGATCGCGAGGTACGCCCCTCCCCCGCCGAAGTCCGCGAGGTAGTTCAGTGGCGGAGCCGGAGGCTGGCCGGCCCGCCCCACCGGGTGCAGCGCGCCCGCGATCGCCGCGTAGTCGATGTCGTGGCCAGCCCGATCCGCGAGCGGCCCCTCCTGGCCCCACCCCGTCATCCGGCCGTAGACGAGTCGGGGGTTGCGCTCGAGGCAGACCTCGGGCCCGAACCCGAGACGCTCCGCGACACCCGGGCGGAAACCCTCGACCAGGGCGTCCGCGCGATCCACCAAACGCAACAGCAGGTCGAGGCCGTCGGGGTGCTTGAGGTCGACGCCGATCGATCGGCGCCCCCGGGACAGGCCGGCCATCGCGGTCTCCTGCCCCGGGTTGCCGACGCTGGAGGCACGGTCGACCCGGATAACGTCCGCCCCGAGGTCCGCGAGCAGCATGACGCCGAACGGCGCCGGACCGATGGCGGCGACCTCGACGATCGTCGTGCCGGTCAGCGGCCCGGACACGTCAGTCCAGCTCCCGCAGGTCCACGACGGCCCCGTTGTCGAGCTCGAGGTCGAACAGCCTCCAGATCCCCCGTGCGGCCTCGTCGGGCGAGGTGAGCTCGCCGCGCTCGTACAGCCCCACGAACTTGTCGACCTGTGGGAAGTCCTCGGCGTCCACCTGCCGGATCTGTTCCTGCATCGGGGTGGCCACCACCCCTGGCGCGACCGATACGACCCGGCACGAGGACCCACGCCGCCGGCGTTCGGCACCCACGGTGCGCACCCAGTGGTCCACAGCGGCTTTGCCCGCTCCGTAGGCGGACCACCCCTCGTACACGCTGGTGGCGGCACCGGACGTGATCATGACCAGGTGGGACTCCAGGTCATCGCGGTCGGCCACCGCGCGGACGAACGCATCCCCCAGGACCTGGGGGGAGACCGCGTTCAGCAGCACCTGCCGCGTGTAGGCGGTGGGGTCCACCTCCCCGGCGAACCCCATCGGCTCGAGCGTGCCGGCGCAGTGGACGAAGACGACACGGGCGCCGTCGAACGCGTCGAGCTCGCGGTAGAACGACTCCGCGGCGGCCTGCCAACCGGCGGGCTTCACCAGGTCGGCAGGCACGTGCTCCAGGCCCTCGGCGCCGCTGCGACTGATGTCGATGATCCGGACGTCGCTCCACGGCACCGTGTCCGCCAGAGCACGCCCGATGCCGCTGGAGGCGCCGGAGATCCACACGAGCGTCGAGCTGTCATCCATGCGGCGAGCCTAGGTCCTAGTCGATCAGCACACCGGGGTTCAGGACCCCAGCAGGGTCGAGCTCGCGCTTCACCGCCTCGAGTCCGGCCGCGAACGGTGCGGGACGCTGACGGTCGTACCACGGGCGGTGGTCACGCCCGACAGCGTGGTGGTGGGTGATCGTCCCGCCGCCCTCGATGACGGCATCCGAGACGGCCGATTTGATCTCGTCCCACTGTTCCACCTGGGATCCGTGCCGACCCGGCGCGATCACGGTCAGGTACGGCGCGGCACCGTCCGGGTAGGCGTGCGTGAGCCGGACCGCGACCTGGGCATCGCCGCAGACCTCGCGAGCTGTCGACCAGGCCGTGCGCTGCAGCGTGGCGACCAGCTCGTCCAGGCGATCCCAGGTGACGGCGGTCTCGAACGTCTCGACCACCATGCCGAGCGCGACCAGGGCGTCGCGCAGGTACGGCGCCTGGAGGAACGCCGAGCGCCACGATCCCGTCGCCCCGTCCTGAGTGCCGGTCCGGTCACCCTCACGGATCCTCGGATCGTCCGGGATGCTGCCACCGTGATCGCGGCAGAGGTCCAGGGCGAGGTCCAACCGCCGGCCCTGCGGGTGGTCGGCGGACTCGAACCCCGCGAGCAGGACGGCGTGCTCGCCGGTCCCCGCCCCCGACAAGGATGCCTCCGTGGGATCCAGGAGCCGACAGTTCGATGGCCCCAGGCCGGACTGCAGCAGCGCGCGGACGGCCTCGGCGCCGGCCGTGAACGAGTCGAACCGCACGGCTGCGTCCGCGCGGAACACCGGTCGGGGCCGGACCCGCATCCAGGCTTCGCTGATCACCCCGAGGGTGCCCTCGCTGCCCAGCAGCATCCGGTCGGGGGACGGGCCGGCACCTGATGAGGGGACGCGCCGGGACTCCCACACGCCTGACGGGGTGACCGCCGACACGGACTCAACCAGGTCGTCGATGTGGGTGAGCCGCGTCGCGAAGTGCCCACCCGCCCGGGTCGCGATCCATCCCCCGAGCGTCGAGAACTCCCAGGACTGCGGGAAGAACCGGAGGGTCAGGTCGTGCTCGCGGAGCTGGTCCTCGATGTCCGGCCCCCGGGTGCCGGCGCGGATCCGAGCGGCCTGCGACACCGGGTCCACCTCGGTCACGCCGCTGCAGCGGGCCAGGTCCAGTGCGACCACGGGGCGGTCACCGGGCGGAGGGTTGACCCCGCCGACGACCGAGGTCCCGCCGCCGTAGGGGATGCACGACGCGTCGGCGTCGGCGCACCAGTCCAGCACGTCCGCGATCTCCTGCGGGTCACGTGGGAGCGCGACGACGTCCGGGAACGCCGGCAGCTCCCCGCGGAAGGCTCGCACCACGTCCCGGAAGGCCTGTCCGTGCGACCGCCGGGCGCGCGCCTCGTCGGCGGTCGTGGTGAGCTCCGCCAGCGGGTCTGGCACGGACAGTCGCGGGGCGGGGATGTCCAGCTCATCGAGCGGCACCGGCGTGCGCACCTCGGGGACGTCGATCTCGAACGTCCGGGCGATCTCCTGGGCCATGCCGACGAGCGCCTCCGGATCGAGGTGCGCCGACCGATCACCCCATCCCCACCAGCTCCGCTCGCTCACGGTGCCTCCAGGTCGTCGAGATCGACATCCCCCGCGATGAACGAGAGCACGACCTCCGCGTACGCCTCGGAGCGCTGCTCCGGCAACCCGTGTCCCGCTCCGTCGAGGACCACGAGCGTGGCGTCCGGTACCCGCGTCGCGATGTCACGCCCGTGGTCGGGGCGGGTCAGCTCGTCGTGCCGGCCCGCCAGGACGAGGGTCGGGCAGCGGATCTCGGCGAGCGCCCCGATCGCGTCGTGGCGCTTGCACGCGACCGACAGGGCCAGGTGTCGGTCCACGAGCGCTCCGGGAGGAGGCTCGAGGTCCCCCGCCTCGAGGAGCTCGAGCTGGCGCTGGCGTTCCTCACCCGCGAACGAGGCCCGCACCGCGTCACGGTGGAAGTCCTCCCACCGCCCGTTGCGGAGCAGCTCCTCCCAGTGCTCGAGCCGTCCTACGAAGGCGGCGTCAGCCTTCGCGAGCGTGGAGCTCAGGACGAGACGGTCGACGAGGTCGGGGCGGCGTGCCGCGAGGTGCTGGGCGACCATCCCCCCCATCGAGTGCCCGGTCACCACCGCAGGACCACCGACGACCTCATCGAGCAGACCTGCCAGGTCCTCGGCCATGGCACTGGTGTCCCATCCCAGAGGGACGGGGTCGCGGTGCGAGACGACCAGCACTTGCCACGCCTCGAAGGGCTCCGGTGGCGGCGGGACCGCGTGCGCCGCGGGTTCGTGGAACACCGGCGCCAGCCCGTCGGTGAGCCCGGGGGTCACGATGGCCGCCGGCCCGCCCGACTCCCCGAAGCGCAGGTACGACATCGTCGCGCCACCGTCGAGCTCGACGTGGTGGACGTCCGGGGGGGTCGCGTCGGGCATGGCCGCCGAGCGTAGACCAGTCACCGACCGCCCCCGCCCCCGGGGATCAGCCGATCGGCGCCACCGCGAACCCGACCGCGAACCGCCGACACCAGATCGTCACGCTCTGGTACCGCGACAGATCCAGATCGGACGGGATCGCGTAGTTCTGGTTGCCTTGGTTGCCCTTGAGGGCCCCGAGATCCACGTGATCGTCGTCGAGCTCCTCAGGTGGACCATCCGCCGGCGCGGCAGACAGGTACACGCGTAGGTCGGGCCCGTTCTCGACGTCGAGCTCCTCGAGGCGGATCACCGATGATCCGTCGGGCAACCGCACCAGCGAGGCCACGCCGCTCGCCTGGTGGCTGATGAGCCGCAGATCCTCACGCGACACGACGACGGGCCCGGTGGGGACGGGGGACGGCTCCGCGCTCGAGGTCTCCGGGGTGGGCTCCTCGCTGTCCTGCGTTACCGCCGACGTGGACGGCTCGGAGGGGCTCGAGGCGGCGACCGGCAGGTCCTCGTCGACCCGCACATCAATGAACAGCTTCTGGGGCTGGAGCCAGATCAGGACGAACGCCAACGCCCCGAGCATCACGACGCCCCCGGCGACGACCAGCTTCCGGTTCGCGACGATCCACGCCCTCAACGGCGCCTCCTAAGGGGGACGCCGGATCAACGCCCCGCTACCGGCGTGAGGTTCCCACGCCGAGGACGCTCAACCCTCGTCGGCGAGGTCTTCCTCGTCCTCGTCCTCAAGCTCCAGGTCGTCCTCGAAGTCGTCGTCCTCGAAGTCATCCTCGTAGTCCGACGCGAGGTCCTCGACCTCCCCCGCCATGCGGACGTCGGCATCGGTGACGGCCTCGGCGCTGTGGGTCCGGAACGAGATCACCACCTCATCGAAGTACACCTCGATGTCCGGGTGGTGGTTGGCGTCCTCCGCCAGGTCGGCGATGTCGTTCACGAAGTCGATCGCCTCGCGGAACGACGCCCACGCGTAGGTCTTGGTGACGACCTCGCCGTCGAACTCCCAACCCGGGAGGGACGTCAGGGCCTCTTCGATCTGCTGTTCGGTGAGTGCATCCATGGGGCGCATGCAAGCAGATGGAGGCGACCTTCGTCACGGCACGGGTGACCGGACGGTGGGGACGACCGACGGCTCTAGGCTGGACGACCCACGACGAGGAGCCACCGGTGGACATCGACGAGGCCCGACGGTTCATCGCTGAGCATCACCGTGCGGTCCTGCACACCTTCCGCGAGG
>JAHWKO010000092.1 GCA_019347855.1 Actinomycetota bacterium
GTATCGGCTGCACCATGCCGGGCTTCCCGGACAAGTTCTCGCCGATCTACGCGACGCCCCCCGGCTCGCTGGTGTCCAGCACGGCCTCGCGCATCTTGGGGGGGTTCATCCGCCGGATGCGCAGGATCTCGATGTCGGACAAGAACCGGTCGATCCGCTGGACCGAGGGGCCGGCGCCGTCCGGTTGGGCGCGTTACAAGTCCGGGCCGACCGGCGCGACCAAGCTGCTGCACAAGGCCTACAAGGCGTACCAGAACACGAACAAGGCGTGATGCGTACCGGAACACGGACGAGGCGTGATCGCCAGGTCAGGTCATGACGACGACGAGGGGACGTTCCGCGTCCTAGTGGAAGGTTGACCGGATGTGTTTCAAGAACCTCCCGGTGGAGTTCGACGAGGGTGGCAAGGCGCGTCTCAAGGACGGGGTCAACGATCCCTGGTCCCTGAGCGGTGACAAACCACGCGGCTTCACGAAGGTGCGACCCCAGGCCGGTGGTGCCGGCACCGCCACGGCCGAGGTGGAGACCGAGCCGAAGGTGCGCGACTGGATGATCGATCCGGTCTCGCGCGTCGCCGGCGCCCTGGCCGTCCACGTGAAGATGAACCTCGAGACACGTGAAGCGGTCGAGGCCCACTCGATGGCGATGCTCTTCCGCGGCTACGAGCTGATCCTCGAGGGTCGCGACCCCCGGGACGCGATCGACATCTCCTCGCGTGCCTGCGGGGTGTGCGGCGGGGTGCACGCCAGCGTCTCCTCGCAGAACATGGACATGGCGTTCGGCATCCAACCGCCCCCGATGGGCACCCTGGCCCGCAACCTCGGCGAGGCCGCCGAGATGCTCTACGACCACCCGATCCACCTCGGGCTGCTGGCGGGACCCGACTTCTCGACCCCGCTCGTCAACGTCACCAACCCCGAGATCGTCAAGAAGGCCGAGAAGACCGTCGCGCCCAACGCCGGTATCCACGGCTACGAGACGATCAAGGACATCATGGACGCGATGGCGCCCCTGTCGGGCGAGATCTACCTCGAGGCCATCGAGTTCACCCGCCTGGGTCGCGAGATGTGCAACCTGTTCTACGGCAAGTACCCGCACCCGTCGACCCTGATCCCCGGCGGCGTCACGACGACGATCACGACGTCGACGTTCAACGAGTTCCACAGCCGGCTGATGAAGTTCATCGACTACGCCAAGCGCATCCGCGCGTTCTGGGACGACGTCATCGACTTCTTCTACGAGTGCAACGAGGACTACTACAGGGTCGGTCTGCGTCCGACGAACATCATCCAGACCGGCATCTGGGACCAGCCCGAGGCCTACACGGCGCGCTACGAGGACTTCGACGCGTTCGGGGACATCCGCTGGTCCACACCGGGGGTGATCATCGACGGCGAGCTCGTCACCACGAAGCTCACCCAGATCAACATCGGCGTCGAGGAGTTCGTCGAGCACGGGTTCTACGAGGACTGGACCGGCGGCCAGCAGAAGTTCCAGACCGACCCGCTGGGCAACCCGCTGTCGCCGTACCACGCCTGGAACAAGACGACGATCCCCAAGCCCCAGGGGCGCAACTTCAAGGAGAAGTACACCTGGGACTGTGCACCCCGCTGGGACCGGCAGGTCTGCGAGACCGGGGTCTACGGCCGCATGTGGACCACCGCGCTGGCGCAGCAGCACCCGAAGAACGACTTCTACGAGGCGACCGGCGACGGGATCCGCATGACGCTGCCGCGCGCCCAGCTGCCCGAGACCGAGCTGTTCTGGAAGGTCCCCGACCACCTCAACGCGTTCGAACGCAACCGGGCTCGCGCCTACGCGGTGGGCTGGACGGCCACGGTGGCGCTGAACTGTCTGATGCAGGCCTTCGAGTACTGGCGCAAGGGCGAGACCAAGGTGCACACGAAGTTCAAGGTGCCCAAGGACCACCGCATCTCCACCGGGTTCTGGGAGGCCGGTCGCGGTTTCCTGACCCACCACATGGAGATGGACAAGGGGCGGATCGTCAACTACCAGATCAACACCCCGTCGACCTGGAACGCCTCCCCTCGGGACCCGTTCGGCAACCCGGGACCCTACGAGGAGGCGATCGCGGGCACCCCGATCCTCGAGTCCGTCGGTGACGACGACCTCAAGGGCATCGACGTGCTGCGCACGATCCGCAGCTTCGACCCGTGCATGCCGTGCACCACGCACATGGACACCGGCAAGGGCACCATCACCCGGGAGGTGAACTCCTGCGCCTGCACCCTCGAGTAGTGGGGTCCGGCGCGGCGAGGTCGTGAGCGGCGGCATCTTCGTCGGCGGGGTCGGCAACCCCTGGTTGGGTGACCTCGACTTCGGCCCGCAGTTCGTCCGCCGCTACGCCCACCTCGACTGGCCCGAGCACGTGACCGTCACCGACGCCGCGGAAGCCGCCCACCGGGTGCTGCACCAGTTGCAGGCCGCCGAGCCCGACCGGGTGATCTTCGTCGCCGCCTACCCGCGCGGCGACGAACCGGGGACGATCCGCCGGTACCGCGCCGAGGACGAGGAGCCCGACGAGGAGGAACTGCAGGCGCGGCTGGGTGAGAGCGCGGGCGGGGTCATCGACTTCGCCGCCACCCTCGACGTGGCCCGTTACTACGGAGCTCTCCCGACGGATACGATCGTGATCGAGGTCGAGGCGGTCGACGAGACCTTCGGGACCGAGTTCTCGCCCTCGGTCGAAGCCAGCTTCGAGCGCGTGCTGGAGATGGTCCGCGAGGAGATCGCCCGCCCGCTTGACCCGCAGCCGGAACCGACCCCCGAGAGGCAGCAACCGTGACCGAACGCGAGGAGCTGACCTTCGAGGACCTGATGCTGCGCGTCGGTGAGCTCGTGGACCACCTCGAGTCCGAGCTCGACGAGCGGCACCGCGATCAGATGTTCGAGCTCCTCGACCACCTGGAGGCCTTCCACCGTGAGGGCATCACCCGCATGGCGATGGCGATGCCCCCCGATGCGCTGGACCAGGTCCACGAGGACCCGCTCGTCTCGCACCTCCTCGAGGCGTACCTCGGCGAGGAGGAGGCCTCCGAGGATCCCGAGCTCGTGGTCGAGGAGGCGCTGAACGAGATCCGGCCCTACGTGCACTCCCACGGCGGTGAGATGGAGCTGGTCGCCGTGCAGGAGGGCATCGTCACCCTGCGGTTGATGGGGGCCTGTGACGGGTGCCCCGCCAGCTCCGCGACCCTCACACAGGGCGTCGAATCCACCCTCCGCGAGAAGTGGCCGGGTTTCCGCCGGCTGCGCGTCGAGAGCGACGTCGACCACGACCACGGGCACGACCACGGTCAGGGCGGCGAGCAGCTCCTCCAGATCCAGTCGCTCAAGCGCGACTGACGGGCGGGCAGGTGACCGTCGACCTGGACGACATCATCTTCCGGACCCGCGCGCTCGCCCAGACCCACCCGTTCAGTCCCCGCGCCTACCGGTACATGAACCGCATCGTGGCGCGCGAACGCACCGACCAACCCGCGCCCGAGATCGGCATCTGGGCGGGGCATGCGCTGACCGCCGGCTACTGCCTGCGGCGGGTCGAGGAGTCCGAGACCGCCGGGGAGGTCGCGGCCGGCGCCGGCGCGCTGCTCCCGGACGATCTCGACGAGGCCGCCACGCACATCGCCGCGGCGATACGGACCGATGGTGCCGACCCCTACCTGCTGTACCCCGAGGAACGCGTCGTCACCGCCCTGGACCGGCTGATCGCCGGCGAGGTCGAACGCCGCCTCGCCCACTGGGCGGGAACCGTGGACGAGAGCACGTGGACGGAGCTCGAGGAGTACCTGGCCTGGTGGACCGTCAAGGGCTACGCGCTCCGCGTCGCCGACCAGCTGCTGCCCCTCGAGGACGGAGCGCAGCGCGCCCCGTGATCCCCCGCCGCCCGTGCGGAGCACGGGGGTCGCCCCTACCATGGGGGACCGTCATGGGACCCACCGAGACCTGCGAAGCGTGCGGCCGAGACGTCGCGCCTGAGGAGGCCCGCCGGGCCGAGCTCACCGTCGGCGACATGATGTGTCCGACGCCCATGGTCTTCCACGAGGAGTGCTACGAACAGGCCTCCGGGGTCTGGGAGGCATCGGGCACCAGCTGTTCCTCGCCCGACCCCGAGTTCCCCGAGACGGAGCGGTGGGTCAGCTTCCCGGGCGGTTCCAGGCTGGGTTGACCCGGCGGTCCTTCAGGAGCCGCGCCGCTCGTCCCAGCGCTCGATCGCTTCGCGCACGGTCGGCTCGAGCTTCTCCCAGGACGCGTCCTCGACCTTGTTGACCGTCACCGAGTTGGGCAGCAGCATCACCGCCTCGACCCCGAACACCCGGAGGAGCTCCTCGACGAGAGGATCGTCGACGTCGTCGCCCTCTTTGAAGAAGCGTCCACGGGACTCCTCCTGTACGGGGACGTCGAGCAGGAACCGACGCGCGGCCGGGTTGGGCGTCTCCTGCACGCTGATGCTCACCATGGTCGACCCCTCGTGGGAGCGGTGTCCGCCGACTAGACTAGAGGTGTTGTCGAGGGGTGGGCGTCCTCTGCCGGGGACGGGAAGCAGAGCGGAGCTGGAAGGGACCTACGTCGACGAGCACGGCTGCACGGTCGCGCTCACGTCGGGGCAGGAGTTCCCGCCGTGCCCGGAGGGCGAGACGTTCTGGTGGCACGAGGACCTGCCGGTCGCCAAGCACATGGTCTGGGAGGCGGAACGCCGGGCCGCGATCATGGAGCGGCAGCAGGACGAGGGCTGACCGTCCCGTCAGCCGGGCCCATCGCCGGGATGCTGGGGCAGGTCCGCCCCGCGGCCGCGCATCAGATGGTCGGGCAGGCCGGGGGGCTCGTCGCCGTCCGCCGACGGCACGACGGCGTCGGTGACCTTGCTCGCCGCCTCGGCGAAGGCCACGGTCGAGAACCGACGCAGCTCCAGGGCGATCCGTCCGCCCGCGCCGGTGGTCTTGACGGTCACGTTCACGTCGGGGTGACGCATGTACCAGCCCCCGAGCCCGCGCATCGCCGCCGCGGCCGCTTCGGCGTCCGTGACGTTCAGCAGGAACATCGGGTGCAGCTCGTCACCGTCCTCGGTCGGTTCGCGCAGCGCCCGCGGGCGCTGCGGCATCCCCACGGCCTGTTGGAGCGACCCGGCCAGGTCGCGCAGCAGCCCCTCGGCGGACCCGTCCTCCAGGCCGTCGGGGAACCTCAACGTCATGCGCAGCTCCGCCACTACATCGCCTCCCGGACCCACGCCTCGAGCTGGCGGAGGTTGCGGACCTCGAACACGGCGTCACACGCCGGTGCGAAGGCGCTCATCTCGGAGTCGCCCGCATCCCAGTGCGAGCGCGGTTCGGGGTTGAGCCAGTGCACCGCCCGGACCCTCCTGCGTACGTCGTGCAGGGCGTCCGCCCCGGTCGAACGGTGGTTCGTGCGCGCGTCGCCGAGCACCACCAGGGTGGTGCGGGGGGTGAGATCGTCGAGGGCGCGTCGCCGGAACTGGTCCAGCGCGTTGCCGTACCACGACTGCCCGTCGTGCTCGACGACCTGCGCTTCCTCGTCGATGCGCTCCAGGACCTCCCGCAGGTCGGCGGCCGCGTCGAGCAGGTGGGTGACCTCGTCCAGCGCGTCGACGAACACGAAGGTGCGGACCCGCTGGAACTGGGTGGACAGCGCGTAGGTGAGCTCGAGGATGAACTGCGCGAAGGACCGCATCGAGCCCGAGATGTCGCACAACAGGGCGAGCTCCGGCTTGCCGGCCACCGGGCGGCGGAAGGCCGGATCGACGAAGGTCCCGCCGGTCGACAACGAGCGCCGGATCGTGCGGCGCACGTCCAGACGTCCCCGCCGGGCGTGACGACGACGGTGCGACAGCTGCAGGGCCAGCCGGCGGCTGAGCGGCCGGAGCGCCGTCCGCATCGCCTCCAGATCTCTGTCCAGGGCCCACAGGAAGTCCACCTCGTCGGGGTCGGGGCGCACCTCGCGCGTCGCCATCTCCTCGGAGCCCAGCCCGTCCAGGAGCTCCGAGAAGACCTCGTCGCGGAGCATCTCGCGGAACCGTTCCATGCGCTCGGTCAGGTCCTCCTCGATCGTCCGCCGCTGGAGGACCGTCATCCCCTCCCCGTCCCGGCCGCCCTCGGGGTCCTCGAGCAGACGATGCCGGATCGCGTCGAGGTTCAACCCCCTGAGGGCGCGGTACACGTACCCCTCCGCCCCGACGTTGGCTTCCGGATGGACGTCGCCTCGCCGCTGCACCAGGTCGCGAGCCAAGCCCCGCATCCGCGCCTCGTCGTCCTCACGGAGGATCCGGGTCACCTCGTCAGCGAGATCGTCGGCGCTGCCGTCGGCGGGGCGTTCGGGGCGTTGTACGGACGCGCGACGGCGCAGCGGGAAGTGCACCTCGAACAGCCGGTTGAACACGGGACGGCGGGAGGGCTCCTTGAGCAGGGCCGCGGCCAGGACGGCCCGCAACGCTTCACGGTTCTCCAACGGGATGTGCGTCGACGCCCGCAGGGCGTCGGTTATCTCCGGGGTGGAGACGGCGATGCCCGAGTCCCGCAGCGACCGTGCGAACCGGAGGACAGCGCCCTCCAGCCCGGTCTCGACGTCGGTCACGCCGACCCGTCCCGGTCCAGCAGCTCCGCGCGGACGCGGTCGATGTCCGCCCGGTGCTTCAGCAGCATCCCGAGCGTCCGCTCCAGGGCCTCCGCGTCGGCGTCCTCGAGCCCGAGGTCCACGAGCGTGGCCGCCCAGTCCAGGGTCTCGGCGATCGACGGTGCCTTCCGGAGGGCCAGGTCACGGATCGTCCGGACGCTGCGCACCACCTGGTCGGCCAGGGTCTCGCTGATCCCGGGGACCTTGGAGAGCACGATGTCGCGCTCGCGCGCGGCGCTGGGGTAGTCGAGCCAGAGGTACAGGCAGCGGCGGCGCAGCGCCTCGGACAGCTCCCTCGTCGCGTTCGACGTGAGGACCGTGAAGGGCCGGAGCGTGGCGGCGACGCTGCCCAGCTCCGGGATGCTGACCTGGAAGTCGGACAGCACCTCCAGCAGGAGGGCCTCGGTCTCCATCTCGATGCGGTCGACCTCGTCGATCAGCAGGACCGTCGGCTCCCCGGCACGGACCGCGTCCAGGAGCGGGCGCGACAGGAGGAACGGTTCGCTGAAGATGTCGTCCAGGTCGTCGGGGCGGCGCTCACCGTCCTGCTCGACCCGACCGCCCTGCAGCCACAGCAGCTGCTTGCGGTAGTTCCACTCGTAGAGGACCTTGCTCTCGTCCAGGCCCTCGTAGCACTGCAGTCGGATCAGCCGGACCCCGGCCGCCGACGCCAACGCCAGCGCCAGGGCCGTCTTCCCGGTGCCCGCCGGCCCCTCGACCAGGACCGGTCGCCCCAGCCGCCCGGCCACGTAGACGGTCGTGGCGATGTCCTCGGACGCCAGGTAGTCCCCGCGACGCAGCAGATCGGCCGTCGCGTCGATCGACGACAGCCCGAGGTCCACCATCGGAGGTGTTGCCGTGGGTGGTGCGTTGGAAGGTGCTGCGTCCATCCATGACGCTCCCGCTGGATCACTTGGTCAAGGTAGCGGCTGGGTGACCCCAGCAGCGTCGCGGGTCGCGTCCCGTAGTGTCGGCCGGGAACCGCCAGGGAGGAGGGGCGCCGATGGTCCGGATCGTCGACACGCTCCCGGACTTCCACCGGTTCGCGGGGATGGCGCTGAACACGCAGGAGGCCGATCGTGCGCAGCTGTGGGAGGAGCGCTACCGGCGAGCCCACCCGCAGGTGTTCGCCGCGTACGACCGGCTGACGGGCCGGGAGGGGCCCCCCGAGGCGGTGCTCGGTCAGCTCGCCGGCGTCCGGTCGCGGGTTCAGGAGGCGGCGACGGTCGTGCCCGACCTCATCGGAGAGGTCGAGCCGGCCCTCCGCGACCTGCTCGACGCCGGCGCGTTCGACGAGCCGATCCACGTGCTGCTCGTGGGTGGCTTCCAGGCCAACGCGTTCGTCACCAGGCTGGACGGGGAGGTCGCGGTCGTGCACTGCCTGGAGTGGTTCGCCGGCGAGGAGCCCGGTCGCGTGCTGATCGCCCACGAGGACACGCACGCGTTGCACCAGTTGCTGCTCGGCCGGCAGCCGCCCGACGATCCCGCGTGGATGACGTTCTACGAGGGCGTCGGTATCCGGGCGTCGCGCGAGCTCGTCCCCGACCGCCCCGACGACGACTACTTCTGGTACGGGCTCGAGGGGTTCGAGGAGTGGCTGCCCTGGTGCCGGGAGCACCGGGCCGACCTGCGTCGCGGCTTGGCCGACCGTCTGGACGACCCGGAGGCGACCGAGGACTTCTTCGGCGGCGGGTTCGTGGACGGGCGCTGGCGGACCGGGTTCTTCGTCGCCGACGAGGTGATCTCCGGGGCGGATCAGTCGCTCGAGGAGCTCGTTCGGCTGGACGTCGACGAGGCGCGGGCGCTCGTGCGCCGGGCGCTCGACGCCTGACGGCGCGCCGTCCCTCCCTCGAGGAAGTCCGCGTGGGCGCGGACTTCCTGGACATGGGGACACGCGGCGGGCGGCCACCTACAGGCGGATCAGGACCCGTAACCCGTCAGGCAGCGGCTCCGACTCGATCCACGCCTGGATCGGGTCGCGCTTCCCGAACGCCTCGTCGATGGGACTGCCCTCCGGCAGCGGACCGCGCACGTAGACGAACCGCTCCTCGAACA
>JAHWKO010000093.1 GCA_019347855.1 Actinomycetota bacterium
TGCCTGACGTCCCACCGCGAGGGAACGGAGGACGTGGACGAGGGCTCCCACGACGGGCGGGCCCTCGAGGTCCTGTCGTCCCCCTGGTTCCGGCTGGCCGCGTTCGTCGCCCTGGTCGCTGCGGTCTCGGTGCTGTTCCTCACGGTGGGTGGTCCCGGGCAGGACCGGATCGAGCGGGTCGTCCGTGAGGCCGGCGTGCTGGCGCCCGTCGCCTACGTGGCGCTGTACGCGGTGCTCACCGTGCTGCTGTTCCCAGGAGCGATCATCACCGCGGCGGGTGGAGCCCTGTTCGGTTCGGTCCAGGGGACGCTGCTGACCGTTGTGGGTGCGACGCTCGGCGCCACCGGCGCGTTCGCAGTCGGTCGCCGTCTGGGTCGTGAACAGGTCGAACGCATCGCGGGGAAACGCGTCGGGAGGCTCGATGCCTGGATGGAGGAACACGGGTTCCTGGCGGTCCTGTACACGCGGCTCATCCCCGTGGTCCCCTTCAACATCCTCAACTACGCAGCGGGCATCGCCGGCCTGCGGCTCCGTGACTACGTGATCGCCACCGCCGTCGGGATCGTTCCCGGCACGTTCGCGTACGCCGAGCTCGGACACTCGCTGACCAGCTGTGTCGCCGGGGACGCCTGCGACCTCACCTCTCCGGCGTTCCTCACGGCGGTCGGACTCATCGTCTTCTTCGTCCTCGCCGGTCCCTTCGTCAACCGCTGGTTGCGGGAGCGAGGAACGGGACCCCCCGAGGTCGAGGACGTGGAAGTCGCGGACGGGGAGGACGGTTCACGTACCGAGGAGACCACATCGTGAGATGGTTACCAGCACGGACGACGACGGCAGCGGTCGCGGTGGTCGCGGTGCTGCTCGTCGCGGCGTGCGGCGCGGAGGCCGAACGGGGCCACGGTGCGCCAGATCCGGCTGCGTGGGACACCGTCACGACCAACGCGGAGGGACAGGAGGTCCGGTGGTGGATGTTCGGCGGGGACGAGCGGATCAACCGGTACGTCGACGAGGAGGTGATCCCTCGCGTCGAGGAACTCGGCCTCTCGCTCGAGCGGGTCCCGGTCGACGACACCGCTTCCGCGGTCCAGCGGGTCATCGCCGAACAGCGTGCCGGCGCGACCGAGGGGGGCAGCGTCGACCTGATCTGGATCAACGGCGAGAACTTCGCGGAGGGGAAGGAGGCCGGCCTCTGGTTCGAGGACTGGGCGCGGGAGCTGCCGAACGCCCGCTTCGTCAACTGGGACGACGACACGATCAACACGGACTTCGGCGTCCCCGTCGATGGGCAGGAGTCGCCCTGGAGCCGCGCGGCGTTCATCTACGCGTACGACCAGGGGCGCACGGCCGAGCCCCCACGCACCTTCGATGAGCTCGCGACGTACGCGGAGGAGAACCCCGGGCGGATCACCTACCCGGCGCCGCCCGACTTCACCGGGGGCGCCTTCGTGCGACACGCCGTCCAATCCCTCGGCGAGGACGAGGCGTTCGCCCTGCTCGAACGCATGGCGCCGCACCTCTGGAGACAGGGCGAGACGTTCCCGGAGAACGAGGCGGAGCTGAACCAGCTGTTCGGCAACGGCGAGGTCGACCTCGCCATGAGCTACGACCCCAACTTCGTGGATACCGCCGTCCGTCAGGGCACGTTCCCCGAGACGGCGCGGCCGTTCGTCTTCGAAGGTGGCACCCTGCAGAACGTGAGCTACGTCACGATCCCCGCCAACGCGGGCAACCTCGCCGGTGCCCTGGTGGTCGCGAACCTCCTCCTGGATGCGCAGCTCCAAGCGATCAAGGCGGACCCGGACGGCCTCGGGATCCCCACGGTCCTCGACGTCTCGGAGCTCCGCCAGGAGCAACAGGACCTGTTCACCGAGGCTCGCGAGGACGATCCCCACCAGCTGGCGGACTTCGGCGACCGGCTCGAGGAGCTCCCCCCGGAGCGCGTGACCGAGATCGAGGAGCGGTGGCAGCGGGAGATCCTCCAGCGGTGATGGACCCTCGGATCCGGACGGTCGATGTCTCCGGTTGAGCTGTCGTGCCGGGGTGTGGTCGCGTCCCCGGGTGAGGGTCGCGTCCTGCAGGGGGTGGATCTCGACGTCGAAGGCGGGACGTTGACGGTCCTCGCCGGCCCGTCCGGTGTCGGCAAGACCACCCTGCTGCGCGTCATCGCGGGACTCCAGCCGTTGGCTGCGGGCACGATCCGGTTGGGGGACCGCGACCTCTCTGATGTCCCGACCCACCGGCGGGATATCGCGTACGTCTTCCAGCGGCCACGACTGTTCCCCCACCTGGACGTCCTGGACAACGTCGCGTTCCCGCTGCGGATGGAGGGCCTCGGCAGGGGGGACCGGCGGGCACGGGCCCGGGAGAAGCTCGAACTCGTGGGGATCGACAGGCTCGCGGACCGCGCGCCCCGCGGCCTGTCCGGCGGCGAGGCGCAGCGGGTGGCGCTCGCGCGGGCGCTGTCGCGTGAGCCTGCGCTCCTGCTGCTGGATGAACCTCTGGCGTCCGTGGACCCGTCACGGCGGCAGGAGCTGCGCCGTCTCGTCGCCGACCTCCAGGAGGAGGTATCTATCACGACCCTGTACGTGACGCACGACCGGTCGGAGGCCGCGGAGCTGGGGGACCGGATCGCCTTCATGCACGGCGGCACGATCGTGCAGCAGGGACGGCCACCGGAGCTGTTCGACCGTCCCGCCACCCAGGAGGTCGCCAGCTTCTTCGGCAGCTCGAACCTGTTGTCCGGAGAGGTGACGGACGGACGCCTGCGGATCGGGCAGGCGGACCTGCCCGTTCCGGGTCCCGATGGCCCCGCCACCTTCACGATCCGTCCCGAGCGTGTGCGGCTCGGCGAGGACGGTGCCCTGCATGGTCGCGTGGTCGAGACGAGCTACCAGGGTGACCACGTGCGGGTCAGGCTCGATGTCGACGGGACCGGCGTGGAGGCACGGGTGGATGTGGGCGCAGCGCCACCCGTCGGTGAGGTCGCCGGGGTCGATCTGCCTGTCGAGGACCTCTGGCGGTTGCGCGGCACCGGAGACGAGGTGGCGGGCCCCTGGACGAGCGCGGCCGCGTCGTGACCCGTCGCTACGACATGGTCGTGATCGGAGGCGGCACGGCGGGTCTCACCGCCGCGATCGGCGCCGCGGGGGTGGGTGCTCGCGTGGCGCTCGTCGAACGCGACCGGACCGGAGGGGACTGCCTCTGGACGGGCTGCGTCCCCTCCAAGAGCCTGCTGGCAGCGGCGGACCTGGTCCACCGGATGCGCACGGCGGACGAGCTGGGGCTGGAGCCCGTCGAACCCGAGGTCGACCTCGGTCGGATCATGGAACGCGTCCGGAGGGTCCAGGATCGTCTGGGGGAGCACGACTCTCCGGAGCGGCTGCGTCGCCACGGGGTGGAGGTCGTGCAGGGCGACGCGCGCTTCGAAGCGCCCGGGACGGTCGCGGTGGACGGTCGTCGCCTGGCGTACCGCACGGCGCTCATCGCGACGGGCTCGCGACCGGTGCTCCCACCGATCGACGGGATCGAGCACGTGGAGCCGCTCACCACGGACACGGTCTGGGAGCTCGATCACCTGCCACCTCGTCTGGTCGTGCTCGGGGGCGGTCCCACCGGGTGCGAGCTGGCCCAAGCCTTCGCGCGACTGGGCAGCGAGGTGACGCTGATCGAGAAGCTCCCCAACCTCCTGGACCGCGAGGAACCCGAGGCGCAGGAGCTGATCGCGTCCCACCTCGAGCAGGACGGGGTCGACCTCCATCTGGGCACGCGGGCCGTACGAGCCGAGCCGACCGACCGCGGTGGGGCGCTGGTCCTCGAGACGGGGCCCGGCCACGAGCGCGTGCCCTTCGACCGGGTGCTCGTCGCTACGGGCCGGCGTCCGACCACGACCGGGCTGGGGCTCGACGCCGTCGAGGTGCAGCTCGACGGTGCCGGCAACGTTCGCACCGACCGGTACCTGCGTACCACCGGGTCGGGGATCTTCGCGGCTGGTGACGTGACGGGTGGACCGCCGTTCACCCACGTCGCTGCCTACGAGGCCGGTCTCGTCGTCCCGAACGCCCTGTTCCACCTGCGGCGGGCTGCCAGCTACGTCGACGTTCCCTGGGTCACGTTCACCGATCCGGAGGTCGGCCGCGTCGGTCTCACCGAGGCCCAGGCACGCCAGCGGTACGGCGAGGACGTGACCGTCGCCTGGTTCGACTACGCCCGCGCCGACCGTGCGGTCACCGCGGGTCGGGCGTACGGATTCGCGAAGCTGGTCGCCGATCGCAAGGGGACGCTGGTCGGGGCCACGGTCGCGGCACCGTCGGGGGGTGAGGCGATCGCCGAGCTCGCCGCGTTGGTGACGCGAGGTGGTCAGCTGTCGGACATCTCGCGGACGGTCCACGCCTACCCGACGTTCGCGCGGGGCGTGAAGCGGGCCGCTGACGAGCACCTGCGGGAGATCTGGTTATCGGAACGCGTGCGGCGGATCGCCCGCCCCGTCCTCGCCCTGCTCCGTTGGGTCGAGCGTCCCCGGTGACGTCAGGGCGTGCGCAGGACCCGCATCCCGTGAACGATGCGCTGACCCGCGGTGAACAGCACGGCTCCCGCGAAGACCCACGCGATGAGCGCGGCGTGGGTGGGGAAGACGCAGAGGGCGCTGTGCACGATGATCGTCTCGGAGCCCTCCGCGAGGCCGCCGACGAACCGCAGCGAGCGTTCGTCGCCGGACCCCGTGCGCCGGCGTTCGAGCAGCGACGACAGCGCCAGGAAGGCGCTGCCGTTCACGTAGTACGCGGCGAGCAGCGCCGCGCAGGCCAACCGAGCCTCCGGGAGCGCCACCGCCACGCCGACCACGAACCCGCCGTAGATCGCGAAGTCGGCCATGATGTCCAGGAACCCGCCACGACCGGTCTCGCCGTGCAAGCGCGCGAGCGGTCCGTCCAGACCGTCGAAGATCCGGTTGAGGATCCAGAGCGCCAGCGCCCACCACCACCACGCGAGGGCCGCCGCCACACACGCCGCGACCCCGATGACGAAACCGACCCCGGTCGCGACCGCAGGCGACAGACCGAGTGCCGCGAGGCGTCGACCCCCTGCTTCCCACAGGGGGGCGGTCAGCTCGCGTGCGCGTCGATCGAGCATGGCGCGATGATGGCACACGGCCGGTTGCGGGTGGCGCGGGCGTGAGTCAGGGATCGCGGACGCACGAGCGCGGACGGAGTCTCCTCCTGTTGGCCCCGGCCGTGGGCCCGTTGGTGCTGCTCTTCGGTGGAGCACTGGTGGGTGCGGTACGGACGAGCGTGCAACCGGGGGCCGGCGGGACGCTCGGCGCGGTCGACCTGTCAGCGTGGCGCACGGTGCTGACCGATCCCGCCTTCGGCGACGCGTTGCTCTTCACGGTGCGGGTGACGCTCGTGTCCACGGTGATCTCCGCGATCCTGGCGGTCCTGGTCGCGGCGCTGCTGCGATGCCGGGGAGGGGTGGTCCGTGGGCTGGTCGGGCTCCCGGTTCTCGTGCCGCACCTGATCGTCGCGGTCGTGGCCGTGTTGTGGCTCGGACCGGGGGGACTCGCGGACCGACTCCTGGGGAGCCTGCCGTTGGACCTCGTCCGGGATCGGGCCGGGTGGGGGATCGTCCTGGTGTACGTCTACAAGGAGGCGCCGTTCCTGGCGCTGCTCGTCCTGGCCGCGTGGGACGGGAGCGTCGCGGAGCGCGAGGAGGCAGCGGCGGTCCTCGGGGCCGGGCGCGTGGCGCGGATGCGGTTGGTGGTCTGGCCCTCGATCCGCGCGCCGCTCGCCGTCGGGGCGCTCATCGTCGCCGCGTTCGCGTTCGGGTCGTTCGAGGTCCCGCTGGTCGTCGGTCCGAGCTACCCCCCGACGGTCGCGGTCTACGCCCTCGACCAGACCCGGACGAGCCTGTTCGTCGGTCAGGCGCGCTCCGCGGTGGCACTGCTGGTCGCCGCCGGGGTGTCACTGACGTTCGCCGTGGCCACCGTCCGCCAGTTGCGGAACACCGATGTCGTCTGAGCGCCTGCGGACCGTCGCCGTGTGGGTGATCGTCGGGCTCGTCGTGGCCCCACTGGGGGCGCTGGTCGTGCGGGCAGCTGCCGACGTCTGGCGGGCGCCTGCGGTCGTCCCCCAGGGTTTCGGCGCCCGCGGTCTCGCCTACGTGTTCTCTCGCGGTGCTGGTGCCGGCGACGCGTTGGTGAACTCGGTGACCGTCGCGGTCCTCGCCACCGTCATCGCGCTGGTCGTCGGTTGGCCGGCCGCCCGCGTGCTGGGGGAACGTCGGCTCACCCGCAGCTGGCCGGTCCTGTTCCTGTTCGCGCTCCCGCTGCTGGTCCCGGGCTACGCCACGGGGACGGGGTTGGCGGCGTGGTTCATCCGACTCGGGATCGCGGACTCGCGGACCGGTCTCGTCCTCGCGCACCTCGTCTACGTGCTGCCCTACGTCGTCCTGCTCCTCGCCCCGGGCTTCGGTGCCGAGGTCGCCGAGCGGGAGGAGGCGGCCGCGGTCCTGGGCGCGGGTCGTGTGCGACGCCTGGCCCTCGTGACGATCCCCGCCGTCAGTCCGGTCCTGGCGACCGCCGGGCTGCTCGGGTTCCTCGTCTCGTTGAGCCAGTACGGGACCAGCCTCGCGGTGGGCGGAGGGACACCGATGCTGCCGCTGATCCTCGTGCCGTTCGTGCAGACGGACCCGCAGGTGGCCGCCACCCTGGCGATGCTCTTCCTGGTGCCGGCGCTCGCCGCGCTCGCGGTCGCGATGACCTCGGTGCGTCGCGCGAGGTGAGTGTCAGACGGGTTCGCCGACCTCCGTGTCGCGGTGGGTGTCGCGCTCGGCGGTGACGGTCTCGCGGCCGAGTTGCTCCTCGAGCTCCATCCAGATCGTTTCGCTCTCGTCCTCGAGCACGATCGGCTCGGGCGCGCCTCCGGCCTCGCCCCAGCGGCGGAACATCCAGACGGTCGCGGCCAGGAACAGGCCGAGGGCGACCGCGCTGAAGGTCACGCTGCCGAGGGTGTGACCGCCGAGGAAGTCCATCGGCATCGGGTTCCCCACGCCGCCGATGCCACAGAGACTGGCACCGACCGGGAACCTCCAACTCGAACCGGACCCGCTACCCATCATGCACCCTCCCAGGGGGGTCGTCTCGACCACCATAGGGAGGGTCGGGTGCTCCATCAACGGCCGCTGGCTCGTTCGAGGTGTTCGACCAGCTCGCCGGCGGGGGGACGGTCGTCCCGTCGCTGGGGACGGGCGTAGGTCAGGGTGCCGTCCGGGGCGACCACGAAATCTCCACCGAGCTGGCGCGGGTCACGACCGCGCTGGCGGAGCCGTTCGCCGGACAGCAACAGCTGCGCGTAGCGCTTCCACACGGTCGGATCCAGCCAGATCCTGGCGTAGGACGCCCGTTGCATGCCCCACCGGTCGTACGCGACGCGATCGCGGTCGACCAGCACGGGGAAGGGCACGTCCAGGTCCGCGAGCATCGTGTCCCGGATCAGCTCCGGTTCGTCGTGCACCACGAACACGGCCAGACCGTCGACGGCGCGGATCCGCTCCTCGCGCTTCACCACCTTCACGAGGTGGTTCCGGCAGATCAGTCAACCCGCGTGACGGAGGAAGGAGACGATCACGGGCCGCCCCCGGTGAGCCCGCAGGAGGAACCGGTCGTCGTCCAGCGTGGGTAACGCCAGCTCCGGGGCGGGATCGCCGGACGATGGTGCGGCCGTCATGCGCTCCACCCGTCGTGGCCGGTCACGCGGGAGCCCCGACGGCGCCACCGAGCCGGTCGGCCAGCTCCTGGAGCGCTCGAACCGCAGGACCGTCCGGATCGTGATCGATCGGTGCGAGTCCGTCCCGGTCGGCCCGCCGGATCTGGGGGTCGTCGGGGACGAGGACGAGCTCGTGGTCCGCGAAGGCCTCCTCGAGACGCTCACGGTCCGCGACGTCCCGGATGCGGTTGCCCACCACGACGATGCGGCCGAGCGCCTTCTCCCTCGCGAGGTCGGCCGCGCGCGTGCCCACCTCCATGGACTTGGGGGTGGGTTCGACCACGACGATCACGGCGTCGACATCGCCGATCCCCATGCGGGTGAGGGTGCCGATGCCAGCCTCGAAGTCAGCGACGACGGTGCGTTCACCGGACTCCACGGAGCCGAGCAACTGCTCGGCGTTGAGGCCGCATCAGGGGCAGCCCGATTGCGGGTTCTCGATCCGGTGGACGACCGCGAGCGTGACCCCGTCGGGAGCGCCCGAGCCGAACCGGGCCAGGAGCTCGTCGGGATCGTCGGCGTGCTCCTCGCGCCCCTCGTCGACGGCTTGCCGCATCGAGATGAGGCGCTCGGTCTCCTCCTCGCCGATCCCGAGCGAGATCCCGAGGTTGGCGTTCGCGTCGCAGTCGAGCGCCACGACGGAGCGTCCGCGACGTGCGAGCGTCCTCGCCAGGATCGCCGAGGTGGTCGTCT
>JAHWKO010000094.1 GCA_019347855.1 Actinomycetota bacterium
CGACGAACCGCTGGGGGCGGAACCGCGCCACGACGTGCCCGACCGCCAGCGTCACGACGAGCAGCGCCAGCGTCTTGAGGATCATCCAGACCGGACCGGGCAGCCACGGTCCCAGCCAGCCCCCGAGGAACGCCGCCGCCCCCATCGCGCAGAACGCGACGAGCATCGCGGCACGCGACACCTCCCAGACCAGCCGGTGGCTGCCGGACGCCTCGGCCGACGTTCCACCTGCCAGCTCCGAGGCGTCGGGCAGGCGCAGCGGACCCCAGAACGCGACGCCGAGCGTCACCACGATCCACAGCGGGAGCGCCGGCGGGTGGCGGACCGCGTTCCACAGCCCGTCCTGGGCCTCGACGATCGCGGTCATCTGCATCGACCCTGCCGGCAACGCGACCGCGATCAGCACGAACATCGACAGCAGTTCGTAGGCGATCGCCTGGGCGACGAACCGGTAGCCGCCGATCAGCGGGAACGCCGAGTTCGGCGACCAGCCGTGCAGGTACACGGCCACCATGGCCAGCGCCTCCGCCGCGCCCCACAGCACGATGCCGGCCTGGATGTCGGCCACGACCCAGGTCGGGGACAGGGGCACGACGGTCACGGCGAGCGCGGCGAGCCCCCCGTACAGGGCGGGTGCCAGCGCCCAGGCCGGGGCGTCGGGTCGTTCGGTGCTGATGCGCTCCTGGATCAGCAGGAGGCTGACCCGCCGGAACGGACGCGCGGCGGCCTCCCCCCAGCGAGGAGCGGCGCTGGCGACGACCCGACCGACCACGAGGTCGAGGACCGCGACCGCGTAGGCGCCGAGCGCGAGTCCGAGGCCGACGGCGACCGGGGCGAGCCAGGCGGGGGCGTGCGCGACCTCCATCACCGCACTCCCGCCGGTATCCGCGCGTGCTCCAGGTCGAGGTCGAAGCTGATGACCGTGGTCACGGCGTCGCCCCACTCCAGTCCCGGGAGCAGCTCCGAGAGGACGTCGGTCAACGCGTCCGGGCCGAGACCGATCCCGAGCGTCCCTCGCGGCGTCTCCGCGACCCCGGTCCGGGCGGTCTCGTCCCCGGCCCGTGCGGCGAGATCGAGGCTGGCCTCGACCTCATCGAGACGCAGGAGGAACCTCGCCCACGCATCGCCGCGGTCGCGGGTGACCGGTTCGAAGCCGAGGGACCGGTAGGCGGGATCGTCGCGGCGGGCGTCGACCGCCAGGCCAGCCGCCCGTGCGACCGGACCCGTTACGCGGCCCTCTAGCTGATCGGGGTTGGTGACACCGACACCCTGCATGGCCCACCGGAGCGTCGGGTTCCGCTCCCAGCGGCGTCGCAGCTCCTGGAGCACGGGAGCGTCGCCGGGTGTCAGGGACGGCGCGAGCTGCCGGGCCCTGCCCGCATCGAGCCCGTGGTGCTCGACGGCGGACGCGGCCCACCGCAGGTGGCTACGAGCGCGTGCGACCTCGAGCTCGGCGACAAGCAGTGGCCGATCCAGCACGAGGCGGAACGGATCCCCGGGATCGAGCGGCCCTCCGACGGGATCGACGAACGGTTCGCGGACGTCGAACGGATCGCCGGCGAGCGTCGCCTCCTGCAGCACGTCGCCCTGCAGCACCACGTCGAGGTGCAGGCCAGCCGGCAGGAACGCCACGAACGGCCCGACCCGTAGCGGCAGCCGGTCCAGCTCCAACCCGTCGCGGTCGGGACCGGTCATGGGCATCGGTCGGCCGTAGGGGCGTCCTCCCATCATCCCCATGCCGCCCTGCCCGTGCGGGCCGACCCCCCGCCACCTCGCGGGTGGCTGGTCGGGCAGGATCGTCGGTTCGCTCGGACGCTGCCCGGTGACCAGCTCCCGGTGGACCCTGCGGAGCACGGTGCTCACGTCCCGGTCGGGGCCGACCACCTCGGCGTCCGGGAACGCGGCCCGGACCTCACCGAGGTCCCCGCCGGTCCACCAGACCGTCGCTCGGGGCTGGGGCAGCTGGTCGTGGATCTGGGCGAGCGCACGGATCAACGATCGTGGCATCCGACCGGCGACGAGCAGGATCGTGGCGTGTCTGGGGGAGTCCACGAGCGTGACCGTCCGGTCCCGACCCAGGTCGGCGACCGCGTCCCTCGCGCCTCCGCCTAGCGCGACGAAGACCGGCACGGGCGCCCCCGCCGCGAGCCGCGAGAGCAGATCTCTCACTGCCACTCGAACGCCCCTTCACGCCAGGCGTACACGACACCCAGCGTCAGGATCGCCAGGAACATCCCCATCTCGGCCAGCGCCTTGACCCCCTCCTGGACGTACACGACCGCCCAGGGGTACATGAACATCATCTCCATCTCGAAGGCGATGAAGAGCAGGGTGAGCGCGTAGTAGCGGACGTGGAACCGGCTCCACGCGTGGGTCCGGGGGGGATGTCCGCCCAGGAAGGGGACGGTCTCGGGGTGGGGGAGGCGCCGCGGATCGCCGACGGTCCCGGCCCACCGGACGAACAGCAGGAAGGCCACGGCGACCACGAACACGGTCAGTGCGGCGCCCAGCGCTTCGAACATCCGCCCCTCCGAGGTCCGTCGTCCGGCTCATCCTGCCGTGCGGCGCCCGAGCCCCGCACCCATCCATCTTGCGTACCATACCCCCCTACCGTATGATGTCGCTACCCCTCAGCCGCTCGACGTACCGGCGCTCGGAGGACCGAACGTGCCCCACGGATACACGGACAACAAGGACGACTACCGCAAGCGGCTCGCTCGCATCGAGGGCCAGGTCCGCGGCCTGCAACGCATGATCGACGAGGACAAGTACTGCATCGACGTCCTGGTGCAGGTCTCGGCGGTCACACGCGCCCTGCAGGGTGTCGCCCTGGGACTGTTGGACGAGCACGTCCACCACTGCGTCCGTGAAGCCGTCGAGGGTGAGCCGGACCACGGGCATGCCAAGATCGAGGAAGCCATGGCCGCCATCGAGCGGCTCGTCAAGAGCTGACCGCGAACGAGAGGAACCCCATGCCAACCACCCGCACCTACGACGTCCCGACCATCTCCTGCGGGCACTGCAAGGCGACGATCGAGTCGACGCTCGGCGAGCGCGACGACGTCGAGACCGTCGACGTCGACATCGACTCCCGGACCGTCCGCGTCACCGGTGATGTCACCGAGGACGACGTCCGGTCGAGCCTCGACGAGGCCGGCTACGAGGTCGCCGGCACCGCCTGATCCCTCCGACCCAGCGAGGTCAGCCAGTGAGCACCACCGACACCCCTCCCGAGCAGCTGAACACCCTCGACTTCGAGGTCGACGGCATGACCTGCGGCAGCTGTGCCGCGAGGGTCCAACGCACCCTCGGCAAGCAGGACGGCGTCACCGACGCCGAGGTCAACTTCGCCACCGGCAAGGCCCGCGTGGTCGTGCGACCGGGCGCGGCCTCGCCCGACGAGCTGGAGCGGGCCGTCGAGAAGGCCGGCTACCAGCTGCACCCGGCGACGGAGCTGCAGCGCGACGTCCGCGATGCGCAGGATCCCGAGGAGGCCGCGAAGCGCGGCTGGTTCCGCCGTGTGGCGATCGGCTGGCCGCTGGCGCTCGTGGTCATGTGGCTGGCCATGTTCTCCGGCGACCTGACGATGGAGCCGTGGGCACGCTGGACGATGTTCGGGCTGACGACGGTCGTGCAGTTCGGCGTCGGCTGGCCGTTCCTGCGGGAGGCCGCGGTCCGTGCCCGGCACCTCACCGCGAACATGGACACGCTCATCGGGATGGGCACGCTGGCGGCGTACCTGTACTCGACGGTCGCCCTGGTCACGGGGAGCGGGGACCTGTACTTCGAGTCCGCCGCGCTGATCATCGTGTTCCTCGTGCTGGGGCGGTACTTCGAGGCGCGCGCCAAGAGCCGGGCCGGTCGAGCGATCCGCGCTTTGCTCGGGCTCGGCGCCAAGGAAGCGACGGTGATCCGCGACGGTGCCGAGGTCACCGTCCCGATCGAGCAGGTCGCCGTGGGTGATCTGCTGCGGGTGCGACCTGGCGAGAAGATCCCCACCGACGGGGTCGTCGTCGACGGCGCATCCGCCGTGGACGAGTCCATGCTCACCGGGGAATCCGTCCCGGTAGAGAAGACCGAGGGTTCAGCCGTCGCGGGCGCGACCGTCAACACCAGCGGCGTGCTGACCGTCCAGGCCACCGCGGTGGGTGCGGACACCGCGCTGTCGCAGATCGTCCGGCAGGTCGAGGAAGCCCAGGCCGGCAAGGCCGAGGTCGAGCGCCTGGCGGACCGGGTCGCGGCCATCTTCGTCCCGAGCGTCATCGGCGTCGCGGGTCTGACGTTCCTCGGCTGGTGGCTGGTGGGCGGCGACCCGGTCAAGGGACTGATCGCCTCCGTCGCCGTGCTGATCATCGCCTGCCCCTGCGCGCTCGGCCTGGCCACGCCGACCGCGATCATGGTCGGAACCGGCCGGGGCGCGGACCTGGGCATCCTGATCCGCGGGGTCGAGTCGCTCGAGCGGGTACGCACCATCACCACGGTCGTCTTCGACAAGACCGGGACCTTGACCCGCGGCGAGATGTCCCTGACCGACGTCGTCGCCGAAGGCGCGACCGAGGGCGAGGTGCTGCGGCTCGCGGCTGCGGTCGAGGACGCCAGCGAGCACCCGATCGGTCGCGCCGTGGTCGACGCGGGGCGCGAGCGGGGCCTGGATCTGCCTCCCGTCGACGCGTTCGAGGCGGTCGCTGGGCACGGGGTGCGTGGGGACGCGGAGGGCACGACGGTCTGGGTCGGTAGCCGCAAGCTCGCGGCCGAGGCCGGACTGGTCGTCCCCGAAGCGCTCGAGGACGCCGCGATCCGCCTCGAGAACGAGGCGAAGACCGCGGTGCTCGCCGGCTGGGACGGCGAGGTGCGCGGTGTCCTGGCCGTCGCCGACACCCTGAAGTCCGACGCGCGGCAGGTCGTTGAACGGCTGCATGACCTGGGGCTGCGTGTCGCGATGATCACCGGTGACAACGCGCGGACCGCCCAGGCGATCGCGGATCAGGTCGGCATCGACCGCGTGCTGGCGGAGGTGCTGCCCGCCGAGAAGCGCAGTGAGATCGAGAGGCTGCAGGCCGAGGGCGAGATCGTCGCGATGGTCGGCGACGGGGTGAACGACGCCCCAGCCCTGGTCCAGGCGGACCTCGGCATGGCGATCGGCACCGGCACCGACGTCGCGATCGAGTCGAGTGACCTCACGCTGATGCGTGACGAGCTCGACAGTGTCGTCACGGCGATCGACCTGTCCCGGCGCACCTACCGGACGATCCTGCAGAACCTCGGCTGGGCGTTCGCCTACAACACGCTCGCGATCCCGCTGGCTGCGGCCGGCCTGCTGAGCCCGGTGATCGCCGGCGCGGCGATGGCCTTCTCCAGCGTCAGCGTCGTCCTCAACTCCCTCCGCCTCCGCCGCTTCGGCAGCTGACCCCCCGATCCCAGGGGCCTGTGAACCGGGAGCGCCGTATGTGGCGCTCCCGGTTCACAAGCGGGGGTCGGTGCCGCCCGATCGTGGTCCTGTGAACCGTGGCGGCCGTATGTGGCGCTCCTGGTTCACGAGCTGGGTGGGGGAGCGCAAGGCCGGGCAGTAACAACGTTTGTATCTACCGATGTTCGTCCCTCCGGGAGCCGTGCCCCACGGTCTCCAGCATGCGATTCGCCTACCCGGTGTCCCTGGACGTCGCCGACCGCCGCTGCGTGGTGGTCGGGGGCGGCTCGATCGCGGCCGAGAAGGCCGCCGGGCTCCGCGATGCGGGGGCGGACGTCTTCGAGGTCCCGGCCGACGCGTACGACGCGCACGTGCTGGACGGGGCGTTCCTCGCGATCCACACCGGCGAGGACGACACCGATCCCGCCGGCTTCTTCGCTGACGCGACGGACCGCGGGGTGCTCGCCAACGTCATGGACGACATCGACCACTGCGAGTTCGCCTTCCCGTCGATCATCGAGCGGGGCGACCTGAAGCTGGCGATCTCCACCGCGGGGCGGGCTCCCGCCCTGTCCCGGCGTCTGCGCCTCCACCTCGAGGAGCAGCTCCCCGAGGCGCTGGGGGACCTGATCGGTGCGGTCGCTGAGGCACGCGAGATCACGACGCCCCGCACGATCGACTGGTCGGAGTGGGTCACGCGCTGGCGCGATGCCGTCGACGACCTCGACCGGCTCCTGGAGCTCGCCGAGGCCGGACGCACCGACGAGATCCGCGGTCACGTGGTCGCGACCGTCGTCGGTGAGCAGGTCGACGCACGGAGAGCATCGTAGTGACGAACCGTCACTCAGGAGCATCTGGGGCCCTCGGCGGCGCCCCAGCCACCCGCGGCACCGTCCACCTCGTGGGTGCCGGACCGGGTGATCCGAACCTGTTGACCCTGCGGGGCGCCCGGCTGCTCGAGACGTGCTCGCTCGTCGCGACCGACCGGCTCGCGTCGGACGAACTGCTCGACCTGGTGCCCAGCCGCGCCGCCCGCCTCGACGTGGGCAAGAAGCCCGGCGGTCGGGGCTGGACCCAGGACGAGATCAACCGGCTGCTGGTGCAGTCCGCGCTCGGCGGGCAGGCGGTCGTACGCCTCAAAGGGGGCGACCCGTACGTGTTCGGGCGCGGCGGCGAGGAGATCGAGGCGTGCGTCGAAGCCGGCGTCCCCGTCGAGGTCGTGCCCGGCATCACCTCCGCGATCGGCGCCCCGTCCGCGGCCGGGATCCCCGTGACCCACCGGGGACTGGCCGCCGGGTTCGCGGTCGTCACCGGGCACGAGGACCCCACCAAGTCCGACAGCCAGGTCGACTGGGCCAACCTCGCGGGGTTCCCCGGCACCGTCGTGATCCTGATGGGCGTCGGCGAGCTCGAGCGCATCGCCGAGCGGTTGATCGGCAACGGTCGCGATCCGCGCACCCCAGCCGCGGCCGTGAGATGGGGGACCACCCCCGATCAGCAGGTCGTCGAGGCCACCCTCGGCACCCTCCACGAGGCCGTCCGCGCCCGCGGACTGCGTCCCCCCGCGACGATCGTCGTCGGCGACGTCGTCGCGATGCGCTCCGTCCTGACCTCAACCCCGGCCCTCCTCGGCGCCGCCTGAAAGGCACCATCGTGAGCACCACCGACGCTGCACGCGCACGCCGCGCCCGCCGCCGGCGCAAACGCGAGGAACCCACCTGGGACCTCGTGTACAAGCGCAACTCGATCGAGCGGCTGAAGCGCGAGAAGTTCCCGCTCGACATCGTCGAGGACCTGCCCGAGATGATCGCCATGGGCTACGAGGCGGTCCCCGAGGAGGACATCGTCCGACTCAACTGGTGGGGCCTGACCCACGACAAGCCCAAGATCGGGACCTTCATGGTCCGGATCAAGGTGCCGGGTGGGATGCTGACGCCGGCGCAGTTGCGGGGCGTCGGCGAGATCTCCAAGGAGTGGGGCAACGACTACGGGGAGCTCACGACGCGCCAGGGGCTGCAGCTGCACTACGTCGAGCTCGGCGAACTGCCGGCGGTCCTGGACGCTGTGCGCGACACCGGCCTCACCACGGTCGGGGGAGAGGGCGACACCGTCCGCAACGTCACCGGCTGCCCGGTCGCGGGCATCGCGCAGGACGAGCTCTTCGACGTCCGCCCGGTGATCGACCAGGTCGCCGACTACTTCTACGGCAACCGCGAGTACTCGAACCTGCCCCGCAAGCACAAGTTCACGATCAGCGCGTGCCCCGGACAGTGCAACGGCCCGGAGTTCCACGATGTGGCTCTGGTCGGTGTCGTGCAGGACGGCCGCGAGGGCTTCGCGGTCCGCGTCGGCGGGGGGTTCTCCAACACCCCGCGGATCTCCCAGAACCTCGGGGTGTTCGTGCCCTACGAAGAGGCGATCCCGGTGCTACGCGCGGTCACCGACGCGTGGCAGTCCGATCCGAAGTACCGGATCAGCCGCGCCAAGGCGCGCATCAAGTTCATGATGGACGACCACGGTCCGGACGGGGTCCGCAGGCTCACCGAGGAGAAGCTCGGCTACGAGCTCGAGGACCTGCAAGGCGCCCCGTCGCCCCAGCACTACGACCACTTCGGTGTGAACGCGCAACGGCAGGACGGCTACGTCTTCGCCGGCTACTCGGTCCCGATGGGGTGGATGACCGGTGACCAGATGATGGCGGTCGCCGACGCCGTCGAGGCGGTGAGCGACCCGGACGGACCGCCCGCCGACATCCGACTGACCCGTCAGCAGGACTTCATCGTTGGCAACATCCCTGCGGGACGGATCGGGCAGCTGACCGAACCCCTGCGCAAGATCGGGTTCCCGCTCAACCGCAACAAGGTCTACGGCAACTCGATCGCGTGCACGAGCCACAAGTTCTGCAACTACTCGGTCGCCGAGACCAA
>JAHWKO010000095.1 GCA_019347855.1 Actinomycetota bacterium
TCGCCGCCCGCCAGGGGGTGCCCGTCCTCCTCACGAAGCAGGACGTGCTACCCGAGGAGACCGCGAGCGTCCTGGAGGGGGAACGGATCGGTGAGGTCCGCGTGATCGGTGGACCGGCCGCCGTCAGCGACGAGGTCGAGCACCAGGTGCGCGAGCTCGGTCGGGCGACCCGGCGACTCGCGGGCGACGACCGGTTCACGACCGGGCTCGCCGTCGCCGACGAGCTGCTGTCCTCCGGGTCGGCCGACGCCTCCCAGATCTACGTCGCCACAGGCCACGACTTCCCGGACGGGCTGGTGTCCGGCCCCGCCGTATCCCGTGCTGGCGAGATCCTGATCCTGGTCCACGGACAGATCCCGGACGGGCCGAGTGAGGTGTACGACTGGATCCGCGACCACGCAGACGAGATCGGGACCGTCCACGCCGTGGGTGGCACGGCCGCCGTCTCGGATCAGGTGCTCGACAAAGCGGCCTCGTACGCCGAGTGGCCGCGCTGATCCGGTCATGACCGTTCGGCCCTCTCGGGGCAGGAGGCGAGCGGACGCCCGTCGTACCTTCCCTTGACCTGCACGCTCCGGCGTGACCGATCAGGGGGTAACGCATGGCCGCGACCCGTGCCCGGACAGCAGAGCCGCCTCGAGACCAGGTCGAGGAGGACGGGGTCGAGTCCGCCTTCCGCATGACCGTCGACGAGGGCGTCCGACGCCTCGAGCGGGGGCCGGGGGCGCTCCTGGCCACCGGTCTGGTCGGTGGGATCGACGTGAGCGTCGGGGTCTTCGGCCTGCTGGTCGTCCTGCACCTCACGGAGAGCAAGGTGCTGGCCTCGCTCGCCTTCTCGATCGGGTTCATCGCGTTGACGCTCGCGAACAGCGAGCTGTTCACCGAGAACTTCCTCGTGCCGATCGCGGCGCTGGTCGCCCGCCGGCAGGGGTACTACTCGTTGGGGCGGCTGTGGGGCGGCACGGCGGTCACGAACCTCGTGGGCGGGTGGGTGATCGCGGCGCTCATCATCAGCGGGTTCCCGGACCTCCGGGCCACGGCCGTTGAGCTCGGGGCGCACTTCGTCGAGATCGGGATCGGGTGGCGCTCGCTGTCCATGGCGATGCTCGGGGGCGCCATCATCACGATCATGACCTGGATGATCGAGGGCACCCGCTCCCAGGGCGCCAAGATCGTCGCCGCGGTCGTGGCGGGGTTCCTCCTGACGGTGGGTGAGATCAACCACTGCATCGTGGCATCGCTGGAGATGTTCGCCGGGCTGATCGCCGGTGCGTCGTACGGGTACCTCGACTGGCTGACCGTCTTCCTCTGGGCCGCCCTCGGGAACATGATCGGGGGGATCGGGCTCGTCACGATCCTGCGGTTCGCCCAGATCGGAGGGGACGCGCTCCGCGAGGAACAGCGCAACCAGCGCGCCGCGGCCGGCGGGACCTGATCCCGACGCTCAGGCGTCCGGCCCGACCTCGACCTCGGGCGAGCGGACCAGGATCGACGTGCCGTCGCCCTCGAGCTGAGCCACGATGGTGAGCGTCGTCCCGGCGTCGGTCCGTGGTCCGCGCTCGGCGGTGGCCTCGAGCCCCCGTCCCGCCGGTTCGACCGTGATCTCGTCGAACGGTGCCATCCCGTCCGGCCGCAGGGCCCAGACCGCCGTCACGGTCACTTCGGCGTCCGGGTCGCCCGACACGCGCTCCACCGTCACCTTCGCGCACAGGTTCGCGCAGCGGGGGACGCCACCGCCTCCGGCGTGCGGCTGGACGTTGCGCCAGACGCGGGCGGCGATCCGCCATCGTGCCCCCGCCAGCTCGACCTCCGCGGGGGCGTCGACGTGCGCCGACGGAGCCGGCGACACGGCGGGTGGAGCGGGCGCGGATGACGCGAGGTCCCCGCACCCGGTGACGATCAACCCGACCACCAACGCCCCAGCGACCCTCTTCATGACGCCTCCCCCGAGTCCGGGAACAACACCACCGCGACCGTCTGGCGCGATCGTTCGAGCACGTACTCGGTGCCCTGTCCGAGGAACGGTACGTCGCCGTGACCACGGATCTGTGCACCCAGGCGTCCGGAGGCCGGGGCCGGATGGCCGGTTCGGGGTTCGGTGGTCAGCCGCGGGCCCTGCGACCCCGCTTCGGGTCCGGATCGTCGGCCCCGATGACCTGGTCCAGCCACCGTCCCACCAGGCTGAGGCCCGCGGCCCGTAGGTGTGCATCGCGGCGCTGCGCTTCAGCCGCGAACGCATCCGGATCGACCCCGGCGGCCTCGAAGCGGTCGCGGTTGGAGTCACGATCCGCCCACACCGCGAGCTGAGCGGCATCGACCTCGGGGTGGAACTGCACCGCGTAGCTCCGGCCATCGGCGGCACGCCACGCCGGCACGCCGTCGGACCCCGCGAGCATCGGCTCCGCGCCGTCTGGGAGCTGGACCACCTCGTCGGCGTGGAGGAACGCCGCCGCGGATCCGTCCGCCCAACCGGCGAAGACCGGATCGTCCTGGGCAGCCTCGGTCCGCATCAGCGGCAGGAACCCGATCTCGGGGACGTCGCGTGGGGCGACCGTGCCTCCCAGCGCGTCGCCGAGCAGCTGGGCCCCGAGACAGATCCCGAACACCGGGATCCCGCGATCGCGCGCGTCCCGGAGGACCGCGATCTCCTCCGAGAGCCACGGGTGCTCGTCGGTGTCTGTGACCCCCATCGGTCCGCCGAGGACGAGGATGCCGCGAGCCTCGTCGAGTCCCGGGAACGGGGCGTCGGCACCGAGATCCACGAGACGCCAGGGACGCTGGTCCGCTCGGGCGTCGAGCACCTGGGTGAGCCCCGCCGGGCCGGTGTGGCTGGCGTGCTGGACGATCAGGAGCTCGCCGTAGTCGTAGGCGTCCTCGGGTGCGGTGTCCGGTGTCTCGGTCACGGTCGACCTCCCCTCCGGGCCGGAAGCGTAGTGACGTCGCAGGGGTCGCCCGGTCGGCGGCAGCGCTCGGCGCCGGGGGTAGCCTCCCCGCGACCGTCCCGGAGGCAGTCCCCTGATCCGCATCGTGCTCGTCATCGTCGTCGTCCTGACGCTCGCTGCCTGCGGAGGCGGCGACACCGAGGGTTCCACCAGCGAACCTCCCGCCGAGGGCGGTGAGGCCGCGGCCCAGCGCGAGGAGCCGACCGTCGAGATCCCCGACGGCCAGCCGCCGACGGATCTGCAGGTCGAGGACCTGATCGTGGGGGAGGGTCCCGCCGCGGAACCGGGTTCGACCGTCCTCGTGGAGTACGTCGGCGTGCTGTGGGAGGACGGCACGCGCTTCGACGCGTCCTGGGACCGAGGTGAACCGGCCTCCTTCTCGCTGAACCAGGTCGTGCCTGGTTTCGCGCGCGGCATCAGTGGCGAGGGGCTCGAGGCCGGACCGATGCACGTCGGCGGGCGGCGACGGATCGTCATCCCGCCGGAGCTGGGCTACGGGGAAGGTGGCGCCCCCCCGGTGATCCCCGGCGGTGCCACGCTCGTGTTCGTCGTCGACCTCCTCGAGCTGCCGACGGGTTGAGGGAGGGAGCAGCTCGTGGTCGAGCGACTGGTCGTCATCGGCGGTGACGCCGCCGGGATGAGCTGTGCGGCGCAGGCGCGCCGCCGGCGCTCCGAGGACGACCTCGCGATCGTGGCCTTCGAGAAGGGCCGCTTCACCTCGTACTCGGCCTGCGGGATCCCCTACTGGATCGGCGAGGTGGTCGACGAGCGCGACGAGCTGATCGCGCGGTCCCCGGAGGAGCACCGACGGCGGGGGATCGACGTGCGGGTGCGACACGAGGTCGTCGCGATCGATCTCGAGCGGGGCGCCGTGCTCGTCCGCGACCTCGACGGGGATGGGGAGTCCTGGGAGGGCTACGACCAGCTGATGGTGGCCACGGGCGCCGAGCCGAAGGTGCCACCCCTCCCGGGCGTGGACGGCGACGGGATCCACGGGGTACAGACCCTCGAGGACGGCGACGCGCTGCTGCGTGACCTCGAGGGGCACGACGTGCGACGGGTGGTCGTCGTGGGCGGTGGCTACATCGGCCTCGAGATGGCCGAGGCCGCCGTGATGCGCGGGCTGGACGTGACCCTGGTCGAGCGGCGCGACTGCCCGATGCACCAGCTCGATCCGGACATGGGCGGGATGGTCGCCGACGCCATGCGCGACGTAGGGATCGAGATCCGGCTCGGGGAGGCGGTCGAGGCGTTCGACCTCGGTGAGGACGGACGGGTCCAGGCCGTGGTGACCTCGGACGGGGTCCTGCCTGCCGACCTCGTCGTCCTGGGTTTAGGGGTCCGTCCCCGGATCGACATCGCGAGCGAGGCAGGCATCGAGACCGGGCGCGCCGGAGGGATCACCGTCGACCCGTGCCAGCGGACCAGCGTCGAGGGGGTGTGGGCCGCGGGGGACTGCACTGAGAAGTTCCACCGGGTCACGCGGCGACCAGCCGCGATCGCGTTGGGCACGCACGCGAACAAGCAGGGCCGGGTCGCGGGGATCAACATCGGCGGTGGGTACGCGACGTTCCCGGGCATCGTGGGGACCGCAGCCACCAAGATCTGCGCCGTGGAGGTGGCTCGGACCGGGCTCAGTGAGGAGGAGGCCACGGCCGCGGGGTTCCGGCACGTCTCGGCGACGGTCTCGTCGACGACCCGCGCGGGGTACTACCCGGGCGCGTCGCCGCTGGTGGTGAAGGTGATCGCCGAGCTGCGGTCGGGACGGCTGCTCGGGGCGCAGATCGTCGGCCGCGAGGGCGCCGGCAAGCGGATCGATGCGTTCGCGACGGCCCTCTGGAACGGGATGACGGTCGACGGCCTGCTGAACGTGGACCTGTCCTACGCCCCGCCGGTCGCACCCCTCTGGGACCCGGTGCTGATCGCGGCGCGCAAGGCGTGGCAGGCCGTCCAGGACTCGCTCCCGGACGCCTGAGGCCGGGTCAGTCGGCGACCTCGCGCGTGGGCCGGGCGCGTTCCTCGGCGATCTTCTCGCGCCCCACCTGCACGAAGCGCAGCATCGTCACGAGTCCGATACCCCCGACCATGTTGCCCAGGACCGCCCAGCCGAACGTGCCGAGCCAGTCGAGGTACCCGAACGGGGCGCCCGCCTGCAGCGCCGCGAACATCTCGAGCGAGGTCACGATGGAGTGGAGGGCCGGGGCGCCGGCCAGCAGGAACGCGGCCACGACGGCCGCGGTCAGCTTGCCGAGCATCGACCGGGTGCCGCGCTCCATCCAGGTCATCAAGGTGATGATCGTCCCTCCCAGCACGGCGCTCATGAAGCTCGTGACGCCGATCCCCAGATCCGGGTAGTGCTGACCGAGCTCGATGGTCGTGGCCGTCTCGCCCAAGCGGGGGACCCCCAGGATCACGATGCTCATGATCACCCACCCGCCGACCAGGTTCATGACCGCGGTGCCGCCCCACAGCCGCAGCACCTGCCACCACGAGGCGTTCCGCGAGATCACCGCCGCGATCGGGACGAGGAAGTTCTCGGTGAACAGCTCGCTCTTGGCCAGCACCAGCGCGATGAACCCCACGGAGAACGCGAGCGCGCCGAGCTGCCGGCTGCCGGTCACGTCCCGGACGATCAGCAGCGCGAGGACGCCGAGGCCGAGGTCGATCCCCCCGACGGTGCCGGTCGCGAGGAGTTCCGGCCACGAGCGGTTCAGGCGTGCGACACCCTCGTGGATCGACTGCTCCAGGGCGGTCGCGATCGTCTCTTCGGAGCTCTCCCGTGCCTCGCGTGACTGGGTGTCCGATTCAGACACGACCGTCTCCCGTCTCGTTCCTGGAACGGAACGCTAGGCGACGGGCTCGCCACCGTCCCGTACCGCGCGGTGTCCCCCTCGCTCCGGAGCGCTCGGCGCCGTGCTCGGTCTCGCGCGGTCAGCGGGATCCGGTGGGTCAGGCGGGGGTGGTGCCGCGGGTGCGGCGGCGGGCCCAGGCGGCCAACGCCACCGGCGCCCCGACCACCAACCCGATCGGCAGAGCCACCACGCCGATCCAGATCGCGACGTTCGCGATGCCACGGAGCGCGGTGACCAGCACCGAGGTGGCCTCGGCCAGGACCTGGCCCGGGCGCCACGGGTCGCTGGGGACGGCCGCGGCGTCGGGTTCCTGGCGGAGGTGGATCGTCACCGTCGAGAGGCTCACCTGTTCCTCGAGGAGGCGACGCCGTCCCTCGATCTGCTCGATCTCGTCCCGGACCTGCCGGAGCCGCTCGAACACCGTGAACAGCTGGGCCGGGTCGGGGTCGTCGGCCGCCCGGACCTCTGCCAGCAGCTCCTGGAGCTCGGCCTCGAGGATGCGGAGGTTCTTCAGGCGCGCCTCGAGGTCGATGAACTCCTCCGTCACGTCCTCGGTGCTGAGGTGCACGTTGGGTTCCTCGACGGCGAGCGCCGTGATCGCGTCGACCACGTCATCGAGCCCATCCGCGGGGACGCGGATCACGATGGTCCCGGTGAACCCCTCGCCGTCCTCGGGTCTCGTGAGGTCGGCCCCGTCCACGAACCCGCCCGAGCGTTCGGTCAGGGCGCGGATCTCGGCGAACGCCCGCGGTCCGTCCTCTACCGCCAGATCGATCTCCGCCCGGCGGATCCGCTTGCGGAGGCTGGACTCGGAGATGTCGGCACCAGCGCCGGTCAACCCGGCTCGGTCACCGGCGGGCTCGCCCTGCCCGCCCTCGCCGTCCGCGGCCGGTGCCGCTTCCGGGGCGGGCGCCTCTCCATCCACCGCCGGGGCGACGCCCGTCACACCGAGGTCGGCATCCCCCTCTGCGGTGCTCGCCCCGTCACCTCCGCCCGCGCACGCGCCGAGCACCAGCACCGCTGCCAACGTCCCCACGACGATCCGTCGCATCCCTGCACCTCCGCTCGCTCACCGGTGAGACGCCACGACCGCCCTGCCGGTTCCATCGGCGCCTACCGTCCACACGGACGGCGCGGCCGAACCGGACTTGTAGCATCGGTACGCGGCCCCGGAAGAGCGAGCTCATGGCTGAGACCGAGACGACCGCCCCACAGGACACGTCCAGCGGCAACGGTGACGCCTTCGGCGTGAACCGTTGGCTGGTCGAGGAACTCTACGACCAGTACCGCGAGGACCCGGACTCGCTCAGTGAGAGCTGGCAGGACTTCTTCGAGGACTACCGCCCGGCCGGTCAGGCACCCACGAACGGTGAGCCCGACGAGGCCGAGGAACCCGAGGCCGACGCCGGCGAGGAACCCTCGGGCGAGGACGCCGCGAGCCCCGAGGCCGGCGAGTCGGAGGCCGGAGAGGCCGAGGCCGCCGAGGAGGATGAGGCTGAGGCGGCTGGCGCGCCGGAGCGCCTCCGCGGCATCGCCGCACGCATCGCCGAGAACATGGAACAGAGCATCTCGGTGCCGACCGCGACGAGCGTCCGGGACGTGCCCGCGAAGCTCCTCGAGGTCAACCGCACGATCGCGAACAACTACCTGCGCCGCACCTACGGCGGCAAGGTCTCGTTCACGCACATCATCGCCTACGCGGCGGTCAAGGCGGTCGCTGCCGTGCCTAACATGTCGTCGGTCTACACCCAGGTCGACGGGGAGCCCGCGATCCAGCGCAACGAGAGCCTGAACCTGGGGCTCGCGGTCGACGTCGAGCGCAAGGGCGAGCGGGTGCTGCTCGTCCCGAACATCAAGGACGCCGACACCCTGGACTTCAGTCAGTTCCTGGACGCCTACGAGGAGCTGATCCGCAAGGTCCGCACGAACAAGCTGTCCATGGCCGACTTCGCGGACACCACCATGACCATCACCAACCCGGGGATGATCGGGACGGTGATGTCGGTGCCGCGGCTGATGCAGGGACAGTCGGTGATCCTCGGCGTCGGTGCGATCGAGTACCCGGCCGAGTACCAGGCGGCCGACCCCAAGACGATCGCGAAGCTCGGCGTCTCCAAGAACATCACGCTGACGTCGACCTACGACCACCGCGTGATCCAGGGCGCAGAGTCCGGCCAGTGGCTGGGTCGGATCCACGAGCTGCTGCTCGGCGAGGACGAGTTCTACGCGTTCTTCGCCGTCGGACGCACGCCGGAGATCCGCACCGCAGCGCCGTCGCCCGGTCGGTTCGCAGCCGCATACGATAACCTTGTGCGGGCCGGCGCGGAGGAGATCGTCTCGATCCACATCGGCTCGAACGTGTCCGCCACGGTGAACAGCGCCCGCCTAGCGATCCGCGACGCTCCGGTGCCGGTGCACCTCGTCGACACGGGAACAGCGTCG
>JAHWKO010000096.1 GCA_019347855.1 Actinomycetota bacterium
GCGTCCTCCCAGAGGTTGGTCCGGATGCCGCCCGGCTCGATGAGGACGACGTCGATCCCGTCGCGTGCGACCTCCATGCGCAGGGCGTCCGAGGCTGCCTCGAGCGCGTGCTTCGCGGCCTGGTACCAACCCGTGAGCGGGGTCGTGAAGCGCCCGTAGATCGATGACACCTGCACGATGCGGCCCCCGCCCTGCGCGCGCATGTGCGGGAGCGCCAGGGCCTTGGCCTGGGAACGGACGGATCCGACGGCGTGGAACCCGCGGTCCGCGAGCTCCACGACGCTCGCGAGACCGATCCCGGAGTTCGCCCCGGTCACCAGGATGGTCCGTTCGGCGGTCATCCTCGTCCTCTCGGGTCCGCGGACGCAATAGGCTCGGAGACACCATGCGTAGCGAGACCGTAGTCGTGTCGGGCCGTCCGGACGTCGCCGGACCTGTCCACATCGCCGATGCCGGCGGCATCGGCCCACCGATCGTGCTCGTCCACGGGCTCGGCGGCTCCCACGTCAACTGGGTCGCGGTCGCGGACGCGCTCACCACCCACGGCCACGTCATGGCGATCGATCTGATCGGCCACGGCCGCACGCCGCCGGAGGGCCGGACCTCCGACATCCGGTCGAACCGCGATCTGATCCGCAGTTTCCTGGAGGAGCACGTCGGCGAACCGGCGATCCTCATGGGGAACTCGATGGGTGGGATGCTGGCGATGCTCACGGCCGCAGCCAGCCCCGAACAGGTCGCCGGCCTCGTGCTGGTCGGGCCGGCGTTGCCCCGCACGGTCGACACGGTCGACCCGAAGCTCGTCGCGCTCTTCGGGATGCACATGATCCCCGGCGTGTCCCAGGGCCTGCTGAAGCTACGACGTCGACTGCTGGGGGTCGAGGGTGTCGTGCAGCGCACGCTCGAGCTCTGCACGGTCGAGATCGACCGGATCCCCGACGAGGCCTACGACCGGCACCTCGAGATGGCAGAGGAGCGCTGGGAGATGCCGTGGGCGCACGAGTCGTTCCTGGCAGCGACCCGATCCCTCGTGACCCTCCTCGCACGGCGGAACCGGGTCGAGTCCATCATCCGGCGGATCCCTGCGCCCGGCTTGATCGTCCAGGGGCGCGAGGACCGTCTGGTCGAGGTGTCGTCGGTCCGTCGGCTCTCGGAGATCCGACCGGACTGGCGGTTGGAGCTGCTCGACGACGTCGGGCACGTCCCCCAGCTCGAGGTGCCGGGGCGGTTCCTCGAGACCGTCGAGCCGTGGCTGGAACGCACCCTGGCAGCCGTCGCCCCCTCGCGACCCGCGTAGACTCGGCACACGCCCGGGTGGTGGAATCTGGCGATACACCGACCACTTAAAATGGTCCGGCCGCAAGGCCATGTGGGTTCGAATCCCACCCCGGGCACGTCCTGAGGTCACCGTTCCGCCGGTCGCCCCACGACCTCCGCGAGCAACTCGGCGATGCGGGGCAGCGGCGTGCCCTTCTCGAGGTAGGCGTCCGCACCCTGGGTGGTCGCGCCCTCCTGCATGCTCTCCGATGTGAAGCCGGACAGGATCACCACTCTGGCGTCGGGAGCGACGTCGCGGATCCGGGGGAGCGCTTCCAGTCCGTCCATCAGGGGCATCGCCACGTCCAGCAGGACGACGTCGGGCTGGTGCTGCGCGGCCTGTTCGATCGCCTCGACGCCGTTCGAGGCCTCGCCGACGACGTCGAACCGTCCGTCCCGTCGGAGCCCCATCCGCACCAGCATCCGGATGTCGGTCGCGTCATCGACCAGGAGGACACGGATCACGTGGCGTCCTGGTTCCGCCGCGTGACCTCAGCGGCCTCGGAGCGCACCAGGTCGCCTGGCTGCATGCCCTCCTCGTTCTCGGCGAGCAGGCGGTCGATGACCCCCTTCGCCGCCTCCAACGTGCTCTCGATCGCTTCGCGGGCGTGCCCCTCCTCGCCGAGCTCCAACGCGTACAGCCCCACGGACAGCCCCTGGACGACCGCGTCGTTCAGCTCGAGCGCCTGCTGCCGGCGGCGCCGCGCCTCCTCCAGTTGTCGCTGGTACCGCTCGGCCTGGCGGTGCTGGGTGATATCGGTGGAGATGCCGCAGGTGCCGTAGATCTTCCCGCGCGCGTCACGCAGGGGGAACTTCACCGAGAGGTAGATGTGGAGGTCGCCGTCGTCGTGGAAGGCCAGCTCCTCCACCTCGACGGCCTTGCCGGTCCGGATCGCTTGCAGGTCGTTGTGCCGGTAGACGTCCGCCATGTCCGGCGGGAAGATCTGGTGGTCGGTCTTGCCGAGGTCCTCCTCGGGATCCAGTTCGAAGAGCTCACAGAACCGGCGGTTCATGATGACGTAGCGACCGTCGAGGTCCTTCACGTGCATCACCGAGGTCGCGTTGTCGAGGATCGCCCGCATGCGTGCTTCCGACGTCGCGAGCTCCTCGATGTGCTCCTGCAACGAGTCGGCCATCCGGTTGAACTGCCAGGCGAGCGCACCCACCTCGCCGGCGCCTACGTCAGGCACCCGCACCGACCGCTCCCCGCGCCCCAGCCGAGACACGGCCTCGGCCAGAGTGTGCAGCGGGGAGAGCAGGTGCCGACCGACGAGGCTCACGGCGATGACCGTGACGGTGACCACGGCCACCAGGATCGCGGTGAGCCGGGCGACCTGCTCGCCGACCGGGGCGAGCGCGACGCTCTCGGGCTCCTGTACGACGACCGCACCCTCGAACGAGGTCGTCGCGGCCGAGGCCGTCAGGGTCGCCACGCCGTCGACCTCGCGGGTGGTCACCGTGCCCTGATCGACCGGCTCCTGGATCCGTTCGCCACGCAGCACCGGCCCCCGCTCAGGGTGGACGACGATCGTGCCCGATCCGTCGACGAGGAACGCGGTCCCCTCCAGGTCGAACACGCGGGCGTTGATCCGCGTGGCGACGAGGTCGAGCGCCGATACGGCGGTCAGCGTCCCGACGACGTGGCCCGGTGGGTCCTCGACCGGGACGATCACCTCGAGCATCGGGTCGTGCTCGCCGATCACCCGCACGATCGGACCGTCCTCGACCTGACCCCGCAGCGAGGGGTCGGGCTCGATATCGCCCGGCTGGATCAGCTGCGTCGCCGAGACGGCGGCGACGGGGTTGCCGTCCCCGTCGTACAGCGCGAGCTGTCCGACGCTGCGCAGCACCCTGCGCGCGACGTTCAGCTCGGTGGTGGACGCCGGGCTGAGCTGCGCCACAGCCTCGCGGGTGGCCAGCAGCTCGACGCCCTCCACCAGCGCACGCGCGCGGTCATCGACACCGGTCGCCATGCGTTCGGTCACGCGCACCAGCCGGTCCTCGACCTGGGCCCGGAGGGCGTCCCGGGCGGAGGCCCGGAGCAGGATCGTGCCCGCCACCGCGGTCACGAGCCCCGCCAACAGGGTGGCGGCCACGAGGCGGCTGACGAGCCCGCGATCGTTCACGACGGCCCACCTCCGCGTACCTCGTCCGCTTCCCGGACGAGATCCTCGGGTAGCTCGATCCCGAGCCTGGCGGCGGCGTCCGCGTCGAGCAGCACGTCGAACTGGCGGGGGTCCTCGACGGGGATCTCGGATGGCGCGGCTCCGCGCAGGATGCGCACGGCCTGGCGGCCCACCTGTCGGAAGAGCTCCTCGGAGTCCGGCGCGAGGATCACGAGCGCCCCATCAGCCACGGACGTGTTGGCGATCGTCGGCAGGGCGCGCTCGCTGGCCGCCTCGTTGATCTGCTCGAGGGCACCGAAGGAACGGGGGGCGTTCGCGATCACGATCGCGTTCGCGCCGGCGTCGGCGAGCACGCCCACCGCCCGATCGACGTCGTCCGCGTTGGCGAACGGCTCGGCGTCCATCGCCAGACCGAGGCTGCGTGCCGCACCAGCCAACGCCTCCTGGTGGGGTGGCGCCGCCGGGTCGTCGACCGGGTAGAGGAAACCGATCCGGGTGAGGTCGGGGATCGCACGTCGGGCGATGTCGAGCGTGCGGTCCGCCGGGACCTGGTAGGTGACCCCGGTGAGCTGACCCTCGGGGGCGTCCTCACTGGACACGAGCCCCACCGCGACGGGGTCGTTCACGACGAAGACCACGGGCAGCTCGGGTGCGACCTCGCGGGCGACGCTGGCGCCGCTCGTCGACAGCGCGACCAGGACGTCCAGACCCCCGTCCCTCCACCGTTCGAGCGTGTCCGCAGCCACCTCCGGATCGGCGTACGCCTCCGAGGGATCGGCCCCGAGGAGCTCGAGGTTGCGCCCCGGCGTGAAACCCGCGCGACGCAACTCGTCGACCATCGCGGACTGGCCGGTCTCCGTCCCCGCGACCGCACGCAGGAACCCGACGGTCGCGACCTCCGGGGGCGCGGCGGAGGACGTGAAGGAACACGCAGCGGCGAGGACGGTCGCCGCCATCATCAACGTCCCGGTACGTGACACGTCAACCCCCAGGTCCTGGGGAGAACGGAGGACAGCGTCGACCGTTCGGCGAGCACGGACGATAGCCCGCTGTGACCATCAGCACCCCCTCGGGAGCCGATCGCGACCGACCGGTAGGGCGCGCGCTGCGCTGACTACGTTGGGGGCGTGACCCGCCACCTCCCCGCCTGCGTCGTGAGCCCCCACCATCACGCCTCGGCCGCGGGTGCCGAGGTCCTCCGCGACGGCGGCAACGCGGTGGACGCGGCGATCGCGGCGAACCTCATGCTGTCGGTGGTGACCCCGTACCACTGCGGCCCGGGCGGCGACCTGCTGGCGCTGGTCTGGCAGAGGGACCGGATCGTCGGCTACCAGAGCATCGGTCGGGCACCGGCGGCCGCCGACCGGGACCGCCTGGTCGACCTGTTGGGATCGGAGGTGATGCCGGCGCGTGGCCCCCACACGGTCACCGTCCCGGGTGCCGTGGCCGGATGGTTCGAGCTCCTGGATCGGTACGGGACGAGCAGTTTCGGTCACCTGGTCCGCCCCGCGATCGTCCGCGCGGCGGACGGGTTCGTGCCCAGCGCCGAGGGCGCTGCCCACGTCGCGGGCTTCGCCACGGAGACCGACGACGAGGACTGGCACGCGATCTACGGCGAGGTCCGCGCGGGCGAGCCCCTCCGCCAACCGGGGCTCGCCCGCCTGCTGCGGACCCTCGCCGAGCAGGGTCCCGACGCGTTCTACCGCGGGCCGATCGCCGAGGCCGTCGTGGGGAAGGTGCGCGGGACCGGCGGGGTGCTGACGGCGGCCGATCTCGCGGCACACGCAGGGGCCTGGGTCGAGCTGCTCACGGGGACCTTCCGTGACCTCGTCGTCGTCGAACACCCGCCCCCGACCCAAGGGGTGACGGCGCTCCAGGCCCTGGCGATCGCCGACGGGCTCGACCTCCCGGACGATCCCGCCGGTCGTACGCACCTGCTGGTCGAGGCGATGCGGCTCGCGCTCGCTGATCGCGCCGCGCACCTGGCGGACCCGGACGCGATGCGGGTCCGTCCCGCGCAACTGCTCGGGCCGAGCTGGATCCGGGAGCGGCGCGCCCGGGTCACCACCGATGACGTCGCCGCCGTCGGGCATGGGCTAGCCGGTCCGGGGGACACCGCGTACCTCTGCGCCGCCGATGCGGACGGGATGCTCGTCAGTCTGATCCAGTCGAACTACCGCGGGTTCGGGTCGGGTCTCACCGTCCCCGGGTGGGGGCTGAACCTGCACGACCGTGGCGCGGCGTTCTCCCTCGACCGCAGCGCGCCGAGCGTGCTGGCCCCACGTCGTCAGCCGCCCCACACGTTGATCCCGGCGATGGCCGTGCGGGAGGGTCGTCCGGTCCTCGTGTTCGGAACGATGGGTGGCGATGGGCAGGCGCAGACGCACCTGCAACTGCTGGACCGCCTCACCAGGGGAGCCACGGTGGACGAGGCGATCGCGGCGCCCCGCTGGTTCGTGTCGCCCGCGGACGGGACCGTGGCCGTCGAGGATCGCCTGGGCGAGCCGATCATCCGCGGCCTCGCTGACCGCGGCCACCGGGTCGCGGTCCTGGGGTCGCACGAGCACCTGATGGGTCACGCCCATGCGATCGCCATCACCGGCGACGGGTACGTGGCGGCGACCGACCCGCGGACCGAGGGAGCCGTCCACGGCGAGGGGAGTGGCTGATGCGTTGGGCGACGTACCGACATGCGGACAGCGAGGTCGATCGCGTCGGGCTCGTGATCGGTGACGAGGTCTACGGGTTGTCGGCCGGGACGAGGTTGCTCGACCTGCTTCGCGACGACGCGTTGGCCGAGGCCGGCGACCGTGCCGGGGACGACCCAGCCGAGGTCGTGCCGCTGGGCGACGTGCGGTTGCGAGCACCGATCCCGCAGCCTCCGACGGTCCGGGACTTCTACGCGTTCGAGGAGCACGTCCGCACGGCACGGGAGGCGCGCGGGTTGGAGATGGATCCGGACTGGTACGAGCTGCCGGTCTTCTACTTCTCGAACCCCCACCGCATCGTCGGTCCGGGTGACGAGGTCGCGGTACCGCCGGGCTGCGAGGCGTTGGACTTCGAGCTCGAGGTCGCTGCGATCGTCGGACGTGGAGGCAGCGACCTCGCCCCGGAGACCGCATCGAGCCACATCGCCGGCTTCACCGTCATGAACGACTGGAGCGCCCGGGACCTCCAGAAGCGCGAGATGGCTCTGCACCTGGGCCCAGCCAAGGGCAAGGACTTCGCCACGACGCTGGGTCCGTTCCTGGTGACGCCCGACGAGATCGCCGGTCGCGCCGAGGGGCATGCGTACGACCTCGAGATGACGGCGTCCGTGAACGGGGAGCGGTACTCGCTGGGCTCGCTCGCGGACCTCTACTGGTCGTTCGGGCAGATGCTCGCGTACGCCTCGCGCGGGGCGCGGATCGAGCCCGGCGACGTGATCGGCTCCGGGACGGTGGGGACCGGCTGCATCCTCGAGCTGTCGCTCGTCCATGGGTCCGACCGGTACCCGTGGTTGGAGCCGGGCGACGAGGTCACGCTGGAGGTCGATGCCCTCGGGGCGATCACCAACCGGGTGGTCGAGGGGCCCGACCTCATCCCCCTCCGCCTCTGATCCCGCCGGGGAGTGCGCTGTCCGGACGGGAGCTTCGACGGTCCGGGGGTCTGCGCCATACTCGAAGAGCGCATCGCGGTGCGCGCTGCGCGGACGGCCGGGAGACGAACCGATGACGATGTACCAGCGCCACGGTCGGGTTCCCGACAAACGGCACACGCAGCTCTGGCTGCCGGGGTCGGGGGACGGTAGGAAGCGTCTGGCGACCGAGGAGGTCATCGGACTGAAGGGGTTCGACGGGATGGCGTCGATCCTCTACCACATCAACACCCCGGTTCGGACCAAGGAGGTAGGCACCTTCCGCCGGATCGAGCGGGACGAGTGGGTGCCCGACGCGCACGCCCACCACCTGCTGGACACGTGGGAGGTCGAACCCGAGGGGGACGCCCTGTCGGGGCGCAAGCTGATGATGTGGAACCAGGACGTCGAGATGGCGTTCTGCCGGCCGGAGCGGTCGATGGACCGCTACTACCGCAACGGCGAGGGCGACGAGTGCATCTTCGTCCACGAGGGATCTGGCGTCGTCGAGACGATCCTGGGTGATCTGCCGTACCGGGAGGGCGACTACATCGTGATCCCGCGGGGCATCACCTACCGGTTCCGTCACGAGGACGAGGACACCCCGCAGCGGATGCTCGTGTTCACCTCACCCGGCTTCATCGAGGTGCCGAGGCGGTACCGCAACGAGTACGGGCAGCTGCTCGAGGAGGCGCCGTACTACAACCGCGACCTGCACCCGCCCACCGAGCTGAAGACCTACGACGAGAAGGGCGAGTTCCACGTCACCGTTCGCGTACGTGACGGGATGCAGGACTACGTGCTCGACTACCACCCCTTCGATGTCGTGGGCTGGGACGGCTACCTGTACCCGTGGACCTTCAACATCCACGACTTCGAGCCCATCGCGAAGAAGGTCCACGCCCCGCCGCCGGTCCACCAGACCTTCCAGGGACAGAACTTCGTGATCTGCTCGTTCTGCCCGCGGCCGTTGGACTGGCACGAGGACTCCGTGCCGATCCCGTACAACCACGCGAACCTCAACTCCGAGGAGATGATCTACTACGTCCACGGCAACTTCTCGTCACGCAAGGGCATCGATGTCGGGTCGGTCACCCTGCACCCGTCGGGGGTGCCACACGGCCCGCAGCCGGGTCTGGCCGAGGAGTCGCTGGACGCCGAGTTCACCGATGAGCTC
>JAHWKO010000097.1 GCA_019347855.1 Actinomycetota bacterium
GTGCCCCTCGACACCGTCGAAGACATCGGCATCCGCGCGGTGATGGACGCCACCCGCGTGGGCGAGATCATGAAGGTCCTGCGCCAGCAGGCCCTGGAGCTGTCCCGCAGCTGGCACAAGCGGCGCGCCCACAACGAGGAGCGGATGCGGTCGGGGGATCCGACGGAGGTGGCAGCGGTCGTCCGGGACCTCGTCGCCTACGACCGCGAGTACGGGATGCCGCCCACGGACCGCCGGATGTACGACGAGGCCCGGCAGCGCATCGTGCGCGAGATCGCGCTCGCCCGGGACGCGGACGAGGACGCGGTGTCGGCCGAGGTCGACGGAGCGCTGGGCATCGAGCGGAACACCGAGGACGGGACCGACACCAACCTCTGATCCTCCTCACCCGACTGACCCCGCGAGGCAGCGCTTCGGCGCCGCCCGGAGAGCGCCGTACCTTCGCCCCGCCACACGGATCGGGGTGACGGAACTTGCGCATGTGCAACATCTGTGACCCCGATCCGGCCGCCGCGATCGGGGTCGGTTCGATGAGGACGCTCAGGTGGATGCTTGCGTGCCTGCTGCTGGTGCTTGGCGGCTGCGCGTCGGGCGGTGATGGCGGCACGCCATCCCCCGCCCCGACCCGAGAGCCGGCGCCGACCCCGTCGGAGACGACCCCCGCGGACGCCGCCCCAGCCCCCTTGCCCAGCCGGAGCGCCCCGCCGATCGCTGCCCCGGCGGACCCCGAGGTCCGCGCCGTGTGGGTGCACCTGTTCGATGACACCCTGAAGACCCCGCAGGGCATCGACGGACTGGTCGAGGCCGTCGCCGACGCCAACCTCAACACGATCATCGCCGAGGTCGTCCGCCGGCAGGATGCCTACTACCTCGGCTCCGAGGTGCTGGTCCGGACGCCTGATCCCGCGGTCCCGCAGGGCTTCGACGTCCTCGCTCACCTCCTCGAGCGGGCGCACGCCGCCGGGCTCGAGGTGCAGGCGTGGATCCCGACGATGCCCGCGTACCACCACACCTACGACGGCCTGCCGCGTCCCGACGGCTGGGTGTGGACCGAGCACGGGCCTGAGGCTCCCGAGGGGCAGCGATGGGTGAGCCGTCTCGCAGACGGCAGCTGGGACGACCACCTCGACCCGGCGCTGCCGGAGGTCCAGGCGCACGTCTCGGCGATCGCCGCCGAGATCGCGGACCGCTACCCGATCGACGCGCTGCACCTCGACTACATCCGGTACGCCGACCAGGACCGCGGGTACCACCCCCGCGTCCTGGAGCGGTTCCGCCAGGAGACCGGGGCGACCGGCACCCCGGCCCCGACGGACCCCGCGTGGTCGGACTGGCGGCGGGACCAGGTCGACACCATGGTCAAGACGATCCGCCGCGCGGTCCGCGAGGTCGCCCCGGACGTGCCCGTGACCGGGGCCGTCGTCGCGGCGGGCGAGGGCCCGTCCCAGGCCGGTTCGTTCGCGGCCACCCGTCCTTCGGACCGTTTCATGCAGGACTGGGTGCGCTGGGTCGAGGACGGGACGCTCGACGCGGTCATGCCGATGAACTACTTCGATGCGGACGTCTACGGCCACTGGTTCGACGCCTGGGCGGCGTTCGAGGCAGAGCTCGCCTCCCGCACCGACACGCTCGTGGTCGGTGGCCAGGCGGGCTACCTCAACCGCCCCGACGCCTCGCTCGGGCAGCTACGCACCCTGCGCCAGGGACTGGACGGGGTCGCGCTCTACTCGTTCCAGCAGGCCGCGGTGGACGGACCGTCCGACATCCTGCTCGACCTGCTGCCGCAGGAGCTGTGGCCGGAGCGCGCCCCGGCCCCGTGAGCCGCCCGGACCCGGGTCAGGCTGCCGTCCGCCTCCGCGTGACGATCCGGTAACGGTCCTCATCGAGCTCGCGGGTACGCCGCCGGTACTCGAACGTGTAGCCCGGCCACAGCGAGAAGTTGTATCCGTCGTCGGTCAGGTACCAACTGCGGCAACCGGTGGACCAGACCGTCTGGGCGTTGCGCTCGGACACCTCCCGGGTGAACCCCTCGAGGGCGTCATCCCGCACGTCGAGGTAGGCCACCTCGGGATCCCCGATCCGACGGATCGCGTCGACCAGGTAGTTGAACTGCGACTCCATCATGTAGATCATGGAGTTGTGGCCGAGCCCGGTGTTCGGCCCGAGCAGGAAGAACAGGTTCGGGAACCCGGGCACGGTCGTGCCCTTGTGGGCGATGGGGTACGGCGACCAGACCTCGCGCAGCTCGCGCCCGTCGAGGCCCTGCACGGACATCGGTCCCAGCGGGTCGGCCACGTCGAACCCGGTCCCCCAGATCACCACGTCGAGCGCGATGTCGCGGCCGTCCTGCAGACGTACCCCGTCGGACGTGATCCGGTCGATCCCGGTCGTCTCGACGTCCACGTGATCCTGGCTGAGCGCCGGGTAGTAGTCGCTGGAGATCAGGATGCGCTTGCAGCCCATCCGGTAGTCCGGCGTGAGCTTGCGGCGGAGCGCCGGGTCGGACACCTGGTTCTCCATGTGCCGACGGGCGAACCGCTCGGCGAGGTGCATGAGGCGTCCCTGCGACGCGAACCCGATGAACCGGGCCTCCTTCTGGAGGTAGATCAACCAGCGGTAGAGCCTGCGCAGCCCCGGGACCCACCGGAAGGCGGCCTTCTCGACGTCGCTGTAGCTGCGGTCGATGCGCGGGATGATCCACGGGGCGGAGCGCTGGAACACCGTCAGGCGCGCGGCGTCCTCCGCCACGCGCGGCACGAACTGGATCGCCGACGCCCCCGTGCCGATCACCCCGACCCGCTTGCCCGTGAGGTCCACGTCGTGATCCCACTCGGCGGAGTGGAACGAGGGGCCGGCGAAGTCCCCACGCCCCGGGATGTCCGGCAGCTTCGGGTCCGACAGCGGTCCCACCGCCAGGATCAACGCCTCCCCCTCGAACGTGCGCCCGTCCGAGGTCGAGATCTCCCACCGTGCTCGCGGTTCGTCGAACCGGGCCCGCGTGACCTCGGCGTGGAAGCGCAGGTGCTTGCGCAGCCCGAAGCGGTCGGTCATGCGCTCCAGGTACGAGCGGATCTCCGGTTGGCGCGGGTAGACGGTCGACCAGTCGGCCTTCGGGGCGAACGAGAACGAGTACAGGTGCGCGGGGATATCGCAGGCAGCGCCCGGGTAGGTGTTGTCGCGCCACGTCCCGCCCACCGAGGCGTCCCGCTCCAGGATGACCAGGTCGTCGCACCCCGCTTCCTTGAGGCGGATCGCGGCACCGAGTCCGGCGAACCCGCTTCCGATGATGACCGCGCGCACCGCGTCCTCCCCTACCTGTTGACCGATGCTCAATAGCCAGCGTAGGCCGCTATTGAACGCCAGTCAACAAGACCGGACGCCGTCGGACCATCAGGGGTTGAGCATGCCGTGCTTGATGCCCTCGGCGACGGCTGCCGCGCGGTTGCTCACGTCGAGCTTGGTGTAGACCTCCGCCGCGTAGGCCTTGACCGTCCGCTCGGTGATGCCCAGGTCCTGGGCGATCTCCTTGTTGGTCATCCCCTCGGCGATCAGCTCGAGGACCTGCTGCTGGCGTGGGGACAGGTCGGGTCCGGTCGCGACGGCCGGGGCGGTGAACACGCGGGTCGTTACATCCTCGCCGCGGTCGTCCCCGTCGCTGGTGAGGAACGTCGCCGACACCGGGCCGAAGGACACCTCATCACCGTGTTCGAGCGCGCGTTGACCTTCGACGGCCTCGCCGTTGACCATGGTTCCGCCGGAGCTACCCAGATCGGCCACGAAGACCCGGCCGCCGCGGACGTCGAACTGCGCGTGGACCCGCGAGACGTGGGGATCGGTCACCACGTAGGCGTTGTCCTCCCGTCGCCCGACGGTCCCTCGTGGCTGGTCGAGGACGATCGTCTCGCCGTCGTCAGCGTCCCCATCGAACCGGAGGCGGGGCCCTTCCTGTGCCATGTTCACGTTCCTCTCCACGTCACCGTAAGAGGCTTCCACACCTCGTCCGTTCGTGCGGGGCCGGATGGACAGCCCACTGGGCCTAGCCGTGGATGCGGCGAGCCTCCGGACTCCGCCGCCAGGTCACCACCGCGACCAGCACCGCGGGCGCCACGTAGAGCACGGCGATCACCAGGAAGCCGGTCGCCCCGGCGGCCGTCCCGATCACGACCATCACCACGGTCGTCACCGCCGCGTTCAACGCCGTGGTCGCCAGACGCAGGTGCTCCTGCCCGACGCTGCGCACGAGGAACCCGTCCAAGGTCCCGAGCACCAGGCCCAGCACCCCTCCGACCACGAGCCCCGAGGGGATCGCGAGCAGGACGAAGGTCCCGGGTGCGCCGAGGTTCCCGATGAGCAGCGCCACCAGCAGCGTGAGGCCGATCCCGTACGCCCCTCCGGCCGCGGTCAGGTGGGTGAGGCCGAAGCGGATCCACGCGCGCGGATCGGCCACGGTGCGGGGGTGCTCGTCCCGGGTCACGACGGGCCGTCGAGCTTGCCCGCGAGGCGCGTGACGGTGTTGAGCGTCCGCACCGTCCACTCCGAACCGAGGAGCCGGTTCACCTCGTTGCCGCTGAGGGCCGAGTCCATGAACCGCCCGGCGACGTGCCAGAACACCTCCCGGCCGTCGAACGTCAGGCGGTCGCTCTCGGTCGCCGCCTCGTGGAGCTCCCCCTGGAGGTCGCTATCCGGCTCGGTGCGCAGGAACGCGACGTGGACCTTGCCTGCGAGGTCGGCGAACGGCTGCGCCTGGGCGATGGCCGCGACCTGGTCACCGGTCCGAACGAACGTCGGGACCGCGAACCCGAGGTTCGCTTCGAGGTGCGGGGCGATGTCTCGTTCCAGGGCGGTCGTGTCGGTCCGGTCGGTGCCGAACAGGACGTTGCCGCTCGCGAGGAAGCCGGTCGGCCGCTCCAGGTCGAGCTGGCCGAACAGCTCCTCGAGTTGGACGTTGCGCACGTCGTGACCGCCGACGTTGATACCACGCAGGAACGCCACCGCCTGCATCTGGACGACCTCCGACCGACGCTGCGACCATAGTGCCCACGCCTCAGACGGTAGGGAGAACCTCTCCGGCGGGAACGCTCGCGTGCTGGTCCAGGAACCGCACGGTCCCGGCGTGCGTCGCGGCCTCCGCCACCCGAGCCGCCAGCCACGCTGACGCCGAGGCGCTGGCGACGGCCCCGAGGATCGGCACCACCCGGATCGCGCGGCGACGCAGCATCCGACGGGCGATCTGCTCGACCGCCTCCTTGGCCGCCCGCGAACTCGTCTGCTGCGCCACGACCCGCGGGATCTCGTCGGTCACCGGCACGGCACCGACGCCGCCCGTGAGCCGGAGCACCGCCCCGCGGATCGTGGCCCGGCGCTCGGCGGTCTCGGTCTCGCTGGCTGCGGCGACCAGCCCGACGCTGGCGGGGACGAGTGCCGGGTCGTCCCGGTCGACCCCGTAGACCACCAACGTGTGCGCGGCGGTCCGAAGCGAGCCGAGCAGCGCCCCAGCGATGTCGCCGGCCACGGCGACCACGGCCATAGGCAGGCTGAGCGAGGCGGCACCGGCGATCGCGGCCTGACCGGACAGGGCGCCCACGTAGCGCGACCGCAACTGAGCGGCGCGCTCGTCTGCTCGCTGCAACGCGCGTTCCCGCTCGGCCGGCTCGGCGGGATCGAAGCGGAGGGAGGGTTCGTCGACGTCGCGCAGGAGCTGGCCCTCGAGCGTCTCGAGCACACGCGTCGCCCCGCGCTCGGTGGCCTCACGGACCCGGTCGGACTCCATGGCCCGGTCGAGGAGCCACCTGGCACGGTGGGACGCCCCCGCCAGTAGCCGGTCGACCGCACCCGGTCGTCGCCCGTACCAGTCACGGATCTCCACGATCCGGTCGCGTTCGTAGCGGGTGAGCCCCGCGGTGACGTCTTCGGCGAGTTCCATGGATCCCCCGTGCAGGACGGCCCGCTGATCGGGCGTTCGAGCCCCATCCAACCGCCGCTCCTGAGCACAGGACCCGGCCGTTCGTTCGGTGCGCCGAACGTACGACCGTCCCGCCAACTGCCTACTGGCCCGTGCCGGGCTCCCACCGCGCGACCTCGTAGGCGACCTCGTCGTCGATCGCGTTCGGGATCGGGTCGAGGCTGACCCGGATCGGCCGGCCGTCGTCAGCCGTTGCGATCTCGAGGACCTCGCCGCCGCCATCGACCGTGTCGCGCAGCCGGTCCTGGATGTCGGCGATGGTCGGGGCGAGATCGAGGTGGGCGGTGGCCTGGCCCTCCTCCCGGACCGGATCGATCATCGCGACCTCGACCTTCTCACCGTCCTCCACCGTGACGCGGAACCGACCGGCGGGACAGAAGCACTCGACGGTCACCTCCATGACGTAGGAGGGGGGCGGCTCGTAGGCCAGCGCCCGTTCCACCTCGTCACCATCTGCACTCGCGGGCTCGTGCACCTCGTCGACGGGGAGCTGCTGCGGCGGAAGGGTCGTCGCGTCGACCACGGTCCGCTCGCCGAGCGGGTCGTCGAGCTCGATCGTGACCGGGGTCGCCGGGTTGCCCGGACACTCCTGCGCACCGGACGCGGCGCGCACGCCCACCACGAGCCGTAGCTGGTCGTCGGTGAGCGTCTGCCTCACGACCTCGACCCGACCGTCCGCCGAGCGGCCGGAGGCGCACGCGCGCTCGAACACGGCGAGGCGTACCTCACGGTCGTCCGGAGACGGTTCCTCGGCGAGGACCAGGTCGGCCGCACCGAGCTCCCCGAGGTCGATACGCGGCGTGCACGTGCCGGTCGCGTCGAGCACCCACGCGCCGTCGGGCACGTTCGTCGCGCCCTCACTGGTACGGACCGCGAGGAACTCGTGGGTACGCACGTCACCGGGACCGTTGCCCTGCGGCTCGTCGAGCTCGCGGATCATGGCGAGCTCCACGCTCGTCGCGGACAGCACGACCCAGCCATCGCCCGGATCGATCGGCGGTACCTCGACCCCGTCGAGCGCCGCCCTGGCGTCGGCATCGAGGTCGTCGGCCGGCGGAGCCTCGTCCAGCTGCCGTGGGGTGAGCGTCACCGATCCGCACGTGTAGGTCGCCGTACGGACGCCCGGGTCCGACACCACGGGGGGCGGGGACCCGCCGCAGGCGGTCAGGAGTCCAAGGGTCATGACGATCAGCAGGAGCCGCACCTGGACCTCGCGGATGTCGCTCACGGGTGGGACGCCGTGTCGGCCCGTCCGGTTCCGATGTTGCCTCCCGGGGCGCGCGGTCGGTTCAGGCGAGCTCGAAACGGTCGAGGTTCATGACCTTGTCCCACGCGGCCACGAAGTCGTGCACGAACCGCTCCTCGGCCTCGTCGCTGCCGTAGACCTCCGCGATCGCGCGGAGCTGGGAGTTCGAGCCGAACACGAGGTCGACGCGGGACGCGGTCCACCTGACCTCACCGGTCTCGCGGTCGCGGCCCTCGAACACCTCCTCGCCCTCGCCGACCGCCTCCCACTCCGTGCCCATGTCGAGCAGGTTCACGAAGAAGTCGTTGGTCAACGTCCCGGGACGGTCGGTGAAGACCCCGTGCTTGGAGTCCCCGACGTTGGCGTCCAGCGCGCGCATACCGCCGATCAACGCCGTCATCTCGGGGCCTGACAGCGTCAGCATGAACGCCTTGTCGAGCAGCAGGTGCTCGGTCGGGATGGGACCGTCCTTCTTCAGGTAGTTGCGGAACCCGTCCGCCTCCGGCTCGAGCCAGCCGAACGAGTCGACGTCCGTCTGCTCCTGCGACGCGTCGGTCCGTCCCGGCGTGAACGGGACCTGCACGTCGTACCCGGCCTTGTCGGCCGCCGCCTCGACCGCGGCGCAGCCGCCGAGCACGATCAGGTCGGCGAGCGACACCCGCTTGCCGCCCGTCTGGGCGTCGGTGAACTCCCGCTGGATCTCCTCGAGCTCCGAGATGACGTCTGACACCCCGGACCGGACGTTGACGTCCCAGTCCGCCTGCGGTGCGAGACGGATGCGCGCCCCGTTCGCACCACCACGCTTGTCGGTGTCGCGGTACGTCGAGGCCGAGGACCAGGCCGTGTTGACCAGTTGCGGGATCGACAGCTGTGTGTCGA
>JAHWKO010000098.1 GCA_019347855.1 Actinomycetota bacterium
GAGCTCGCCGAGATCGAACCGATCTACTACGAGCGCCCCTACTACCTGGCTCCTGATGGCGACGCGGCGCGGAAGCCCTACACGCTGCTGGTCCGCGCGATGGAGCGGACCGGGAAGGCGGCCCTCGCGAAGTTCGTCATGCGCACCAAGGAGTACCTGGCCGCGATCCGAGCACGGGACGGCGTGTTGCTCCTCAACACCATGAACTACGCCGACGAGGTGGTCGACCCGGCCGACATCGAGGGGGTGGCGGACGAGGACGTGCAGGTCACCGACCGTGAGCTGGACATGGCGGAGCAGCTCATCGGCTCGCTCACGACCGACTTCGAGCCCGAGAACTACCGTGACGAACACCACGAACGCGTCATGGAACTCCTCCGGGCACGGGCGGAGGGCGAGGACGTGGCGGTCGAGGCGCCGACCGAGCAGGAGGGCGAGGTCATCGACCTCATGCAGGCTCTCGAGGCGAGTCTGGGCCGCTCCGGCCAGGATGCCGAAAACGCCGAGTTGGAGGACCGCACGAAGGACGAGCTCTACGAGCTTGCACAGGAAGCCGACATCTCCGGGCGCTCCGACATGACCAAGGACGAGCTCGTCGCAGCGCTGCGAGAGCACGATCGCGTGGCGAGCTGACCGCGAAATGAGCCGTCTGGCCACCGCGCACGCACCCGGTGCTCGACCGACACCACGGAACCACCCAGGCAACCGGCCAGCGGGGCTGATCGCGAGGCGGCCTAGCGCCACCTCGTAACGCGCTGGCGGATGAACGCCAGCAACCATGCGGTGACCGGGAACACGACCAGGGCGATCAGGACCATCCGGCCGAGGCTGATCGATGCGGCCTGCCCCAGGCCGTACACCACCGCCGTCAGCAGCGCGGTCCAGGCCGCCGCGATGACGGGCCAGTCGCGGTAGTAGGGCCGACGGAAGAGCGGCTTGTAGTAGCCCACGGGTCAGGCGACCGGTCGAGTCGTCTCAGCGAAGGACGCGCCGAGATCCGACAGCCAGGCCCGGATCATCGGGTCGGCGGCACATCTCGCACAGAGCAGGACCGAGTACCGCTGGACCTCCGAGGCGACCGTCCCAACGCAGGACACCCGCCTCGCTCCGGCCGGGACCCGATCACTCGGGCCCCGGTCGGGGCGATGGGATCACCAGTAGTGGCGACGACCGCCGATCGCGCGGCCCATGGAACCCAGGATCCAGAGGATCGCACCGACGACCAGGAGGATGACCCCGATCGTCCAGAGGATCCCGATGTCCAGCAGTAGTCCGAGGATGAGCAGGATGACGCCGAGCGTGATCACGGTGGTCCCTCTTCGGTCGGTTCACGGATGCCGGTCGCACCCTCGGTGTCGAGCGAACCACGGACGGCGAACCGTCTCCCGGCCGTTCGTACGGTCCTCAGGACGGTGGCAGTTCGACCACGTCGAACCGCAGGGCGGTCAGAGGCGTGTCCTCGACGAGGACGTCGACCTGGTACGTGCCGGGTTCACCTGTCTGCGTACCCGATAGCACCGCGGAACCGGCACCCTGACCGGGGCTGAGGACGATCCGTGACCGGCGCAGCTCCTGCTCGTCCCGGGTCCAGATGATTACGAGGTCGTCCCCGTCTGCGGCGTCCCTGGCGAGGTAGACCAGGCGGATGGAGATCGGTTCGTTCGTCGGGAGCCCGCCGCTGAACGCGGGGGGATCCATGGGGACGGGCGAGCTCCCGGGCACGAGCTCGGCCACGTACAGCTCGACCCCCAGGCCTGCCGCCACCGGTGCATCCTGGAAGAGCTCCGCCGGCGGCTCGAGCCCGCGCGTGCTCGCCATCAGGACCGTCACCGCGTAGACGCCGCTGATCGACGCGACCACCACGGCTATCGTCAAGACGAGCTGGGGACCCGTCAAGCTCGAGGCGGAGCTGCGATCCTGCACCGGTCGTCCCGCCAAAGGTTCGCTCGCTCCTCGGGTCTGGGTCACCGTAGGCCGGGGCCGGGAGTCCGCAGCGACGGACGGTCAGCTCGCGATCCGTCAGCGGGCGACGTGCTGGCCTTCGATGGCCCGCATGAACAGGCCAGCCGCGAGCTCCGCGGCCCAGACGTCCCATGTGCTCCGCGAACGCATGAACTCCTCGTACCCGCACGAAGGAGCGTCCGCCGACGGGGGACGCCAACGGGACCGGCGTCGCGCTCGGGCGTAGCCTGTGACCGCTGGCGAGCGTGGTGGAACTGGCAGACACGCGAGGTTTAGGTCCTCGTGGGGCGAGAGCCCCTTGGGAGTTCGAGTCTCCCCGCTCGCACCGAACCGAACCCGGCGACCCGGTACCGCTCCCTCCGCCGGCGTCCCTCCGGCCACGTCCGGGTGTCCGCTCTTCCGTATGGTGGTCCGTTGCACCCCGAGACGGGAGACGACCGTGAGCGACGACAAGGCAGCTGAGAAAGCCAAGGGCACCGCGAAGGAGATCGCGGGCAAGATCACCGGCAGCGACGAGCTCGCCAGGGAAGGCCAGGCGCAGCAGAAGAAGGCCGAGCACGAGGAGAAGGCCGAGGAGGCCGAGCGCGAACAGGAGCGACACTCCGGTACGTGATCGCGCTCATGCGCGAGGGGGTCGGGACCCAGCGCCCCTGGGGTCAGGCGCGGTCCGGTGACCGGTAGTCCTCGGCGCACCGTCTGCACAGGACCATCGAGCACGGGCCCCGGGCGCTGTCGAACACCACCGACCAGCTCTCCGCCAACGGGTGCTCGTCCCCGCACCGCGTGCAGGACCACGATCCACGGTTGGGGCCCTCGGGGAGTCCGAACCGCACGACGTCGATCACGCGGAGACGTCCGGGCGCGAGCGTGCGGTCATGATCGACCACGAGGAGGCTCCTGAGAGGACGGCGACTACGTGGCAGTGGTTCGCCGCCGCGCGCCCGTTGTCCTGCTGCCATGCGTTGAACGCGCACGCGGTCGGCGGAGCTCGCGGCGGTAGCCTCCGGCCGTGTCCCGCCTCTCCTCGAACGATCCCCTGGCCGCTGCCGTCCGTCGACGCCCGGTGGCGGTCGCGGTGCTGGGGGCGGGACCCGCCGGCCTCGGGGCCGCCTACCGACTCGCCGGAGCCGGTCAGCACGCGGTGGTCCTCGAGCGTGCCGACCGGGTCGGCGGCGCCGCCGGCAGCTTCGAGATCGCCGGGATCCGGGTGGACCACGGCAGCCACCGGCTGCATCCGGCCACGGACGCCGCGATCCTGTCCGAGCTCCGCCAGCTCCTCGACGGAGACCTCCAGCGGCGCCACCGGAACGGCCGGATCCGCCTCGCGGGGCGCTGGATCGGCTTCCCGCTGAAGCCGGCGGATCTGCTACGGAGCGCGCCGCCGGGGTTCGCCCTGCGCGCCGCCCGGGACGCCGTGCTGGGGCCGGCGAGGCAGCCCGCGGACGACACGTTCGCCGAGGTGCTGCGCGCCGCGCTGGGACCGACGATCTGCGAGCACTTCTACTTCCCGTACGCGAGGAAGCTGTGGGGTCGGGAACCGGAGGAGCTGTCCGGCGAGCAGGCACGCCGGCGGGTCTCCGCGGACTCCCCCGCAAAGATCGTGGGGCGGATCCTGCGTGGGGCGCGCCGTGACTGCGATCTGTTCTGGTACCCGAAGCGCGGGTTCGGACAGCTCTGGGAGGAGCTCGGTCAGGCAGCGGTGTCGCGCGGGGCGGAGGTCCGCCTCGGGGCGGAGGTGACCCGCCTCGGCCTGCACAGCGACGGCGTGGAGGTCGAGGCGGCGGACGGGACGACCGTGGAGGCGACGATGGCCTGGTCGACCCTCCCCGTGACCGTGCTGGCTCGCCTCGCCGATCCGCCGGCACCTGCCGAGGTGCTCGCCGCTGCCCACCGGTTGGCGTTCCGGTCGATGCTGCTCGTGTACCTCGTGCTCGACACCGACCGCTACAGCCCGTACGACGCGCACTACCTCCCCGGCCTGGAGACGCCGGTCAGCAGGATCTCCGAGCCGACCAACTACCGGGACAGCGACGAGGACCCCGCGGGCCGGACCGTCCTGTGCGCCGAGATCCCGTGCGACCGGGAGGACGAGCTGTGGTCCGCGAGCGACGAGGAGCTGGCTGATGTGGTCCGGTCGACCCTGCGAGGGATGGGCCTCAGCGACCCGATCCCGTCAGCCGTCGAGGTGCGCCGCCTCCCCCGCGCCTACCCGATCTACGACGTGGGCTACGAGGACGCGTTCGAGACCATCGATGCCTGGGTGTCGGACCTCCCCCAGGTGCTGACGTTCGGGCGTCAGGGGCTGTTCGTGCACGACAACTCGCACCACGCGCTGTCCATGGCGTGGGCTGCGGCCGAGGGGCTGCGTGACGACGGCACGTTCGACCGAGAGTGGTGGGCGGGGGCGCGCGAACGCTTCCGCACCCACGTCGTCGAGGACTGACCCACCCGCGGTGGGCGTGGGGTCGTGGGTCAGCGCCCGAGGAGTTCCTCGACCGCGCCCCGCACCGCCCGGAACGCGGCGCCCCGGTGACTGCGGGCGTCCTTGACCTCGGCAGGCAGCTCGGCGTTGGTGCGGGTCTCCCCGTCGCTGACGAAGAGAGGGTCGTAGCCGAACCCTCCGTCCCCTCGGGGCGCACGGATGATGCGGCCCTCCATCGACCCGTGGCGGACCCACTCACGCCCGTCGGCCGCGACGAGCGCCGCAGCGCAGACGAAACGGGCGGAGCGTTCCTCCTCCGGGACGTCGGCGAGCTCGCGGAGGAGCTTGCGGTTGTTGGCCTCGTCGTCGCCATGCGTCCCGGCGTACCGGGCGGAGCGGACCCCCGGAGCCCCTCCCAGGGCGTCGACCACCAACCCGGAGTCGTCGGCCATGGCCGGCAGCCCGCTCTCGTCCGCGGCGGCACGGGCCTTCAGCAGGGCGTTGTCCTCGAAGGTCGTGCCGGTCTCCTCGACGTCCTCGAGACCCAGCTCGTCGGCAGGAACGAGCTCGACGTCGAGGCCGTCGAGGATCCGACGGAGCTCGGCGAGCTTCCCGCGGTTGCGGGTCGCGAGGACGATCCGCTGGGTCACGTCTCGCCCTCCCGGGCGCCTCGCTGCAGCTCGAAGAGCTGCTCGCAGCCCGCGATCGCCAGATCGAGCATCGCATCGAGCGCGTCCCGACCGAACGGCTCTCCCTCGGCCGTCCCCTGCACCTCGACCAGCCGACCGTCGGACGTCGCCACGACGTTCATGTCCACATCGGCGGCGACGTCCTCGGTGTAGGGGAGGTCGAGCAGGGGTCGCCCGTCGACGATCCCGACGGACACGGCCGCGACCTGACCGGTCAAGGCCCCGCCGTACCCGAGGTCGTCGCAGGCCCTGGCCAGCGCGACCCAGCCGCCGGTGATCGCGGCGGTGCGCGTCCCGCCGTCGGCCTCCAGCACGTCGCAGTCCACGGTCAGCGTCACATCCGGGAGCTCGTCCAGGTCGACGACCGCCCGCAGGGACCGGCCGATCAGTCGCTGGATCTCCTGACTGCGGCCGCGGGGGGTGCGCTCCCGGCGTGCGCGCGGTTCGGTCGATCCGGGGAGCATGGCGTACTCGCCGGTGACCCATCCGCGGCGATCACGCCAGCGGGGCGCGCCCTCCTCGCGCGACACCGCGCAGATGACGCGGGTGGCGCCGAAGGACACGAGGCAGGACGCGGCCGGGGCGCGCTGCACGCCGAGCTCGAAGCGCACGGGGCGCAGCTCGTCCGGCCCGCGACCGTCGGGTCGCTCGCTCATGGGGACCTCCGGACCTCGGCGGTCATCCGCCGACCTGCCAGATCTGGCCGTCCTCGGCGAGATCGAGCGGTCCGTCGCCGTAGGCCTCCCGGGCCTCCTCGAGCGCCCGGTCGCGATCGTTCGTGGGCCACATGTGGGTCAGCAACAGGTGGTCGACGTCAGCGATCCGACCGTGCTCACCGGCGCCCCGCGCGGTGAGGTGCACCCCGTCCGGCCACTCGTCGGGGTGACCGAGCCAGCTGGCTTCGCACAGGAACAGGTCCGCGCCGCGCGCTATCTCGATCAGCCCCGGCCCGCCCGAGGAATCGGAGGAGTACGCGAGCACGGCGCCCTCGTGCTCCGCGCGGATCGCGACGGTCGGCACGACGTGCTCGCTGTCGGCGAAGGTGAGGTCCAGGTCACCGATGGTCACGTGCTCGTTCGGGACCGTCTCGTGGAACCGGCACACCTGATCGAAGATCGCCGCAGCGTCGTCGGACAGCAGCTGCGCCACGAAGTCCCGGGTGCCCGCTGGGGCATGCACGTCGATCGTCCTGGGCCCGTCCGGGTGGAACCGCAGCGCGTAGTAGATCCCGACGAGGTCGGCCCAGTGGTCGTGATGACGGTGGGTGATGACGACCGCGTCCAACTCCTCGAACGAGACCTCCTGCTGCACGACGGTGGTCGACCCGTTCCCGCAGTCGACCATCACCTTCGACCCGGGCGTGCGCAGCAGGTACCCGGAGCAGTTGCGTCCCGGTCCCGGGTGGGTCCCGGCGCTCCCGCAGACGACGAGCTCGAAGGTCACTGGGAGGCCGTCTCCGTGGGACCGGGGTCGGCGCTCGTGCCGCCGTCGATGAACCAGGTCACCTCAGCGATCTCGAACCGGACCGAGCCGTCCCCCCACGTCAGCGTGAAGGGACCCTCGGCGTAGGGCATCAGGTCCTCGACGTCCTGTGCCTGGAACACGAGCTGGAGACCCGCACCGGGACGGACCTGCAGATCCTGTGGATCCGCGGGGACCTGCTGGCCTCCGAGGACGTAGGAGGTGTTCGTCAGCTCGAAACTGTCCCCCTGGAGCCGGATGTCATCGCCGAGCGGGACCGGCTCTTCCTCAGTGGTCGCGAGCACCACGGCGAGCAGCACCGTCGACGGTTGGAGGTCCATCGCCGAGAAGCTCACCTCCACCGGAGCGTCCTGCACCTCGCCCTGGAGTTCCGCCGTCGCGAGCCGGCATCCGATCAGCAACCCTCCGTCCGGCAGCACGCACCAGTCGAGGGGGGCAGCGCCCTGCGGTCGGGCCACGCTGATCCGCACGACCCGGGTTCCCCGCACGGTGAAGGTCTCGGAGCTCTCGACCTCGAAGGGTTCCTGCAGGATGCGCCCGAGCCCTGCCTCGAGCTGTTGGCGATCGATGTTCTCCACGCCGAGACTGCCGGGCACGATCCGGTCGGCGACCGCCGCAGCGTCGGAGTCCGCGTAGTAGCGCTCGAGCTGCTCCTGCGCACCCACGCTCGGATCGTTGGCCTCCGCCCCGATCAGCGTGGCTCCACCGATCAGGACGAGGACCGTGAGGCCGAGGCCCACGCTGCGCAGGATCGTGGCGCGTGACACCGGTCGTGGACTCCTCGGTCGCGGTCAGGCCCAGAGGGTGGTGGCGAGACGCTCGGCGGTGGCGTCGAGGTCGCGCCGGGTGGTGTCCAGCGAGGCGTGGCCCAGAAGCGTCTGTAGCTCCACCACGTCGGCGCCGGCCTCGAGGGCGGAGGTGGCGAAGGTGTGGCGCAGGCTGTGGGGGCTTAACTGGCCAGCGGCCTTTAGGCCGGCGCGGCGCGCCAGGCGTCGGACGAGCCGCCAGGCCTGTGCTTCATACATCCGCTGGCCGCGGTCGTCGAGGAAAAGCGGGCCGGTGGTGCGCTCGGCGAGGTGGGAGTCGAGGGCGCGTTCGACGGGAGGGGAGAGGGGCTCGAGGGCGTCGCGGCCGCCCTTGCGCGAGATGCGCAGCACGCGGTGGCCCTGCTGGTGGCCGAGGTGCTCGACGTCGCGCGAGAGCGCCTCGTCGACGCGCAGGCCGTTGTAGGCCAGCAGCGTGATCAGCGCCGCCGACCGTGGGCCGTCGGCCTCGGCGGCCTCAAGGAGACGCTCGAGCTCCTCGCGCGTGAGGCCGACGCTCATCGAGTCGTTGGCCACCCGGGGGCGCTTGACGTTCGTTACGGGGTTCTCGTCGAGGACGCCGACCTGGACGCCGTAGCCATAGAAGCTCGACAGACACGACAGCCGCCGGGCGATGCTCGCCGGCGCCGCGGCCTTGCCCGAGGGCCCAGGGCG
>JAHWKO010000099.1 GCA_019347855.1 Actinomycetota bacterium
TATACGACGCGTTGAAATCATCCGACACGAACGCCCCCGACGACGTCGAGGACACGGCCCCCGGTGCAGTGCCTACGAGGAGCGAGGACACCAAGGCCAGGATGAGCGCGGATCCGCGCCAGAAGGGCCGTCTCATAGCGTGAACACCTCACAGGTCAGACCGAGCCGTTCGAGCGAACCGACGATCTCGGCTTCGTACAGGGGGTTGGCGACGACGACGACCTCCGGGCTGATCTCGGCGAGGCTCGATGGGTCGATGATGGCTTGCCCCGTTCCGGGCACGTGGGCGCCCTGCTTGCGGGGGTTGATGTCCACGACCGCGTCGACGATCTGGCCCACCGGGGTGAGGTTCAGGAACGACACCCCTTTGGCGCCGGCGCCCCAGAGCGTGACCTCACGGTCCTGGTGTCGCTCAGCGAACCGCTCCCAGCGGTCCAGGGTGTCCCGGAAGATCTCGGTGAACGGGGCAGAGCGTTCGGATCGCGGGGTCGGGAGATCAGGGACGTGCTCGCCGGGGACCGCATCGATCGACAGGAACTGGCCGTCGAACGAGGCGTCCAGTCCCGTTACCTCGAAGCCACACCGGGCGAACAGCGCCCGCACCGAACGTTCACCGAAGTACGAGACGTGCTGGTAGATGAGATCCCACATGCCGGACGGGCTGAACACGTGCTCAGCGTTCGGTACCTCGAAGTACACGGGCACCGGTCCGGCCAGCGACCCGACCACCGTCTCCAGGAGCGCGTCCGGAGCAGCGAGGTGCTCCAGGACGTGGCGGCAGACGACGAGCTGCACGTCCAGGCTGGACTCACCGCCCGGGAAGAACTCGCGGCGGATCTCGATCCGTTCGGACCCGTCCACCTCCCCGTCGTAGGTTGGATCGAAACCGAGACCTCGCGCCTCGGCGCGTTCGCACAGCAGCGCCAGGAACTCGCCCTTGCCACATCCGATGTCGGCGACCGTCGCACCGCGCAATCCGTACGCGTCGATCAGCCGGCCGGCGAGCTGTTCCGCGTAGCGCTGGAAGGTGGGGGAGAAATGCTGGGAGTTCTCGTACTCGGTCGTGTAGGCGACGGACTCGGGATCGAACGCCACGTTGCGGACCAGCCCGCAACGCGGGCACTGCCCCAGGACCATGCGACCCCGCGGGGTCTGCATCGCTTCGGCGCGTGTCCGGTACAACGAGGTCGTCGCGACGGGTACCTGTCCGAGGTCGAGGAACGGTTCCAGTTCGGAACTGCCGCATGCGACGCACGTCTCCGTGCCGACCGGAGCCGGTACGGCGGCATCCACGATGGACAAGCTCACAGGGCTTCCAGTCGTGCGCTCGGTTGGAGGTCATCCAGGGCACTGGCGATCTCCGACGTGTAGACCGGGTTCATCGCGATGACCAGGTCCGGCGCCAGCTCCGTCAGGGCGTCCGGGCCGAGGACCGGATGCCCGGTCCCCGCGATGAAGCGCCCCTGCTTGTGGGGGTTGATGTCGACGACCGCATCGATCAAGGAGGGGTCCCCGAGGGTCGTCAGGAACGCGACGGCTTTCGACCCGCCGCCCCACAGCGCGACCCGCCCCCCGCGGTCGACGGTCGCAGCGATCCGCTCCTGCCACCGGCGACGCTGCGCCTCGAAGCTGGCACCGAACCGACGGGCCAGGGTCCGCACCTGGGCGACGTCGTCTGGGTGCTGGCCGGAAGGGCGCGTCTCGGGCGGCTCGCTCGGCAGGGCTTCGACGAGCAGGTACTGGTCCTCGTACGCGTACGTCGTGTTCAGGACGTCGAACCCGCACGCACGGAACAGGCGTACGAGCGATCCCATGGTGAAGTAGCTGCAGTGCTCGTAGTAGGTGTCCCAGAAGGCGACCTCACGCAGGACCCGCAGCGCGTCAGGCAGCTCGAACAGCACGACCGTCTCGTGCTGGTCCCCGAGGTTGCGACGGATGGTGCTCAGGAACCCCCGGACGGGGTGGATGTGCTCCAGCGTGTGACGGCAGACGATCGCATCGGCCCGGAGGTGCGCGTACCGATCGTCGTAGAGGTCGGCGATCCAATCGACCCTCGCTGCCGCGTCACCGTCCAGGCGTTCGGGGTGCACCCCAGGATCGATGCCGACCCCGCTGCCTGCACCAGCCTCGATCATCCAGGTGAGGAACTCCCCCTTCCCGCAGCCGATCTCCAGGACGTGCTTGCCGTGCAGGTCGTACCGCTCGACCCACTCTTTGGCGAGGTTCCTCCCGAAGTCGACGAAGGTGGCCGAGTAACCCTGGGTCTCCTCGTACCGGTCGGAGTACTCGGCGAGCGCCGGATCGAAGGCCACGTTGGTGATGAACCCGCACACCGCGCAGAAGGCGAGCTCCAGGTCCCCACGCGGGTACGCCCGGGCTTCCGCGGCGTCCTCCAGCAGCAGACAGCTGTTGGTGGGCACGTCCGCCGCGCGGTGGAAGGTCTCCAGGCCGCCCGCCCCGCAGGACGGGCACGCGTCGATCCTGCTCACGCGATCACCTCGGGGCGAGGGACCGGGACGATGAAGTGGCCGCCCCGCCGCAGGTACTCCTGCTGCTGGGCGATGATCTCGTCGGCGAAGTTCCAGGCCAGGATCAGCACGTGATCTGGCTGGTGCTCGAGCAGCGCGTCGGTCGGCAGGATGGGCAGGTGCATACCCGGCATGCGCAGCCCGTGCTTGTGGGTGTTGCGGTCGACGACGAAGTCGACCCGTTCAGGTCCGATGCCGACGTAGTTGATCAGCGTGCTGCCCTTCGCGGCGGCCCCGTAGGCGGCGATCGTGTTCCCGTCGGCCTTGATCCCGTCCAGGAGCTCGAGCAGGTCGCGCCTGATCGACTCGACCCGTTCCGCGAAGTCCGCGTAGTAGCCGAACCCCGTCATGCCGCGATCACGCTCGTCGTCGAGGTAGGTCCGGACGGTGTCGGTCGGGTCCTCGTGCTTGCCGATGTGCCAACGGAGGGTGCCACCGTGCAGGTCGGGGAAGTACTCGACGTCGTTCAGGTACAGGCCGTGGCGGCGAACGAGGGCGTCCACCCCCGTGCAGGAGTGGTAGTAGAAGTGCTCGTGGTAGATCGTGTCGAACTCGCCGTGCTCGATCAGGTCGCGCACGTACGGGTTCTCGACCGTGATGACACCGTCGTCGTCGAGCAGGGTCGCCATCCCGGCGACGAAGCCGTTGAGGTCGGGGATGTGCGCCATGACGTTGTTCGCGATGATCACGTCGGCGCGCCGGCCCTCGGCGACCAGACGTTCAGCGAGCTCGACGCCGAAGAACTCCTCGAGCGTCGGCACGCCGACCGCCCGTGCGGCACGCGCCTGGTCGGGAGCGGGATCGATCCCCAGCACCGGGACCCCGGCGTCGACGAAGTTCCTGAGCAGGTAGCCGTCGTTGCTGGCGAGCTCGACCACGAGACTGTCCGGACCGAGATCGCGCGAGCGGATCAGGCCGAGCGCGTGGTCCCGGGCGTGGGCGAGCAGTCGGTCCGAGAACGACGAGAAGTACAGGTAGTTGTCGACGAAAAGCATCTCTGGAGGCACCTCCCCCAGCAGTTGCACCAGCGAGCAGCTCTCGCAGAACGCCACGTCCAGAGGGAAGTGTGGTTCCGGATCGTCGAGGTGCGCCGGGTCCACCAACGCGTCGGGTAGCGGGTGCTTGCCGAGTGACAGGAAGGTGCGCAGTCCAGGCTCACCGCAAGATCGACAGCGAGGCGCTCGGGGGGACTTGTCCCTCATCGGCCGTGTTCCGCGGCCTTGGCAGGCTCCGGCTGCCAGCGCAGCATCTCGTCGAGCCGTCCGGAACCGATGAGGGCCTTGACGTGTTTGATCCGCATCAGGTCGGGTCCTTGGAACTGTTCGAGCGTCAACCCGTACTGGAGGTAGGCCTCGTAGACCTGCTCGGCGCCGGCCCGGACCGTCCAGGTCGGCTGGTACGCGGGTAGGGTCGCCGCGAGCTTGTCGCAGCTGACCCGGTAGTTGCGGATGTCCGGGCCGGCGCTGTCCGCCAACGTGACCGTGCTGCCAGGGACGACCTCCTCGACGATCCGCGCGACGTCGCGGATCTGGTAGTTCTCCTCGGTGATCCCAACGTTGAACGGTTCGTCGTGCACGAGCTGACGGGGCGCCTCCAGGATCGCGAGGAACGCCCGCGAGATGTCCTCGATGTGAACGAGCGGCCGCCAGGGGGTCCCGTCGCTCTTCATCAGGACCTCCCCGGTCAACAACGCGTAGCCGACGAGGTTGTTGACCACCAGGTCGCCACGCAGTCGCGGCGAGTACCCGTAGGCCGTCGCGTTGCGGAGGAACGTGGGGCTGAAGTCGTCGTCTGCCAACGCGCTGATGCCGCGCTCCGCGAGGATCTTGGACTCGCCGTAGGGGGTCACGGGGAAGAAATCGGCGGTCTCGTCGAGGAAATCGTCCCCGCCGGCGCCGTAGAGACTGCACGACGAGGAGAACAGGAACCGCTCGACGCCGGCCGCTTTGGCCGCTCTGGCCAGCTCGACCGAGCCCCGGTGGTTCAGCTCGTAGGTGCACTCGGGGTTGAGGTCACCGACCGGATCGTTGGAGATCGCGGCCAGGTGGATCACCGCATCGAACCCGCGGAGGTGGTCGACCGTCACGTCACGGACATCCATCCGCAGGGACGGGGCGTCCTCGAGCTCGGCTCCGAGGGTGCATCCTCGGTAGAGGTAGCTGTCCAGGCCGACGACGTCATGTCCGACGTTCCGCAGCATCGGTACCAGAACGGAACCGATGTACCCGTGGTGGCCGGTGACGAGTACCTTCATCAGCTCCAGACCTTCCACGGGGCCTTCTCGGTCTCCCAGAGCTCGTCCAGGAGCTTCTTGTCGCGCAGCGTGTCCATGCACTGCCAGAAGTCGTAGTGGCGGTAGGCCATCAACTGGCCGTCGCGCGCCAGACCCTCGAGCGGGGCCCGTTCGAACATGTCCTCGTCACCGCCGATGTAATCGAACACCCCGGGCTCACACACGAAGAACGCGCCGTTTATCCAGCCCTCGCCGGTCTGGGGCTTCTCGGTGAACTCGATGATCTGGTCCCCGTCGAACTCGATGTGGCCGAAGCGGGCCGGGGGCCGGACGGCGGTCAACGTGCAGAGCTTGCCGTGGGAGCGGTGGAACGCGAGCAGCCCGTGCAGATCCACGGTGGAGACCCCATCACCCCAGGTCAGCATGAACCGCTCGTTGCCGACGTACTGGGCGAGTCGCTTGATGCGGCCACCGGTCGCCGTGTGCAGGCCGGTATCGATGAGACCGACCGTCCAGTCGTCCCGTTCCCCCTCGTGCGCGTGGACGTGCCCGTTGGCGAGGTCGACCGTCAGATCGCTCGCGATGGACGCGTACTCGACGAACCAGCGCTTGATGTGCTCGCCCTTGTACCCGAGTGCGATCAGGAAGTCGTCGAACCCGAACGTCGAGTAGTACCGCATGATGTGCCACAGGATCGGCTTCCCGCCGATGTCCACCATCGGCTTCGGCTTGCTGACGGTCTCCTCGGCGAGTCGGCTACCGACCCCTCCAGCGAGGATGGCGACCTTCATGACGTGGACTCCCTGTCGTTCGATCGACGGGCGGCAGGCACCTGCCGTCGCGCCGGCGTGGCTCTTCGAGGCTCGCGACCCGGTGCCACATCGACCAGGGACAGCTGTCCTGAGCTGTTACCGGCGCCGCCGTCCCCGGACCAGTTGCGCCAGGTGCCCCGGCGGTACCGCCACCACGCGAGACCCTTGGCGAGCGCGGTGATGATGACGAACCCCGGCAGGTCGACGATGAGGCCAGGCCGGCGCCACACGACCTCGAGGCATCCGGTCCAACGCGTCACGGACTGGCCGGACCGGTACCGCTCGGCGTGCTCCCGGTTACCGGCGAAGACCCGGATCTTCCGCCGGATCAACTCGCGGACAGATCGGGCGGAGTCGATCTTCGAGACGGCCCCGTCGACGACGATCCGCTCGGCGGGTTCGAACAGCTCCTGGACGAAGAGGTCGTCGCCCAGGACGTCCGGGAACCGGCCGAACCGTCCCCGCCCCTCCTCGGAAAGGCCGTAGACCCCGGAACCGACCAGCCCCGGGCGCACGCCCGGGAGCCGCTGCCAGATCCGGTGGTACGACCGGACGAGCCAGCCGACGTCGTCGAGCTCGTAGGAGGGGCGAGGAGAGACCGCGAGGATGCCCGGCTCCCCGAGTGCCCCGACCAGCGCACGTACCGCCGCCGTATCCAGCACCACGTCGCCATCGACGTACACCCGCGGGTACCGGGTCGCGGTGCGGTCCCCCTGCACGAGTGCGTGAGCCTTCGACGCGATCGGGGTCTCCACGACCGTGACGGCCTGACCGAACGACCGGGCGATCTCGGCCGTGCGGTCCGTGCAGCCGTTGCAGACGACCACGACCTCGAGCTCACCCGCTCGGGCGTCGTCGAGCAGCGCCGACAGACAAGCGCCGATGCGACGCTCCTCGTCGTGCGCCGGGACGATGACGCTGGTCACGGCCGATCCACCATTGGCCCCAGCTCCCGGAGGGCCCGGTACGCCATCTGGTTGCCGGGCCTCCCGGCCAGCGCGCGCAGACCCTCGTTGAGGGTGACGGCCGCCCAGAACGCGCGGGTGGCGACGGGTCCGTGGCGCCGCGCGAACAGACGCACGCGGTTGAGGGCTTGGAGCCGCCACAGTTCGGGTGACCGGTGCAGGTCGCCCCCGCCGTGCACGGCGACCGACTCTGGCACGTAGCGGACGCGGAACCCAGCGTCGTGAGCACGTAGGGCGAAGTCCGTCTCCTCCGAGTAGAGGAAGAAGCTCTCGTCCCACTCCCCTACCACTTCGCGGCACCGGTCGTCGACGAGCATCACCGCACCGGTGGCCCAGTCGACGTCGCGCGCCGATCGGTACATCTCGGTTCGGTGGACGGTTTCGCCCAGCCGGTCGAAGCGACCCGCACGCTCACCGCCGAGAACGGCCTCGCCCATGGCTCGCAGGACCGTCGGGCGACGTCGCAGCGACGGCAGGGTCTCACCATCCGTACCGACCAGACGTGGTACCACGATCCCCACGTCCGGGTCGTCGAGCGCGCGCAGGAGCGACCGGACGGCTCCCGGGCGCAATTGGACGTCCGGGTTGCAGATCAACGTCGCGCGGGCCGGACAGGGTGCTCGGACGGCGGCGTTGATCCCGGCCGCGTATCCGGCGTTGCGTCCCGTCTCGACCACCGTCACGTCCGGCCACGACGTCCGCACGACCTCCACGGTGCCATCGGTCGAGGCGTTGTCCGCGACCACCACACGGTACTTCAAGCCGGTCAGCGCACCCGGCAGGGACGCGAGCAACCTGCCGATCACGGCCGCGCTGTTCCACGTCACGACCGCGACGCAGACGTCCAGCGTCCGGTCCTCCGCGTCGGTCGAAGGTGCATCCATCGCCTAAGGGTCCCCCGGACGGACCCGCAACGCAGGGACACGTGTCCCGGACACTGCGGTACCGGGACACCTGCACCTAACCCACCGGCAGCGGTGCCCGTTGGCTCTGGATGGAGCGGTACCGCGACGGCAGGTGGAACCTTGGACGACCCGGGTCGGAACCCGCGATCGGGAACCGCGGTGGTGGATCCCGGTCCCGACGACGCACCGCACGTCTTGATCATCGTCCAGAACCTCCCCGTCCCCTTGGACCGCCGCGTCTGGCTCGAGTGCAGAGCCCTCCACGATGCGGGCTACCAGGTATCGGTCATCTGCCCTATGGGACCCGATCGGATCGCCTACGAGGAACTGGAAGGGGTCCGGATCCACCGCTACCCGCCCCCTCGCCGCGCTCGGGGCGTGGCGGGCTTCGTCTGGGAGGTCGTCTACTGCTGGCTGGTCACCGCCTGGCTGGCCTTGAGGATCGCGATGCGGCACCACATCGACGCGATCCAGGCATGCAACCCCCCGGACACCTACTTCGCACTCGCCGCCCCGTTCAAGCTCTTCGGTACCCGCTTCGTCTACGACCAGCACGATCTGTGTCCCGAGCTGGCGGATGTCCGGTTCGG
>JAHWKO010000009.1 GCA_019347855.1 Actinomycetota bacterium
ACAGCGCCAGGGTAGGCCCGGACGGCGCGCCGTCCACACCCTGTGCCGGAGATCACTCAGCCGCGGGCGTCGTTGGGCGGGGCGCCGTCGGCGGCCGGCTCCTCGTAGCGGCCGGCGCGGCCCTCCGCGGGCAGCACAACCTGGGTGCAGCGGCTCACCGCGAGCAGGACCTCGTCGGCGTCGAACAGCTGCGCCTCGCAGAAGACCACCCGGCGGGGGCGGCGCACGACGGTGCCCACGGCGGTGACGGTCCCGACGCGGGTCGAGCGCAGGAACTCGACCCGCAGGTCGGCGGTGAGGAACGCCTGGTCCGCGTCCAGCACCGTCCAGCACGCGCCGCCCATCGCGGCGTCGAGGATCGCGGTGACCGCAGCGGACGGGGACCCCTCCGGCAGCGGCGGGAGGGCCTTGTCGAACTCGGTCATCACCCAACGTCCGCAGGTGGCGGCGGCGTCCTCGCCGGTCGCGTCGTTGACGGTCTCGATCAACGCGATGAACGTGGCCTCGACGTTCGGTGCCGTCTGCGCGGCGGCAGCCCGGACCCAGCGTTCCTCGTAGAGGACGGACGGGATCGTCGTGATCGCCGCCGCCCCGGCCGCGGCACGTCCGACGAGCCCCAGGAACGAGCGTCGGGTGTAGGTGCTCACGTGTGCGTCCTCCTGTGCCGTGCCAGCGCCGCAGCGGTCCCGCCCGTCGCCGTCGCCCCCGGTGGCCTACTTCGACGCTCACGCCGCGTGTTCCTCCCAGTACCGTTCGGGCACCGCTGCCGGAGAGGCGTCATGGAGCACTGGCCGTCCCTCGCGGCGCTCGAGGCCGACGTGGTCGAGTGCCGTCGCTGCCCGCGCCTGGTGGCGTGGCGCGAGCAGGTGGCCGAGGACAAGCGCGCCGCCTTCGAGGACGAGGACTACTGGGGTCGTCCGGTCCCCGGCTTCGGCGATCCCGACGCGAGGCTGCTGATCGTGGGTCTGGCGCCCGCGGCACACGGCGCGAACCGCACGGGACGCATGTTCACCGGCGACCGGTCCGGGGACTGGTTGTACGCCGCCCTGCACCGTGCAGGGTTCGCGAACCAGCCGACCTCGACGCACCGGGGCGACGGGCTGGAGCTCGACGGTGCGTGGGTGACCGCGCCCGTCCGGTGCGCTCCGCCCGACAACAGGCCCACCACCGACGAGCGCGACGAGTGCCTCCCGTACCTCCTCGGCGAGATACGGTTACTGCCGTTCGAGGTGATCGTGGCGCTCGGCGGCTTCGCCTGGGACATCCTGATGCGCGAGGTCGATCGCCCCGTCCCCAAGCCCCGTTTCGGGCACGGCGAGGAGGTCGCCGTCACCACCCGGGACGAGGACCCGCGGGACGTCACGCTGCTCGGCAGCTACCACCCGTCGCAGCAGAACACGTTCACGGGGCGGCTGACGGAGGAGATGCTCGACGCGGTCTTCGGCCGTTCCGCCGAGCTCCTCGGACGGGAGACACCATGAGTCGAGGTCCCTACGACGACGGCACCCGGATGAGCGGTGGGCGCAGCTACGCGATCGCGGCCCTGGTCCTCGGGATCCTGTCCCTGCCCCTGATCTTCGTCCCGCCGGGTGGCATCTACCTGGGAAGCTCCGCCATCGTGGGCTCGATGATGGCGATGCGGCGGGGCGGCGGGCACCGCAAGCTCGCGATCGCCGGCGGGATCATGGGGCTGATCGCGGTGCTCATCGGCACGTTCCTGGCCGTCTCGATCTGTGGGCCCAGCATCCTCTGGTTCGACTGCCAGGCGTGACCGTCAGCGCGTCAGCAGACGGGCGAGCTCCTGGAGCTCCTCGCTGAGCGGCTTCTCGTTCGCCACGACCTCGGGCATCGGGGTAGCGGCCATCTCGTTGCCCTGGAGCCCGACCACCACCCCGTCGTTGCCCTCGGCTAGCTGACGGACCGCCGCGGCTCCCAGGCGACTGGCCAGCAACCGGTCGAACGCGCCCGGGTCGCCGCCACGCTGGACGTGACCGAGGATCGTCGCTCGGAGGTCGAAGTCGAGATCTTCCCGGTTGTCCTCGGCGAACGCGAGGAGCTCCTTGGTGCCGCACGGGGCTCCCTCGGACACGATGACCACGGCGTGGTCGTTGCCCCGGGCGTACGCCGACCGGAGGTGGGCCATCACCTCCTCGGGTGAGGTCTCGACCTCGGGGATCACCACGGCCTCCGCCCCGCTCGCGATCCCCACGGCCAGGGCGAGGTAGCCGCAGTCCCGCCCCATCACCTCGACCAGGAACGCACGCCGGTGCGACGCGGCCGTGGTCTTCAGCCGGTCAACCGACTCGAGCGCGATGTTCAGGGCGGTGTCCACCCCGATCGAGATGTCGGTCCCGTAGAGATCGTTGTCGATCGTGGACGAGACACCCACGACCGGGAAGCCACGCTCGGACAGCGCGTGCGCCCCCGTCTGGGAGCCGTTCCCGCCGACGACGATGAGCGCATCGATGGCCATGTCGTGCAGCCCCTGCAGGCCCTTGTCCTGGCCCTCCTCGGTGCGGAACTCCGGCGCCCGGGCGCTGCCGAGGATCGTGCCGCCGCGGTGGAGGATCCCACCGACGTCACGCGACCGCAGCGGATCGAACATCCGCTCGAGCAACCCGGCGTAGCCGTTGCGGACGCCGAACACCTCCCATCCCTGGGCGAGCCCGGCCCTCGTCACGGCCCGGATCGCTCCGTTCATGCCGGGGGCGTCACCTCCGCTCGTGAGCACGGCGATGCGCATCCGTCGGACCTCCGTGATCGCTGGGAGGTCAAGGCAAGCACAGGCCAGGGCCTACCGCCGCCGACGCACGAGCACCCCGAGGCCGAGCACCGTCAGCGCCAGCAGCCCGGCGCCCCCACCCGTCGTGGGCAGTGCCGGCTCCGGAGCGGGCGGCGGGTCGGGCTCCTGACCGCCACCGGGCTGGTTGGTGACCGTCAGCACCTCGGCGTCCGCCGCCGCGAGCTCCTCGGGACAGAACGGGACGTCGACCCACTCCTTGTCGCCGTACATGCGCAGCTGGTCCGCCCAGTAGGGCGACGTCTCGTCGGTCGACTGCGAGTAGGTGAGCAACGTCCCCACATCCGCGCAACCGTCGTCCTGGAAGCTGACGGTCATGACGAAGCTGGAGCCGTGATCGACGTTGTTGTAGGCGTCCTCGCCGAGCCACGAGACGTTGATCGCGTTGAACACCCCGAGCACCCCCGGGCCGCCGTGGACCGGTAGCTGCTCGTCGCCCCGAGCTTCGGACTGGAACCCGCGCAGCGGGGCGTCCAGCGGGATGCCGTTGTCACGCAGGTCGTTGATCGCGTCGCCCAGCGCCTGCCGCACCTCGGGGTGGTCGGTGTCGAGCGTGTTCGGGGTGTGGACCGGATCCTCCGGATCGAACTCGTTCACCCACGGACTGGGCGTCGCCCCGCGGGCGTGGGTCCAGAACCGGCGGAACAGGATCGCGCCGTTGCTGTCCAGGTCGTCACGCAGGTTCCAGCTGGCCAACGCTTCGCAGGCGCCCTCGGTCGAGGTCGGCCCACTGGAGGAAGGAGCGGTGCCGCCCATCGACCCGCACATCTCCACCGCCGCGTCCCGGGTCAGCTCCCCGGCGTACTGACGGTTGCCGAACATGACGTCCTGCAGCTGCTCGAGCGTGAAGCGTTCACCCTCCCTGCCGTCCTCGCCGGCCAACCGCTCGATCACCTGGATCAACCCGAGGCGCGTTCGCAGCGTCCGTGCGGTCCGCTCGTTCCCGATGATCTCGGCGAACCCCTCGATCGGCTCCTCGGGGTTCGAGAGCCAGTAACTGTCGTTCGAGTTCGTGACGTAGTCGTCACGGAACAGGTGCGGCTCGTTGCTCGGTCCGAACGTGCCCGGGACGACGGCATCGTCGTCGCTGCCCCACTGACACGCGGACCGCGCCCCGTCGAGCACCGGCAGGCGCGCTGCCGCCCACAACGTCTGCCCCGTGCCGGTGCTGCACTCCTCCAGCTTCGCGTCGGTGACGTGCGGGATCGCCCCGATGTCGGCGTAGTAGGCCGTCCCGGACGAGTCCGCCGCGATCGTGTTGACCCACGGGATGCCCTGGTACGTGGTCAGGATCTCGTGGAGACGTTCGACCGAGTCCGCCTTGTTCACCTCGAAGAAGTGGTTGAGGTAACGGAAGTTCCGGGAGTTCACATCTCCCAGCGCCCACGCCGTTCCGTCCTCCCACGGGAAGATCGGCAGGCCCGCGACCGAGATCAGGACCGGTCCGTACTCGGTCTCGTAGATGTCCCCGGCCCGCTCCTCCGTGCCGCTGTCGGTCTGGACCGGGACCGTCACCTCGGTGCGGGTCATCTCCCGCGGTTCCCCGTCCACCAGGTACGTGGTCGGGGACCCCGGTTCCAGCTTCAGCTCGAAGATCGTGAACCGGCGCGCCGTCGACACGGTGTGGCTCCACCCCATCGTCCGGGTGTGGCCGATGAGCACGAGGGGCACCCCGAACAGGCTCGCCCCGTGGACGTCGACCTCGCCGGGGATCGTGAGGTGGGCCTGGTAGAACCGCTCGCTCCCGTGCCACGGGAAGTGAGGGTTGCCGAGCACCATCCCGCGGCCGTTCGCGGTCGCCTCCTTGCCCAGCCCGTAGGCGTTCGACCCGATCGCAGGGCTCAGGCGCTCGTCGAGCTGCTGGAGCTGCTCGGGGGTCGGCGTCGTGGCCGCGGACCCACCGCCGGTGGCGCTGGGGTGGGGCGGCTCGGCCGCCGCGATGCCGTCCAGGGCGATCCCGGAGCTGGCGAGGATCCCGAGCGAGTAGAAGCGCAGGTACGCGTCCATCTCGATGATCGGTCGCACCCACTCGGCGCCCTTGCAGCGCGGGTCCTCGATCCCGGCCGCGCCGCCGACCTCCTGGAGGTAGTGGTTGTAGCCGGCGACGTACCCGGCGATCCCGTCCTCGATCCCGTCGACCGGACCGAGCGGTGGCTCCTGGGCGAGCAGCTCCTCCACCACGCCCTGCTGCCTGATCGCGCGGTAGTAGACGTCGCTGTTGAAGTTGGTGAACGAGAACCCGTTGCCCTCGACCGTGTAGGTGCCATCGGGACCGAAGAACCTCGAGCGGTCCCCGTTGACGGTCACGTACTCGTCGGCCATCTCGCAGATGTTGTCGCTGGCGAACGCGTAGCCGTACCCGAAGCCGATGTCCCCGAAGTCCGAGCCCTCGATGTGGGGGATGCCGTGCGCCGTGCGCCGGATCGTGGCGCGGTACGTCCCGTCACCCGCAGCTTCGGCCGGAGAGGCCGAGGTGAAGGCCACCAACAGCGTGGCGAGGAGGGCGAACGTGGACAGCACGGCGGTCAGCCGGGCGGGGGCGGTGCGCACCGGGGACTCCTCAGCAGGCAGCGTCGGTTCTGCCTAGAGGGTTTCGCGACGCGCCCCGCCGTCCCCTGCCTCCCTCTGCGGATGCAGCGACGGCGCTATCCGCTCGCGGATGCACCCACACGGTGGTCAGTTGCGGCCGCCGCCGTGGTGGATGTCCTCGAGCAGCCCCTTCAGGCGGAACGCCCTGGCGGGATGGCGCAGCTTCGTGAGCGTCTTCTTCTCGATCTGGCGGATGCGCTCACGGGTGAGCCCGAACTGCTCCCCGATCTCCTCGAGCGTGTGCTCCTCGCCGTCCATCATCCCGAACCGCCACATCAGCACGGCGCGCTCGCGGGCGTCCAGGGCGGACAGCGCGGCGGCGACCTCGCTGCGGGTCATTACGCTCGCGGCGGAACCGGCGGGGTCGATCGCCTCCTCGTCCGCGACCAGCTCGCCGAGCGTGGCGTCGCCGTCCTCCCCGACCGGGGTGTCCAGCGAGGTGACGTCCTGTGCGGCCTGCCGGAGCTCGCGGAGCCGCTCGATCGTGAGGTCGAGCTCGTGCGCGACCTCCTCCTCGGTGGGCTCACGTCCCAGCTGCTGCAGGAGGTCCAGCTCGACGAACCGGATCTTGCCCAGCGTCTCGAAGACGTGGGCGGGCAGCCGGACGGTCCTGGCTTTGTCGGCCAGCCCGCGCTGCAGCGCCTGGCGGATCCACCACGTCGCGTACGTGGAGAACTTGTAGCCCTTGGTGTGATCGAACTTCTCGACCGCTCGGATCAGCCCGAGGTTGCCCTCCTGGATGAGCGACAGGAGGTCGAGACCGCGCCCCCGGAACTTGCGGGCGTTGGACACCACCAGCCGCAGGTTCGCGCGGGTCATGTGGTCCTTGGCGTCCCGGCCGCCCCGCTCGATCGTGTTCAGCAGGGCCTTCTGGCGTGCCGTGAGCTTCAGGTCGTTGCGGTGGAGCATCCAGCCGGCCGACAGACCCGCGCTGTAGCGCTTCGCGAGGTCGACCTCCTCCTCGGGGGTGAGCAGGTCCGTGCGGCCGATCTCGTTGAGGTACTGGCGGATCGGGTCGGAGGAGGCGCTGATCGGGGCGGGGTCGGGGCGCTCGACGCCCTCGGACAGGTCGTCGACCACCTGGAGGCCGCGTTCCCGCGCGAGCTCGGCGATGTCGTCGACCCAGCTCTCGCCCTGGGCGATCGGATCGTGGAGGTCGTGGAGCTCCGAGAGGAGCACGTACCCGCGGCCTGCCGCGCGTTCGAACAGCTCGGTCAGGGTGTCGGGGAACGCTTCCACGGCTTCCATCAGCGGCCTGTCTCCTCGAGACCCCCGGCGGGCCGGCTCCCGTCGAGGCGGTCAGTATGCGCGAGAACCCGCGAACGGTCCACAACCTCGGGAGGTCGTTCGGACCCGGTCAGCCGCGGCGCAGCCGCTCGATGCCCTCGTCGATCACCGCATCGGTCTTGCAGAAGGCGAACCGGACCAGGTGACGGCCCCGTTCCGGGTGGAGGTAGAAGCCCGATGTCGGCACCGCTGCCACCCCGGCCCGAGCCGGCAGCTGCCGGCAGAAGGTGACGTCGTCGGTGCCGCCGACGGACCGGATGTCGACCGTCGCGAAGTACGTGCCCTCCGGGACGAACACCTCGAACCCGGCGTCCGCGAGGCCGTCGCAGAGCCGGTCGCGACGTCGTCGGTAGTCGTCGACGAACCCCTGGAAGTAGTCGTCCTCGAGCTGTAAGCCGTCGGCGACGGCCCACTGGAACGGGGTCCCGTTGGTGAACGTGACGAACTGCTTCGCGGTGCGGACGGCCCGGGTCAGCGCCGGCGGGGCGCAGGTCCACCCGATCTTCCAGCCCGTGAACGAGAACGTCTTGCCGGCCGAGGAGATCGTGACCGTCCGCTCGCGCATGCCCGGGAGCGACGCCAGCGGGACGTGCTCGCCGTCGAACACCAGGTGCTCGTACACCTCGTCCGTGACAGCGACGAGATCGTGGGTCACGCACAGCTCGGCGAGGTGCTCGAGCTCCTCACGGCTGAAGACCTTGCCGGTCGGGTTGTGCGGGCTGTTCAGCAACAGCACCCGCGTGCGGGGCGAGACCTTGGCCTCGAGCTCCGCCGGGTCGTAGGTCCACCGGGTCCCGCCGTCCTGAGGTGGGCGCAGGGTGACGACCTCGAGCTGCGCCCCGGCCATGGCGACGGACGCCCGGTACGAGTCGTAGAACGGCTCGAAGGTGAGGACCTCGTCGCCCACGTCGAGCAGCGCTTGGAGGGTGGCGAAGATCGCCTCGGTAGCTCCGGCGGTGACCGTGATCTCCGCGTCGGCGTCGAACGCGAGGCCGTGGAACCGTTGCTGGTGCTCCGCGATCGCCCGGCGGAGGGCCGGCACGCCCGTCCCGGGTGCGTACTGGTTGTAGCCGTCCTCGATCGCGGCGATCGCCGCCCGCTTGATCACGTCGGGGCCGTCCTGGTCGGGGAACCCCTGGCCGAGGTTGACAGCGTCGTGCTCGATCGCGAGAGCCGTCATCTCGGCGAAGATCGTGGTCCCGAACCCCTGCAGCTTCGCGGTCAGGTACGGCTCGCGCTCCCCCACCGGCTACGCCTTGCCCTTGTTGCGCTTCTTGAAGGTGCGGACCTCCTGGAGGGACTCCTCGCCATCGATGTCCGCGACGGACCGCGGCTGGTCGTCGGAGAACGGGGCGGCCGCCTCCTCCCAACCGTCGGGGGCGACCCCCAGCCGTTTCCCTAGGACCGCGAGGAAGATGCGTGCCTTCTCCTCGCCGTACCCGGGGAGCTCGGTCAGGCGTCCGAGGAGATCCTCGCCGTCGTCCGCCGTCTCCCACACCCTGGCCGCGTCCCCGTCGTAGTGCTCCACGAGGTGCGCACACAGGTCCCGGCAGCGCTTGCCCATCGATCCCGGGAACCGGTGCAGCGCGGGCTTCTGCTTGAACACCGCTTCGATCTCGTCGTCGCTCATCCCAGCGATGCGCTTGGCGTCGAGCTCGCCATCCAGTCGTTCCCTGAGGCGGAAGGGGCCCATGAAGGCCCACTCCATCGGGACCTGCTGATCCAGGAGCATCCCGATCATCAGGGCCAGCGGGTCGTCGGACAGCAACCGGTCCGCGTCCGCGTCGCCGGTCACGTAGAAGGTCATCGATCGTCCTCCGTGGACATCCGTCCCGACGCACCGTAGTGGTCGCGACCTACCGTCCGTCCCACGAGGTCCTCTGTCCCGAAGGGAACGCCCATGCCCGTCGCCGAGTGGCTCGGATCGTCGTGGGGTGTGATCGCGATGGTGGTCGTCTCGACCGTGGCGATCTACGCGGCCATCATCGTCTACACGCGGGTGGTGGGTCTGCGGTCGTTCTCGAAGATGTCGAGCTTCGACTTCGCCATCACCGTGGCCTTCGGCTCGATCATGGCCTCGGTGGCCATCTTCCCGGGCGCGACGCTGGCCAACGGGGTGGTCGCGCTGGGGACCCTGTACCTCCTCCAGGTGGCGGTGGGCGTCCTGCGACGCTGGTCCGCGGTCCAGTCCGCGGTCGACAACAAGCCGCGCATCCTCATGGTCGGCACCGAGATCCAGCACGACCAGCTCAAGGCCGCCCGGGTCACCGAGAACGACATCCGAGCGAAGCTGCGGGAGGCCAACGTCATCGACCCGCAGCAGATCCGGGCGGTGGTCATGGAGTCGACGGGTGACATCGCGGTCCTGCACGCCGACCCCGACGGTCCGGAGCTCGACCTCGAGCTGCTGACAGGGGTCCACGGCGTCGACCGGTTCCCCAGGTGACCTGCGCCGATGCCCGCGTGGCTGCGAACCTCCGTCGGTAGGCACGACGGGGATCGGGTCGCCCCGAGGACCGCTGCGCGTGCGGCCGGGACCATCGCATGGAAGGTTCCACCTGCACGGAACCGGGTCCACCGGGGCCGCGCGGGTTGCGTACGGTGCGGCCGCCGGTCACGGAGCACAGTGGAGGACCGATGAACGACAGCTTCGGAGCACGCGACGCCCTCACGGTGGCGGGACGCGAACGCACCTGCTGGCGGCTCGACGCCCTGGAGGGCGAGCACGCCGTCTCGCGCCTGCCGTACACGGTGAAGGTCCTGCTGGAGTCGCTGCTCCGCAACGAGGACGGCGATCGTGTCACGGCCGATGACGTCGCGGCGTTGGCCGCCTGGACCGGGACCCACGACGAGGACCGGGAGCTCGCGTTCCTGCCGGCACGCGTGCTCATGCAGGACTTCACGGGTGTGCCCGCCATCGTCGACATCGCGGCCATGCGTGACGCCATGGCCGAGCTCGGCGGCGACCCGTCCCGGATCGAACCGCAGATCCCGGCCGAGCTGGTGATCGACCACTCGGTCTCGGTGGACGTCTTCGGGACCCCGGACGCCTTCCGCCGGAACGCCGAGCTGGAGTTCGAGCGCAACCGCGAGCGCTACGCGCTGCTGCGCTGGGGCCAGCAGGCCTTCCACGGGCTGCGGGTCGTGCCGCCCGACACCGGCATCGTCCACCAGGTCAACGTCGAGTACCTCGCCCGCGTCGTCGTCGACGACGGTGACCGCCTGTACCCGGACACGGTCGTGGGCACCGACAGCCACACCCCGATGGTCAACGGGCTGGGGGTGCTCGGCTGGGGTGTCGGCGGTATCGAGGCCGAGGCGGCGATGCTCGGCCAGCCGGTCCCGCTGTCTACGCCTCGGGTGATCGGCGTGCGGCTGGTCGGCTCGCTCCCCGAGGGGGCGACCGCCACGGACCTGGTGCTGACCGTCACCGAGCGTCTGCGTCAGCACGGGGTGGTCGGGGCGTTCGTCGAGTTCTACGGCGAGGGGGTGTCGGCCGTGCCGCTGGCGACCCGGGCCACGATCGGGAACATGTCCCCTGAGTACGGCTCGACCTCGACGATCTTCCCGATCGACGACGAGACGCTGCGCTACCTGCGCTTCACCGGACGGGACCCCGAGCACGTCGACCTGGTCGAGGGCTACGCCCGCGCGCAGGGGCTGTTCCACGATCCGGACCTCGAGCCCGTCTACTCCGAGACGCTCGTGCTCGACCTCGGCGCCGTGACCCCCAGCCTCGCCGGACCGTCGCGTCCACAGGACCGCGTGGCGCTGACCGAGGCGAAGCCGCGGTTCCGTCAGGCGCTCGCCGACCTGGTGCCGCCGGAGGACGTCTCCGGACCTGACGCGTCGTCCGACGAGAGCTTCCCCGCCAGCGACCCCCCGGCCTCAATGGCGGGTGGCGGCAACGAGGGTGAGCTGCCCAACCGCGCACACCACCCGACCCCGGTCGAGATGGCCGACGGCCGTCGCTTCGAGCTGGATCACGGGGACGTGGTGATCGCGGCGATCACGAGCTGCACCAACACCTCGAACCCGCACGTGATGCTCGCGGCTGGTCTCCTGGCGAAGAACGCCGTCGACCGGGGACTGGACCGCCAGCCCTGGGTGAAGACCTCCCTCGCGCCCGGGTCGCAGGTCGTCATGGACTACTTCGAGCGGGCGGGGCTGCTCCCGTACCTCGAGAAGCTCGGGTTCCACCTGGTCGGGTTCGGGTGCACCACGTGCATCGGCAACTCGGGGCCGTTGGCGACCGAGATCTCGAGGACGGTGCAGGAGGCTGACCTGGCGGTCGTCTCGGTGCTGTCCGGCAACCGCAACTTCGCCGGCCGGATCCACGCCGACGTCAAGATGAACTACCTCGCGTCCCCACCCCTGGTGGTGGCGTACGCGCTGGCCGGGACGATGGACATCGACCTGTACAGCGAACCGTTGGGCGTGGACGCGAACGGCCAGGAGGTGTTCCTCAGGGACATCTGGCCGTCCGACGCCGACGTGGGCGCGGCGGTCGAGGAGGCCGTGCGACCCGAGATGTTCCGGGAGCGCTACGCCGACGTGTTCAGCGGCGACGAGCCCTGGACCTCGCTGCCCGTACCGAGCGGCGACCGGTTCGCGTGGGACGAGCGCTCCACCTACATCCGCCGGCCCACGTTCCTCACGGACATCCCGGCGGACCCGCCGGCGGTGCGGGACGTGCACGGGGCGCGGGCGCTCGCCGTGCTGGGCGACAGCACGACGACCGACCACATCTCACCGGCCGGGGTGATCCGGGTGGACAGCCCCGCAGGGCGCTACCTCGTCGAGCACGGCGTCGACGCGCGGGACTTCAACTCCTACGGGGCGCGCCGCGGCAACCACGAGGTGATGGTCCGGGGAACCTTCGCGAACGTGCGCCTGCGGAACCAGCTCGTGCCGGACGTGGAGGGGGGCTACAGCCGCCACCTCCCGGACGGCGAGGTCGAGCCGATCTACGACGTCGCGATGCGCTACCGCGACGAGGGCACCCCGCTCGTCGTGCTGGCCGGCAAGGAGTACGGCTCCGGGTCGTCGCGCGACTGGGCCGCGAAGGGGACCCTGATGCAGGGGATCCGCGCGGTGATCGCCGAGAGCTACGAGCGGATCCACCGATCGAACCTGATCGGGATGGGGGTGCTACCCCTGCAGTTCCGCGACGGTGAGTCGGTCGCGTCGCTGGGGCTGAAAGGCGAGGAGGCGCTCGACATCGTCGGGCTCGAGGACGCCCCGGGCATCCCGGACACGCTGACGGTCCGTGCCGACGGGACCGGGTTCGAGGTGCTGGTGCGCATCGACACCCCGACCGAGGCGGCCTACTACCGCCACGGCGGGATCCTCCCGTACGTGCTGCGCCAGCTCCGCGGCGCGTGACCCCGCTCGCCCTACAGCTCGACGGTCACCGTCTCTCCGGAGTGCAGAGCACGTTCGTCCCCCCGGATCGCGATCCGTACCGGCTCGGCGTTGGACGGCCGGTTGTGGATCTCCAGCCGGTCCGGCGTGATCCGGACATCCATCCGGTGGCCGCGGAAGTGCAGGCTGAACCCGAGCGCGTGGAGCTCCCGGGGAAGGGCAGGATCGAACCGCAGCACCCCGTCCCGGACGATGACCCCGCCGTACGCCCGTTGGACGAGGTCGACCGTCCCGCTCATCGCCCCGAGGTGGATGCCCTCCTCGGTCGTCCCACCCTGGATGTCGGAGACGTCGCTCTCGAGGGCGTCGGCGAAGAACTCCCAGGACCGCTCCCGGTCGAGCCGCGTCAGCACCCACGAGTGCACCACCCGACTGAGGGTGGACCCGTGCGAGGTCCGCTCCAGGTAGTAATCGACGTTGCGGTCGATCATCTGATCGTCGAACCCGTACCCGAGCCGCTCGAACAGCTCGGCGAGCAGTTCCTCGGACAGCAGGTAGAACAGCATCAGCACGTCCGCCTGCTTCGAGAGCTTGTAGCGGTCGGGCGTGTCCTCCTCGGCCTTCAGGATCCGGTCCATCCGTTGGATGTCGCCGTAGCGCTCGCGGTACGCATCCCAGTCGAGCTCCTCGAGGTCCTCGTAGCCCTCGAACTGGCTGATGATGCGGTCACCGTGGAACGGGACGTACATCTTGCGGGTGATGTCGTCCCAGTGGTCGAGCTCCTCACGCCGCAGGCCGAGCTGCTCCACGAGCTCCTCACGGTGCGCCGGGGCCATCCCGTCGATCACCTCGCGCGTCCGCATCAGGACCCACACCGTCATGACGTTGGTGTAGGCGTTGTCGTCCAGGCCGGCGTCGTCCTCGGGCGCATCCGGGTACTTCTCGTGGTACTCGTCCGGACCCATGACCCGGTAGACGTGGTAGCGGTCATCGGCCCGCTCGTAGGTGGCGAGGCTCGCGAGGAAGCGCGAGATCTCGACCATCATCTCGGCCCCATGGAAGCGCAGGAACTCGCGGTCCTGCGTGACCTGCCAGTACTGCCACACGTTGAACGCGATCGCGTGGTTGATGTGGCGTTGGAGCCTCGAGTGGTCGGGGATCCACCGCCCTGAGCGGGGGTTCAGGTGGACGCGCTGGCTCTCCTCCCGACCGTCGCTGCCCGACTGCCACGGGAACATCGCGCCGTCGTACCCCTCCTCCGCGGCCATGCGCCGGGCCGCAGGCAACCTGCGGTGGCGGTAGTGCAGAAGCGCCCGGGTCAGGACCGGCAGGCGCAGGTTGAGGAAGGGGAAGATGAACAGCTCGTCCCAGAAGATGTGTCCCCGGTACGCCTCACCGTGCAGCCCGCGGGCCGGCACCCCGACGTCGAGATCGATCGTGTTGGGAGAGACGGTCTGGAGCAGGTGCAGGATGTGCAGCCGGAGCACCATCTGCGCGCGTCCGACCGACCCGTCATCGCCCAGATCGATCGCGAACCGGTCCCAGAGGTGGTCCCAGGCCAAGGTGTGACGTTCGAGCAGATGGAAGAACCCGTCGGCCACCTGGGCCCGCTCACGCGAGGCGAGGCCGGGCTCGGAGACGGCCCGATCTTGCGTCGTGTGGACCGCCGCGATCTTCTCGACGGTGACCGGCTCGCCCTCACGCACGTCGAAGGTGAGGTCGTGGCCGACCAGCCCGTCCTGCTCGAGGTAGCGGCGGTCGGCCGTCACGCGCTCACCGTCATGGTGGACGCGGGTCCGTGCGGCGACGCCGACGCGGATGTGCGACTGGGTGGTCTCGACGGTCACGTGGGCGCACCCGTCGCCCACCTCCCCGCGCTCGACCACGTCGTGATGGTCGTGTGCCAGCTCCCGGTAGCGCTCGACCCCCAGGTTCTCGACCCCGCCGTCGATCGCGGACCGCACGACGATCCTGCCCGACCAGTCCACCGGCTCGATCGTGGTCTCGAGGCCGGCGAGGTGCTGGTCCTCCATGTGCACGAAGCGCCGCTGGGTGAGGGTGGTGCGGCGTCCAGCGGTGTCCCGGAACTCGACGTGCCGGATGAGCAGTGCGCGCTTGATGTCGAGCTCCTGACGGAACCCCAGGATCTCCACGTCGTCGATGTCGAACCAGGGTCCGGGCTCCCCATCGTCGAGCACCGCGAACGCCAGGACGAGCCAGTTCGGAGCGTTGACCAGGTCCTCGTTCTCGATCGTCTCCCCGGCGATGTCGGTCTCGAGACGGTTGTAGAGGCCCGCGATGTAGGTCCCCGGGCAGTGGACGTCGCCGGCGGTCGACTCGGGGGCGGCTCCCCGGGTGGCGACGTACCCGTTGCCCAGCGTGCAGAGCGCCTCGCGCAGGCCCTCCTGCTCCGGCAGATACTCGTCGTAGACGAGCGACCACGTCGTCACGATCCAGCCTCCAGGCGATTGGCCAGCTCTACCAGGAACGCCCGGACCTCCTCGGTGTCGTCGAACGCGTAGTCCGCCGCGGTGGTTCGCTGGTCGTCCTCGCCGCGCACGACCAGTCCGAGACCGTCGTCAGCGATCGCCCGGAACGCGTCCTCGTCGGTGACGTCGTCCCCGAGGTACATCGGGACGACCCCGGCCTGGTCGAGGTCGAGCGTCTCCAGCAGGAAGCGCAGGGCTTCGCCCTTGTGCCACTCGATGTCGGGGCGCAGCTCGTAGATGCGCTTGCCCCCCGTCCTGCGTAGGTCGTCGTGGTCGGCCATCGCCGCGTCGACCGCGGCCTCGACGTCCGGGACGTCCGTGTCGTCGACCTGGCGGTAGTGGACGGCGATCGCGAAGCGCTTGCGCTCGATGCGAGCCCCCCCGATGTGTTCCATGCGGGTCGCGAGCTCACGCTCCGCCTCGTCGAGGGACGGCAGGAACTCGCGCCCCTTCTGGATCGACTCGCCGTCGGGCGTCAGGATGTCGAACCCGTGGCTGCCCGCGTAGTGGATGCCGGGGATGTCGACCATGCCGCGGACGTCGTCGAGGTCCCGGCCGCTGACGACCGCGACGGTGCAGAGCTGCGACAACCGGACGATGGCCTCGCGCGCCGCGGGAGGCAGGGTCGCGTCCTCCGGGTCGTCGACGATCGGGGTGAGCGTCCCGTCGTAGTCCAGGAAGACGGCCGGCTGGTTGCGTTCCAGCCGTTGACGGATCCCGTCGGCCCGATCGATGGCGTTCGGCAGCTGCGCGATCGTGCGTTCCTCAGGCAACGGCGACCTCCTCGAGATCCTCGACGACGACATCGGCGCCGTGCGCGAGCAGCTCGTCGCGCTGGTCGCCCCGGTCCACCCCGATCACGAGCGCGAACCCGCCCCGCCGTCCTGCTTCACAGCCGGCTTGTGCGTCCTCGACGATGGCCGCCCGGTCGGGGTCCACGTCGAGCCGCCGCGCGGCTTCCAGGAACACCGCGGGATCGGGCTTGCCGGGCAGGCCCAGGTCGTCGGCCACCTGGCCGTCCACCCGGGCGTCGAAGAGCTCCAGCACTCCGGCGGATCGCAGCACGGTCTCCGCGTTGCGGCTGGCGGAGATGACGCCCAGCCCGACGCCCCGCTCACGCAGCTCGCGCAGCACACGGACGGTCGAGGGGTAGGGCTCGACCCGGTGTTGATCCAGCCATCGCACGAACGCACCGTTCTTGCGGTTGCCGACGCCGCGGATCGTCTCGCGTTCCGGGGGGTCGTCGGGGTCGCCCTCGGGCAGGTCGATGCCGCGGGAGCCCAGGAAGCTGCGGACGCCGTCGTACCGCGGCTTGCCGTCCACGTACGCCAGGTAGTCCGCCTCGGTGAAGGGCTCGAACGCTCCGGCGTCGGCGCGGGTACGGAGGTAGGCGTTGAAGGTCTCCTTCCAGGCGGCGAAGTGCACGGAGGCGGTGTCCGTGACGACCCCGTCGACGTCGAAGATGACGGCGTCGAGCTCCTGTGGGTCGATCGTGACACCTGCCACCAGTCGGTTCCTCCTGTCGGTCCTTCGAGGCTAGAGGCCTGCCCAGGCCGGTCGAGGCCGTCGCGCCGTCGTTCGCACGACGATCGGCGAACCCCGCGGACCGGTCGCGCGTCGGAAGATGCAGGGCCGATCCTGCGTTGTACTCGTTGAGGACGGCAGTCACGCCCTCACACCCTGCTACGTCCCCGAGGAGGCACCGCCCCATCGTGACGACGACCACCACCGACCGCCGGAACCTGACCCCCCTGCGGACCCTGACCGACGACCCCGTCCGGGACTACCTCAACCAGGCGGGGAACGTCCCCCTGCTCGATCGCGAGGAGGAGCAGGACCTCGCCAAGCGCTACCAGGCCGGACTCGCGGCCGACCGCCTGCTGCGGTCCGACGCTTCCGAGACCTCGTCGGCCGATCGTCGTGCCCGGCTGATGGAGATCCGCCGGCTCGGACAGGACGCGAAGCGCCACATGGTCGAAGCCAACCTGCGCCTCGTCGTGACCCAGGCCAAGCGGTTCTCCGGGCACGACCTGGATTTCATCGAGCTCATCCAGGACGGCAACCTCGGGCTGGTCCGCGCCGTCGAGAAGTTCGACCACACCAAGGGCTACAAGTTCTCGACGTACGCGGTGTGGTGGATCCGGCAGCGCCTCCAGCGCGGTGTGGCGAAGCGTTCGCGCACGATCCGGGTGCCGGCCTCGTACTACGAGCAGGCCGCCCAGGCGCGCGCGGCCGAGGAGAAGCTGCTCGTCGAGCTGGGACGCGACCCGACCGACGAGGAGATCGCCGAGGAGGCGGACCTCGCGCTCGACCGGCTGCACGAGGTCCGTGACGGTCTGAGCCGCACGGCCTCGCTCGACCTTCCCGTTGGTGAGGACGGGGACGCCACGTTCGGTGACCTGCTGCCCGACGAGGAGATGGTCGGGCCCGAGCCGCTCGCGACCGAGGATGACCTGCGCCGCCGGGTCCACGAGGCCCTCGCCACCCTGAGCGAGCACGAGCGGACGATCGTGCGGATGCGGTTCGGTCTCGACGGGCAGGAGCCGAAGACGTTCGTCGACATCGCCGACGAGCTCGGGTACAGCCGCGAGCACACCCGTCTGACGCACCATGAGGCCGTCGCCAAGCTGCGTGAGCAGCGCGGCGACGAGCTCGCCGGGCTCCTCGACGCGGCGGCCTGACCCGCCCCTCTGGGCACGGCGGCCCGTTGCGCAGGAGCGCGGGGCGCTCTAGACCGGGAGGGCACGTTCTGGACGCAGCCGGGAGGATCGCCGTGAACGAGGACCAGCACGAGTTCCGTCCCCGTGACGAGACCGGGCTCGAGACCGAGTCGGTCGTCGCGGCCTGCAGTTGCGGCTGGACCGGCGGCAGCTACCCGGTCGAGGACCAGGGCCTCGACGAAGCCCGGGACGAGTTCGACGACCACGTCACCGGTCTCCTCCTCGAGCAGGACCAGCCGACCTGATCGGTGAGCGACCTGCACGTCCGCGAGTGGGGTGACGGTGACCCGGCCGTGCTGGTGCACGGCTCGATGTCCACCGGCCGCACCACGTGGTCCCCCCAGCGGCCGCTCGCCGAGCAGGGTCACCGGCTCATCGTCCCCGACCGGCGGGGGTACGGCGCCAGCCCCGACGTGGACGGCGAGGACTTCGAGGTGGACACGCAGGACCTGCTGCGGTTGCTGGAGCCCGAGGATGCGCACCTCGTCGGCCACTCCTACGGAGCCCTCGCCGCGCTCCAGGCCGCCGCCAGACACCCCGAGGCGGTCCGTTCCCTGACCGTCGTCGAACCGCCAGCGTTCGCGATCGCGGACGACGAGCCGGCGGTCGCGGACCTGCTCGAGGACCACGCCGACCTGTGGGACCGTGCCCACGACCTCGACGACCGGTCGTTCATGGAGCAGTTCATCCGGTCGATGGGCACCGACCCGGCCGACATCCCCGAAGCACTCTTGGACACCTGGACCCGGCGGACCCGGCCGATGCGGCTCGGACGTCCCGCCTGGGAGGCCGACATCCCCCTCGCCGAGCTCGAGCGGGCGGACCTGCCCGTCCTCGTCATCTCCGGGGACCACCATCCCGCGTTCGAGTTGGTCTGCGACCGGTTGGAGGAGCGTCTGGGCGCATCCCGGGACGTCATCCCGGGGGCCGGCCACGAGGTCCAGCGGACGGGCGAACCCTTCAACCGCCGGGTGCTGCAACACTGGCGCGGGGCAGCGGGCTGACGGTCGTCAGACCGTCGACGTCTCGTTCCAGGGTCGACGCCGGCGGGGCGATCGTGTGCGCAACCTCGCGTGGGGCGGCCCTAGGTGATCCGGCGGGCGAAGACGTCCCGGGACTCCTGGAACAAGGCCTCGACGCCGCCGATCACGATCCCGGAGCCGATCGTCCCCGCGCGGCTGCGCAGCCACGCCCCGACCTCGCCGTCCCCACCCGGCGCGAGCCCGTTGATCAGGATCAGCGCGTCGCCCGCGCGCGCGACGATGACGCCGGCGGTGACCGCGTCGGGCCAGTTGGTCCCCGTCGCCGCCCAGACCCTGCTCGCATCCACCAGATCCTGCGCGATGGCCCGATCGGTGACGGCGAGGGCGGTCTCGTAGCGGGTCTCGCCCCACAGCCGCCCGACCTCGCCGACGACCTCACCGATCGTGCCGACGAGTCCGTCGGGGACGGCGACCGGTCCTCCGACGACCGTGACCTCGCTGACGCCATCCAGAGCAGCGGCCGTCGCGGTGGGCACCTCGTCGGGGCGCACGAGCAGGACGGGCGTACCCGTGAGCGAGCCGTAGTAGGCCGCCATGAGCGAGTCCGGCCATGAACGGTTCGGATCCGGGTGGTCACCCAGCGCCACGATCGCGTCGCGGCGCCCCTGGTTGTCGACCGTGAACGTCGCGTGGACGACCGTCTCTCCGCCATCCTCAGCGGTGACGACCGCCGTGAGCTGGTGGGTGCCGTTGCTGAGGTCCCGTGTGTCCGTGGGGCCTGCCAGCACGCCGTCCGTGCCGGCGAGGTCGTAGGGCGCCTGGCTCTCGACGTGCAGCGGCGCCCACGCGCCCTCGGTGTCATCGAGGTGGAACGCCACCTGTTCGGTCGTCGACGGATCCACCCCAGCGAGGGTGACGTGAACGACGCCGCCGACGCTCGCCTGGTCGAGCATCACGGTTCCGCTGCGGTCGGGCTGGGCACTCGCCACGAGCGTGGGGCTCTGGATGGAGGAGGGAGCGGGTTGGCCGTCGATCGACGGGGTCGCCGGGGAGGTGGTGGCGTCACCGGTCAGGTCCCACACCCGTTCGGCGACCGCCGCAGCGGTGGCGAACCGGTCGCCTCCGGCCACCCGGTCGACCTGAGCGATCCCTGCCGCCGTCAACTGCTGTTCGAAGCCGGCAGCGAGACCGGAGCCGATCAGCGTCACGGCCTCCACGCCGAGCCGGTCGAGCTCGGCGAGGACCCGGTCGTCCACGCCGGTGGGCCAGGTCGTCAGCACCGGGGCGTCCAGCGCCGCCGCGAGCGGACCGGCCACGATCGCCTCGGCCGGCGAGTCCGCCGGCGCGATGATGGCGTGGTCCGCGTGGTCGAACTGTCTGGCAGCCAGCGCGATCGCGGTGGCGATCCGGTCCTCACCGGCGACGCGTCGGACCTCGTCGGTCGCGACGGCGGTGCTGTCCGCGACGTCGCCCCGCTCGAGCGCCGCGACGAGGGAGTTGTACGGGTCGATACGGGTGTCGCCGTACGGGTCGGTGACGGTGTCGTCGTGGATCTCGAAGTGCAGGTGCGGGGCGGTCGACTCGGCGTTGCCGGAGTCACCCATCCAGCCGATCAGCTGTCCACGTCCCACCCGGACGCCGCGGCGGATGCCGGGGGCGTACGCGTGCTCCGGGCCGCCGAGCCCGTCGTCGGAACCCGGCGTGTCGTTGTTGATGTGGATGTAGGAGTACCGACGGCCGTCGTCCCCACAGACGCGCAGCGCGTACCCGTACGACGGCTCGGGCTCGTCGATCCCCGTGATCCAGCAGATCGAGCCCTCGACCGCCGCGTACAGCGGAGTGCCCTTCGGGCCCATCAGGTCGGTGGCCTTGTGCACGCGCGTCCCGCCTCCGCGTGGGGCGTCGTAGTCGTGGCTGAAGTGCACGTTGGGGTCGGTCGGGAACGTCAGATCGACGACCTGGTCGTAGCTGCCGCCTGCCGCCAGCGCCGGCACCGCCGGCAGCATGGCCGCCAGCGCGAGCGCGACCGCGACCAGCGCGTTGCGCGTGCGAGACATGGGTCTCCCCATCGGTTCGAGCCCCCGTGATCGGTTCCCAGAGGGTTCGTCGTCTCGCGGCCCGCGAACCTTTAGTTCCGGACGTTCACGCCTGGTCACATCGGATCAGGACCGGACGCGCTCCACCCACCGACGCGCCGACCCGACCAGGTCGCGTGCCCACTCCTCGAGCTGCTCGACGGTGTCGACGGGAACCCCGTCGGCACTGAGCTCCCCAGCCGCCATGCGATCGAGGAGGCGACGGAGGTACGCGCGGTACGCGCGGTCCTGGACGTAGTAGTCGTGACGGGGACTGTCGACGTGCTCGACGCCGCCGGACAGGTCCGGTCGGGTCCGCTTCAGCTGACGGAACGCGTCCGCCTGCCGGGGATCGTGACGCAGGTCGTGGATCACCTGTCCGATCAGCTCGGCCTGCAGGCTGATGATCGGGAACGCCCCGGCATCGACCTCGAGGATCCCGAGCGCGAACAACGCGTCGTCGTCCCGGGACGCGACGTTGACGAACAGGTCGGGGTCGTTACGTCGCCAGTCGAAGTGGTCGCGGTCGAGGTACGGGAACGCGACCCGGTAGCCGGTCGCCCAGACGATGAGGTCGTAGGGCTCCTCGGTGCCGTCCACGAACCGGACCGTGTCGCCCCGGAGCTCCTCGATGTCCGGCCGGACCTCGAGATCGCCGTGGGCTAGCCGGTCGAGCATCTGGGTGTTCAGGATCGGGTGGCTCGCCAGGACGTCGTGGTCCGGCTCGGGCAGCCCGTAGCGGGTCTGGTCGCCGACCACGACGTCGAGCAACTTGTTGAAGGCTTTCTGCTCGAGCCTGCCCGACAACGGCGGCCCGGTGTGGGCGAACACGTCGGTCGGCTTGCCGAAGATGTGCTTGGGCACCACCCGGTAGCCGCGTCGCATGCTGATCGCCGCGCGGTCGGCGACGACGGCCGCGTCGGTGGCGAGGTCACAGCCGGTGTTGCCCGCGCCGACGATCAGGACGGAGCGACCACGGAACCGGTCGAGGCTGCGGTGGTCCTGGGAGTGCACGGCCTCTCCGTGCCAGTCCCCCAGGTAGTCGGGCAGGTTCGGGGTCCAGAAGTTGCCGGAGCTCATGACGACCCCGGCGTACCTGCGGGTCTCGACCTCGTCACCGCCGACCTCACGGAGTGTCGCCGACCACCCGTCGCCGTCCGGTTCGATGCGCTCGACGGCGGTCCTGAAGCGGAAGTGTCGGCGCAGATCGTAGGTGTCCGCGAAGCCTCGCAGGTACGCGAGAACCTGCCGATGATCGGGGTAGTCTGGGTAGTCGTCGGGGAACGGGTGGCCCGCCAGCGCCGACAGGGTCTTCGACGAGATGAGGTGCGCGGTCTCGTAGACCGGCGTACCCGGGTTGTCGATGTCCCAGATCCCGCCGACGTCACCGTGCCGCTCAACCCCCTCGAACGGGATGCCGCGACGGGCCAGGACGCGCGCCGCGGACAGGCCCGAGGCGCCCGCGCCGATGACCAGGTAGGGGACCTCCGGTCCGATCGTCGCACCTCCGCGCCGCGTCGCCGGCACGCTACCGGCGGGCGGGAAGGCCCCCGGAACGCGAACGACCCGCGACGTGGTCGCGGGTCGGGCGGTGGCGCGTTCCCTCGGAGGTGGGTCCCGTCGACCCGCGGACGCCGCAGCGACCGCGCCCTTGTGGCGCCGGTCGGCGGATCGTCGCGCCGGATCGGGCCCTTGGTGGCCCTCACCGGTGGATCTCCGGAACGAGTGGAGCTGCCGGGAGTCGAACCCGGGTCCCGCGGTCCCATCGCTGGGGCTCTACGAGCGTAGGTTCCGGTTGGTTTCGCGATCCGAGGCTCCGGAACCGAGCTGCTCCGGATCGCTAGTCGTCTTCGGTGTCCCGGTCGGTCGCGACGACGGGCGCCGACCGGTGGAGCCCTGTTTCGATGCCGGACCCTGTCTACAGGGCGTCAACAGGCCGACAGGCAGCGGTTTTAGGCTGCCCTCACCATTGTGTCGTTGGCGATTGTTATGTCCAACGCGGTTTAACGAGGCAGCGTTGGCTCCTCGGCTCGCTCCCCGGTGCGACGGCAATGACCACGGTCGAAGCCAGTCAGCCCCGTGAAGTGGAGAGAACGCGCTGTGCAGTTTTCAACTGTCACCCATTGTAACGGCGGACCGCGCCGGAACATTCCCCTCTCCCCGACCATCGTCGAGCCCGAGTCGGATGGCAGCTGGTCCCACTATGGCGGGGTCAGCTGCCTGCGAGTATGTGGTGAGGCGGGTCGTCAGTCGTGCATGAACTCCTTGATGGCCCGCTGGGCTTCCCGACGGGCATCACGCTCGGCGACGTCGCGTCGCTTGTCGTGCTGGGCCTTGCCGGTCCCCACCCCGAAGAGGAGCTTCGCGAACCCGTCGTTGAAGTAGACCTTCATCGGCACGAGGGTGCGCCCCTTCTGCTCCACCGCCTTGTGGAGCTGGGCGATCTCGTGTCGGTGTAGCAGCAGCTTGCGTTCGCGCGTGGGGTTGTGGTTCTGGTGGCCGCCGTGCGAGTACTCGGGGATGTGGGCCTGCATCAGCCAGGCCTCCCCCGAGTCGTCGACCTTGACCCACGCCTGGGCCAGCGACATGCGCCCCTCCCGGAGGGACTTGACCTCGGTCCCGGTGAGGACCATCCCCGCCTCGTAGGTGTCGCCGATGTCGTAGTCGAACCGCGCTCGGCGGTTCACGACGACGGTGTCGTCACCTCGGTTCCTACGGGCTGCGCACATGCCCCAAGGCTACGGCAGCGGTCACTCCCGGACCGAGACCGTCGCCTGGTCCGACCGCACCAGCCGGGCGGTCCCGTCGCTCCGGACGATCCGTGCAACGACCGAGACCGCCGCGCCGTCCCCCAGGCGAGGTCCGCGCTGGCCGGTCACGACCAGGCCCGGCTCCTCCGGCTGCGGCACGATCTCGCCGAACCGTGCCGCGCGTCCGTCGCGGACCACCCAGAGCTCGTCGACCTGCAGGATCCGGGGCAGGAACCCGGACGTCGCGATCCGGACCCGCGTGCACAGGTCCGCACAGGGAGGCTCCGCGCCTCGCATCACCGGAGCCTGGTCACGCCAGACCTCGACCTCGATGATGCGCGCGGTGCCGTCCGTGAACGTCGCACCTGCGCCCGCGTCGACCACGGGGGCTGGGGCGGACGGCAGCGGCTCGGCGGCCGGCGACGGGAACAGCGTCCCGCAGGCCGCGGCGAGCACCACGATCGCGACGGTGATCGCGACGCGCAGGCTCAGTACCACCTCATGGGGTTCTGGGGATCACCGTTCACGCGCACCTCGTAGTGCAGGTGCGGACCGGTGCAGTACCCGGTGCACCCGACGCGCCCGACGACCTGCCCCCGCGAGACGACCTGTCCCTGGGAGACCCCGATCGCGGACTGGTGCGCGTAGAGCGTGGCCAGTCCTCCGCCGTGGTCGATCACGACCGCCAGGCCGTACCCGCCCCGGTAGCCGGCGTGGACCACCAGTCCCTCGGCGGCGGCGACGACCGGTTGCCCGGTCGACCCGCTGATGTCGATGCCGGTGTGCATCCGTCGCGATCCGAAGATGGGGTGGGTGCGCCAGCCGTAGCTCGAGGACAGCCGCCCGTCCGTGGGCCAGACCAGCTCGCCCGCCCCGGGCGCTCCGGCCCGCCACTGGGTCCGACGCAGCTCCTCGGCCAACGACGCGGATTCCGCCTCGAGCGAGGCCACCAACGCCTCGTACTCCTGCTGCGACGACTCGAGCTCGGACAGCAGGCTCTGGCGTTCCGAGCGGTCCGTCGCGATCTGCTCGGTGAGGCTGCGCTGGTCGGTCGTGACCCCCTGGACCTGGGCTCGGGCGGCCTCGGCCTCCCGTTCGTGGTGGACCGCCTGCTCGCGGAGGGAGTCGATCTGGGCTCGCTGTTCGGTGATGTCGCGGACGAGCTGGCTGACCCCGGCGATCAGCCGATCCTCGTACTGCAGGGCGGACCGCACGTAGTAGTAGGAGTTGAGGAACTCCGTGAACGTGCGGGCACCGACGAGCGCATCGGCGTAGGTCGCGGTCCCGTACTTGAAGGTCGCCGCGGCGCGCCGGTCGAACAGCTCCTCGCGACGGGCGAGGTCGGCCTGGGTCTCCTCGAGACGCCGTGTCTCGGCCTCGAGCTGGGCCGTGACCTCGGCCACCTGGGATTCGGCCTGCGCCTCGGCCTCGCGGGCGGCGGCCAGCTGTCCCTCGAGCTGGTGCAGTCGCGTGGTCTGGTCGTTGAGCCGCGCGTTCAGGGCGTCGATCGCGGCCTGGGTGTCGGCGACCTGGGTCTGGACGATCTCGAGGCCCTGCTTGGCGGCCTGGAGGTCCTCGTGGTTCTGACGCAGCTTGTCCGAGAACTCGTTCGGGTGCGCCTGCGCGGTCGCGGGGAGGATCAACACGACCGCCAGGACGGCCCACACGAGACGCCGGGTGCTGCTCCAGCCTCCGATCACCCCACGCCTCCGGTCACGGACCACCGCTGGACGGTATCACACCAGCAACAGAAGCCACACGGACAACATCCATGCGCATCCCCCACGACAGTAGTCGGCGCCCCACACGCCCCGCTTGAACCGCCCCCCTGCTCCCACCCGAGGTTGTGCTGCCGCTTCGTTCCCAATTGGGAACGAGATGCCAGCACAACCTGGAGGGTCTGCGGTACAGCCCTACACGTCGAGGAAGCGGTGCAGCGCGACGAACGAGGACAGCGCCGCGATCGCGATCCCAACGAAGAACAGCAGCGGACCGACCGCGAGCGTCTCGGGGGTCCCGATGAACGGCATGAACTGGATGTTCGTCCGCAGGCTGTCGGTGATCCGCGGGACGGCGACCAGCAGGATCCCCCACGCCAGGGCCGCACCGATCGCCCCGGCGATCATCCCCTCGAGGACGAACGGCAGGCGGATGTACCAGTTCGAGGCGCCGACGAGCTTCATCACGGCGGTCTGCTCACGTCGCGCGAAGGCCGCCACCCGGATCGTGTTGGCGATCAGCACGCTCGCGGCGATCAGCTGGATCACCGCGACCACCAGCGCCCCGAGCTGGAACTTGTCGGTGATCGCGAAGAACGACTTCAGCACGTCGCGCTGGTCGACGATCTCCTCGATCCCGGGTCTCGCGGCGTACTTGTCGTAGATCGCGGCGAACTGCTTCGGGTCCTCGAGCTTCACCCGGAACGACGCGGGGAGCGCGTCGGGCGAGACCGACTCGACGAAGTCCGGCTGGTCGCGGAACATCTCGCGGAACCGGTCGTAGGCGTCCTGCTTGGACTCGTGGAACACCTCGCTCACCAGCGGATCGGACTCGAGGTCCTGGCGCAGCGCCTCCTGCTGCTCGTCCGTGATCTGGTCGCAGTTCCGCCCGTCGCACAGGAAGATCGACACCTCGATCTTCCCGAACCAGTTGTCGGTCGCACGGTCGACCTGCGCCCGGACCAGCAGCGCCGCCCCGAGCAGGGTCAACGACACGGCCACCGACAGGATCACGGCCACGGTCATGAGCATGTTGCGACGGAGGCCCAGGGCGGCCTCCTCGAGTAGGTAGCGCAGTCGGGTCACGGAAGGGCTCCTCGTGAGCGGCTGTCAGCCGCCGTAGCCGTACACGCCGCGGGTCTGGTCACGGATCACCACGCCCTGCTCGAGCTCGACGACGCGTCGGCGCATCGAGTCGACGATCTGCTGGTCGTGGGTAGCCATCACGACGGTCGCCCCGGTCCGGTTGATCCGGTCCAGGAGCTTCATGATCCCCACCGAGGTCTGGGGGTCGAGGTTCCCGGTGGGCTCGTCGCACAGCAGGATCCGCGGGGCGTTCACGAACGCCCGGGCGATCGACACGCGCTGCTGCTGGCCGCCGGAGAGCTCGTGCGGCAGCGCCCGGTGCTTGTCCTCGAGCCCGACGAGGTCGAGGACTTCGGGGACCCGCTTGTTGATGATCTGCCGCGGCTTGCCGATGACCTCGAGCGCGAACGCGACGTTCTCGAACACGTCCTTGTTGCCGAGCAGCTTGAAGTCCTGGAACACGTAGCCGATCTCGCGACGCAGCATCGGCACCTTCCAGCTCTTGAGGGTGCCGAGGTTCTTGCCGGCGACGTGGATCTCGCCCTCGTCGGGCTCCTCCTCCTTCGTGAGGAGCTTCATGAACGTCGACTTGCCGGACCCGGACGGGCCGACGACGAACACGAACTCGCCCTTGCCGATCTCGAGCGACACGTCCTTGAGGGCGACGATGCCGCCCTTGTAGGTCTTGGTGACGTCGGTGAGGGTGATCACAGGTCCACCACGGTGGCGAGTAGGGGGGTCTCAGGAACGGTGGCCACGGTCGGTCCGTTCACGGTTCCCGCGCAGGTTCCGCGGGTCGGGGAGCCGGAGGACGCGGGACGTTCAGCGGCCCCGCAGGCTACCACCGGTCAGGCGTCTTCCCCGGTAGCCGCCCGCCTCCGGAGCTCCCCCTCGATCAGCGCGTCCAGGTCCCCGTCGAGCACGGCCTGCACGTTGCCGACCTCGGTGTCCGAGCGCAGGTCCTTGACCATCTGGTACGGGTGCATCACGTAGCTGCGGATCTGCGAGCCGAACCCGACGTTCTGCTTCCCGCCCCGGAGCTCGTCGAGCTCCTCCTCGCGCTCGTGCCGCTGCACCTCGGCCAGGCGGGCTTTGAGGATGCGCATGGCCACGGCCCGGTTCTGGTGCTGGGACTTCTCGTTCTGACAGGACACCACGATGCCGGTCGGCAGGTGGGTGATCCGCACGGCCGAGTCGGTGGTGTTGACGCTCTGCCCGCCGGGACCCGACGAGCGGTAGACGTCGATCCGTACGTCCTCGTCGGGGACGTCGATCTCGTCGTCGAGCTCGGGTAGCTCCGGCACCACGTCGACCAACGCGAACGAGGTCTGCCGCCGCGAAGCCGAGTCGAACGGGGAGATCCGGACGAGTCGGTGCACGCCGTGCTCGGTCTTCAGCAGCCCGTACGCACCCTCGCCCCGCACCGAGAAGGTGGTGGACTTCAGCCCCGCTTCCTCGCCGAACTGCTCGTCCAGGACCTCCGCTGCGAACCCGCGCTTCTCGGCCCAGCGCAGGTACATCCGTTGCAGCATCTGCGCCCAGTCCATCGCGTCGACGCCGCCCTCGCCGGCGTGGACGAGCACGATCGCGTCGGAGCTGTCGTACTCACCCGACAGCAGCGTGGCGACCTCGAGCCGGTCGAGCTCGGACTGGAGGCGTTGCAGCCCGGCCACGACGTCGGCCGACGCGGAGGCGTCCGACTCCTCCTGGGCGAGCTCGTCCAGGACCTGCAGGTCCTCGAGCTGCTGCTCGAACTCGGCGAGCCGGTCGAGCTGGGTCTCCAGACGTGACAACTCGGTCGTGACGGTACGGGCGTGCTCGACGTCGTCCCAGAGATCCTGGGTGGAGGCCTCCTCGCGCAGCTCGCTCAGCCGCTCCTGTTTGCGAGGGACGTCAAAGGTACTCCTTCACACGTGCGAGACGGGTCGTGAGCTCGTCGACAGCGTCGGCGTTGCTCTCGGGCATGCGGGGACCGCTCCTCGAACGTGGGATCGGCGCGAGCGTACCGGTGAGAGTGGTCGGGAGGCGGATGCCCTCCCCTCTCGGGGCACCCACCTCCCGTCCGGCACAGAGCTTCGACGCGCCTGGGACGTTCTCCTGCTCGTCCCGACGGTCGGACGGTGGCCGTAGGCCGGCCGGGTTACACGAACGGCCGTGCGCGCCGTCACATCTGCCTACGTAGCGTGATGGGTACGGAACGAGCCGCACGGAAACCCGAGACGATGCAACCTCTAGGGCGGAACACCCGTCGTACTGGGTGAACCCCTCCACAGAGGACGGGGGAAGGAAGAGGACATGGACACGCTGCTCCTGATCGGGACGGTCACCATCGGCACCCCGCTCGTTGCGGGCGTCATCATCGCCCTCGGATCGGCCCTGGAGCCGAGCGAAGAGACCGGCGAGACCTTCGCGGAGACCGCGGACGCCTGATCGCGCACCGGTCCGGTCGCCGGTACCGACCGGACCGCCGTTCCGGGGCGTGGGTCACGCCCCGAGGATCGCGGTCGCGTAGCGCCAGACGGACCACAGGTCGCCGACGAGTCTCGGCAGCTGTCGCAGGTCCGCCACGAGATCGACGTGGGTGAACACCTCGACGGTGTGCACGGCTGCGTGCGGGAACGCCTCGGCGAGCGCGTGCAGCTCCCGGTCCGGGACCGTCGGATCGCCCGTGGCGTGGAGGAGGAGCACCGGCACCTCGACCCGTCCGGCGTAGGACGCGGGTGACAACCGCCGCGCGAGGTCGAGCACGCGCTCGGGCAGCTGGTCGATGTCCCCGCCCCCCAGGACCTCGAGGACGCGCTGCTGCTCGGCGGAGGTGAGGTCCTGCGCCGCCACCAGTTCCTCAGCGTCGAACAGGCGGCTCCGTGCGGTCGCCAGGAAGCCCAGCAGGTCGGCGTAGGCCCCGAACGACGCCACCGCCCGGAGGCTGCGGGCCGCGCCGGGGTCGGCCGCGGCGATCAGGCTGTAGGCGCCGCCGAACGAGAACCCGACGGCGACCACGCCCCCTCCATCATCCAACGCCTCGATCGCCGTGACCAGATGGTCGACGTCGTCGGTGGTGAGCTGCCGGTCGGACAGCGCCATGTGGGGCACGAAGACGGCCCGCCCCGCGGCCGCGAGGGCTCCGGCGAGCCGCCGCACCCGAGGATCGTCCGGCCCCTGCGGGGTGACGCCCGCAGCGAGCAGCACCGGCGGTCCGGTCACGGCGCGGGGCGGGTCCCAGCGGTGGCCCCGGACGCCGTCGGCCAGCTCGACGTCGCGCCACCCGGACGTCGGGACCTCACCCACCAGCCCGAGCGCTCGCGCGAGGAGCGGTACGGCGCGCAGCGCCGCACGGATCCTCACCGCTCGGCGTACACCTCCCGCGACGGCCCGATCGCGTTCGCGGCCGCCACCAACAGCATGCCGAGCAGCAGCGACAGCGACCCGCTCCAGAACAGGAGATCCGGGTGCTCGTCCAGACCGGTCGCGGGGAGCTCACCCGCGGCTCCAGTCTCATCGTCCGGTGCGGCTGCCTCCTCGACGGTGGTCACGGCCTCGTCCATGGCGGGTGTGTCCACCCCCGTCCCGGTCCCACGCGCCACGTTGACCAGGACCCCGCCGGCGTCCGGCGCGACGTCCACGTCGAAGGTCACGACCACGACGCGCCCGGGAGCGAGGTCACCCAGCGGCAGTCCGCCGGCCAGGGGGTCCGACCCGCCGTCCGGCACCGGGGCGCCGTCGACGGTGACCGACCCCGCGACGTAGGTGGTGCCGTCCGGCACGACGTCGACGAGTCGCACGTCGCGGGCGGTGTGTGGGCCCTCGCTGGTCACGGTGACCGTGTAGCTGATCGCGCCTCCCGGGGCGACGGAGGTCACCGACGCGTCCTTCGCGACCGCCAGCGCCGCGGTGGCGTTGACCGGGTGGCGCACCTCGCTGGACGTCGCGGGGACGCCGTCGCCCGTGGCGGTCGCGAGGTTCACGAGCTCGGTCTGCCCACGGTCGTCCACGTCCACGGTCAGCAGCAGGGTGTGTGACGTCCCCGGTGCCAGGTCGGGCAGTCGCATGCCGGCCTCGAGCGCCTCGACCTCGACGGGCTCGCCACCCAGCGTTGCGGTGACCGGCGTGACGCCATCAGGCAGCGGGTCGGTCAGCACGATGCCGGTGGTGGTCGCGGTACCCGGGTTGGAGACCTCCACGGTGTAGGTCACCCGGTCGCCCGGCTCGAGCGCGGTCCCGGCGGCGGGGTCGGCGGACTTCGCGACCGCCAGGCCGGGACGCAGCACGGGATCGGTCGTGGTGGCGGTGTCGTTCGTGGGATCGCGGTCGAGCTCGGTCTGCACCGTGGCGACGTTCGTGACGGTGTCGGCGGCCGTGGCCGCCACCTCGACCTCGAACGCCAGCAGCGTGACCTCGCCTGGCGCGATCGCGGCGTCCGTGGTGCAGGTGACGGTGCCGTCGATGTGTGCGCAGTCCCACCCGTCGGCCGTGGCTGCGACGAAGGTCAGGCCGTCGGGTAGCTCGTCGGTGACGGTGACGGTCCCGGAGGTCGCCGACGGCCCCACGTTCGTCACGGTGAGCTGGTAGGTACCCGAGCGCCCCGCCACGAGCGACGACGCCACGCCCTTGGCGATGGCCAGGTCCGGTGCCTCCAACGCCTGGATCGTGATCGACGACGACAGCGGCGGCACGTCCGCGTCGTAGTCGGCGTTGTAGTGGAAGCTTCCCGCGGCGCCGCTCGCTCCCGAGAAGTCGTAGATCAGGTTGCGCAGGGTCGCGGTGCCGGCCCCCACGACCTCGACGGTGTACACGGTGACGATGTCCCCACCGGCCTTGCCGGTCCCCGTGCAGGTCCGCGTGACCGGATCCCATCCACACGCGTCGGCGTACGTGGTGTCGAGCACGGTCCCCGGCGGCTCGCTGAGCGACGTCTCGACGTCGACGATCCGGAACATCGACGTCGGCCAGTCCAGGAACGACGAGAGTTGCTCGTAGCCCCCAGGGGCGGTGCTCGACGTCGCCGTGTAGGTGTAGGTCCCCCCGACGTACACGGTCTGGGGACCGTCGACCGAGATGGAGTCGTTGCGGTTCTGCGAGATCAGCTCCTCGACGTACAGGGGGATCGTGGTCGACGACGCGGCGACGCCTCCGTCCGCGGTGACCTCGAGGTGGAACGCCCGGGTGGTGCCGAAGGCGGCGGCGTCCCGGGTGACGGTGACGAGGAAGTACGCATCGACACAGTCGCCGGGGGCGAGCGCTGGGTCGGACAGCGATGTGGGGCCCTCGACGGCGATGAACGGGTTCGCCGTGTCCCAGACGAACGTGGTGACCAGGCCCGTCGCCGTCTCGTCCCCGGTGTTACAGACCCGCCCACCCTGGAGGAAGCGGTTGGGTCCGGTGTTCACTTGGGGGGAATCGAGCCCGATCACGTTCCAGCTGATCGACTCCACCGTGAGCGCCGGCGCGGCGGATGCCGGCCCCGCGAACACCCCCGCCACCAGAACGGCCAGCACCCCGAACACGATCCCACGTCGCAGCACGCCAGCCCCCTCGCCCCCGTTCGGACCCCCGGAGCGTAGGGCACCGGCCTCGGCGCTGTCCGCTGCGACGAGCGAGAGGGTCGTGGTCTAGCCTCGACCAGACGCCGGAACGGAGCGAAGGCTGTGCCACGTCTCGCCGCGATGGTCACCCCCGGGGCGTCCCTCCAGCAGGCGGCGCTGCGCGCCAGCGTCGCGGAGGACCTCGGCTACGAGCTCGTCCTCACGAACCACATCGCGGACCACGACGGACTCCTAGCCCTCGCGGCCTACGGGGCCACCACCTCGACGGTCCGGCTCGGGACCGGGGTGTACCCGGCCTTCCTCCAGACCGCGCTGTCGCTCGGCCACCAGGCGGCGACGCTGGACGCCCTGCTCGAGGGACGGCTCGTCCTGGGGCTCGGCACCAGCCACCGCCCCGTGATCGAGGGGTGGCACGGGTTGGACTTCCCGGAGGATCCGGTGACCGCGATGCGTGAGATCGTCGGGGCGTTGCGGTCGTTGTTCCGCGAGGGGGGCGCGGACGTGGACGGCGGGCACGTCCGCATCGGCGGCTTCCGGTTCAACCGCTTCGAACCGAACCCGGACATCCCGATCCACCTCGCCGCCCTGGGTCCACAGATGCTCCGGCTGGCGGGGGAGGTCGCCGACGGCGTCGTCCTGTGGCTGTGCGACCCCGGGTACATCGCCGAGGAGGTCGTCCCCGGGATCGCCGAGGGCGCGGAGCGGGCGGGGCGCGACCCCGCCGAGATCGAGATAGTGCCGGCCGTGACCGTCTCGGTCACCGATGACCCGGCGCCCGCCTTCGACAAGATGCGCCGGATGCTCGTGACGTACCTGTCGCTGCCCTTCTACCGGAACATGCTGGTCCGGGCGGGGTTCCAGGAGGACCTGGACCGGTTCGACGCCGGCATCGAGGCGGGGGACGTCGACCAGGCGCGGTCCGGCATCTCGGAGGATCTGATCCGCAGGCTCGCGGGCCTCGGCACGGTCGACGAGGTCGGTCGGACCCTCGACCGCTACCGGGAAGCTGGGGCGACCCTGCCGGCCGTCGGCCCGCTGACCGTCGAGGGGTCAGCCTCGTACGAGGAGATCCTCGCAGCGGCTGCGAACGGACTCAGCTGACCTGGGTGGGGGCGGGTTCGACGCGCACCCCGGTCGTGACCCCGACGCCTGCACGGTCGTACCGCGGCGACGACCTCCCAGGGAGACGGTGGAGGGCGAGGAGCCGTTGCTGTGGGTGGTTCTGCGGTCCGCTGCTGCGGCGGAACGGCCGGGGCATGCCCAGCAGCGCAGGGGGCGACCCCTACCCTCTCGGGGGAGCCGGACGACCGTGGATCGACGCGGAGATCACATGCCCCTCAACGTCCTGCGCCCGCTCGGCTGGGCCTTCCCACCCCGGCCCCTCACCGAGCGCGAGATCCTGACGCGCCTGCCTGAGGGTCCGGCGTTCCGTCCGCCGCTGCTGTTCGTGCACGGTGCCCTGCACGGCGCTTGGTGCTGGGACGAGAACTGGATGCCCGAGGCGGCGTCGCGGGGCTGGCCGACCTACGCGGTGAGCCTCCGCGGGCACGGCGCCAGCGGTGGACGCTCCCAGCTGAACCGCTGGAAGCTGCGCGACTACGTGCACGACGTGATGCAGGCGGTCACGGCCCTGCAGGAACCACCCGTGCTGATCGGGCACTCGCTGGGGGCCACGGTCGTGCAGCGCGTCCTGCGCCGGTACGAGCCCCGCGCAGCCGTCCTGGTCGCGCCGGCCGCAGGGCCGGGTATCGCCGTGCGGATGCTGCGACAGCACCCGACCGACGTGGTGCGGGCCGCGCTCGGACGTTCGGTGCCCGCGCGACGCGAGTACCTCCTGTCCGACCGTCTCGATGACGAGCAGGCCGAGCTGTACCTGTCCCGCATGGAGCCCGAGTCAGCACTCGCGCAGTGGGAGATGCTGCTGCCCTCGAACCCCGTCGAGACCGACGTCCCCGTGCTGGTGCTCGGGGCCGAGCACGATCCGTTCGCCGCGCCCCACGAGGTATCCCGGCTGGCGCAGGCGTACGGCACCCAGGCTCGGATCTTCAAGGGGATGGGCCACTCGATGATGCTCGACGCCGGGTGGCGCGCCCCGCTCGAGGTGCTCCTGCGGTGGGTCGAGGACGACGTCCTGCCCTAACGCGAATCTGGGTGGATCTTCTCCAACATGCTGTACTACTTCCACCCAGATGCGCACAAGCGGGGGGCGGTCAGGTCCCGCCGCCCTCGACGTCCAGCACGACCTCGAAGCTCAGCAGCTCCGAGCCGGTGGCCGCCGGCCCCTGATCGCGGGTCTGCGCGTGACCCTTGTCGAACTCCCGGCTCTCGACCCAGCGCTGGAAGGACTCCTCGTCAGCCCAGCGGGTCATCACGAAGTAGCGGCCCCCCTCGTCGGTGGGGCGGAGCAGCGAGAAGCCCTCGAACCCGGGGAGCTTCTCGACCTCCCCGGCGCGGTCCCGGAACCGCTCCTCGAGGGTCTCGCCGAGGTGGCCCGGCACCTCGAGTGCGTTGATCTTCACGACGCTCACGGTCGCCTCCGTCCCGTCTGGTCCGACGCCCCATGCAACCTCATCGCGCCGGGACGCGCCGCGCCGACCTGGTCCTTCGGCCATGGAGCCCGGGCACCCATCGAGGACACTGGGGGAACCGACCACCGAGGAGCCGGCCCGATGTCCTGGATCCTGCTGATCATCACCGCGCTCGTGCTGGCGAACCTCGCGGCCGCCTTCAAGAGCGCATCGCGCGTCCCGGTCCGGCTGGACACCGAGGAGGAGCGCCTGCGGCGCGCGGTCGCGGAACGTCGCGCCGCCGAAGAGGACGCCGCGGCCTGATCAGCGCCTGCTCAACGCGCGAGGACGTCGCGGGCGACCTCGGCGACGTGCTCGGCGGTGAAACCGAACTCCCGCATCAACCGGTCCCCCGGTGCCGAGGCCCCGAACCGGTCGATCCCGATCGCGGTCCCGCCGGTGCCCACCCACCGCTCCCAGCCGAACGTCGCGCCCGCCTCGATCGAGACCCGGGCGGGCACGGCTGACGGCAGGACCTCCTCCCGGTAGTCCGCGTCCTGCGCGGCGAACCGCTCCCAGCAGGGCATCGACACGACGCGCACGGCGACGTCCTCCGCCTCCAGCAGCTCGACCGCCGCGACGGCGTGCTGCACCTCGGAACCGGTGGCGATCAGGATGACGTCCGGCTCGCCGTCGGGATCCCGAAGGACGTAGGCGCCCCGCTCGACGGCGTCGGACGGCTTGTCCCCCAGGTCGGGCAGCGTCTGGCGGGTGAGGGCCAGAACCGTCGGACCGTCCTCGCGTGACACCGCGGCTGTCCAGGCCTGGACGGTCTCACCCGCGTCCGCGGGTCGGATCACGTGCATGTTCGGCATGGCCCGCAGGCTGGCGAGGTGCTCGATCGGCTGGTGGGTGGGTCCGTCCTCCCCCAGCCCGATCGAGTCGTGGGTCATGATCCATATGACGCGCTGCTCCATCAGGGCGGACAGGCGCAGCGCGGGTCGGGCGTAGTCGGTGAAGATGAGGAACGTCGCGCCGTAGGGGATGAAGCCGCCGTGCAGCGCGATCCCGTTGCACACGCTGCCCATGGCGTGCTCACGCACGCCGAACCGGAGGTTGCGCCCCAGCCGGTTGACCGGGCCGAACACCCCGCTGCCCTCGATCTCCGACACGTTGGAGCCGGCCAGGTCCGCCGATCCGCCGAACAGTTCGGGCAGGACCGCCGAGTAGGCATCGAGCGCCTTGCCCGAGGCCTTGCGGGTCGCCATGTCGCCGTCGAGGGTCGGGGTGGCCTGCCGCCAGCCGTCCGGCAGCTCCCCCCGCAGCCGGCGTTCCAGCTCGTCGGCCTGCTCGGGGAACGCCTCGTGGTAGGCATCCATCCGGCGCTGCCACGAGTCGTGGGCCTGCTGACCGCGCTCGCGCGCGTCCAGGTGGCGTCGGACCTCGTCCGGGACCGTGAAGGGGTCCTCGCGAGCCCATCCCAGGGCGGTCTTGGTCGCCGCGACCTCCGCCTCCCCCAGCGCCTGGCCGTGGGTGGCTGCAGAGCCGGCCAGGTTCGGCGAGCCGTACCCGATCACCGTGCGGACCGCGATCAGGCTGGGGCGCTCGTCGGCCTCGGCGGCCTTCACCGCGCGGCGCAGCGCGTCCAGGTCGTTGCCGTCCTCGACCCGATCGGTGTGCCATCCCAGCGCCCCGAAGCGGGCCACGACGTCCTCGGTGAAGGTCTGGTTGGTGTCGCCGTCGATCGTGATGCTGTTGTCGTCGTAGAGCATGATCAGCTTGCCGAGCTTCAGGTGCCCGGCCAGCGACGCGGCCTCATTGGTCACGCCCTCCATGAGGTCCCCATCGGACACCACGGCGTAGGTCCGGTGGTCGACCACGACGTGCCCGTCCCGGTTGAACTCGGCGGCGAGCTTGGCCTCGGCCAACGCCATGCCGACCGCGTTGGCGAACCCCTGCCCCAGTGGCCCGGTCGTGGTCTCGACGCCGGGAGCGACGGAGTGCTCGGGGTGACCGGCGGTCGGCGAGGCCCACTGCCGGAAGTTGCGGATGTCCTCGAGGCTGAGGTCGTACCCCACCAGGTGGAGGTAGGCGTAGAGGAACATCGACCCGTGCCCTGCCGACAGCACGAACCGGTCGCGGTCGGGCCAATCGGGGTGCGCGGGGTCGTAGCGCATCGCGTCCCGGAACAGCACGTAGCCCATCGGGGCGGCGCCCATGGGCATGCCCGGGTGCCCGGAATCGGCTGCCTGCACGGCATCCATCGCCAGGGTCCGGACCGTGTTGATCGCGAGCAGTTCGATGTCGTCGGCCGTCACGTCCGACGGCTCCGTCGTGGGCCGGGCGCTGAGGTCGGCCATCGTTCCTCCGGCGTGGGGGGGTGTACGGGGCGCGGGGAAGACCGGTCGCGATGATGCCACGGTGGGGCGCGGGGTCATGGTAACCGCGGGCCTTGACGGTCCGGCACGGGGGCTGGGGCGCGGGGATTGGGGCGCCCGGTCCGCAGCTATCCTCGCCGAGCCCCCGGTCCAGGAGCCTCCGTGGCCAGCACCCAGCACCGGGTGACCATCCGGGTCGCCCTCGAGAACGTGCCCGGGATGCTCGCGCGCGTGACGACCACGGTCGAGGAGCACGGCGGTGAGCTCACCTCGGTCGACGCCGTGCGCGCGCACCGTCACATGGTGACGCGTGAGCTCACGGTCGAGACCCGCGACGAGACCCACGGCGAGGAGATCGCGGTCGCGCTCGACGCCCTCGACGGGGTCGAGCTTCTGGCGATCACCGACGACGTGATCCGTGCGCACCTCGGCGGGAAGATCCAGATCCAGAACAAGCGTGAGGTCCACGACCGGGCGGACCTCGCGATGGTCTACACGCCCGGGGTCGGCCGCATCAGCCAGATGATCGCCGAGGACCCCTCCGAGGCCTACCGCCTGACGATCAAGTCCAACAGCGTCGCGGTCGTGACCGACGGCAGCGCCGTCCTGGGCCTGGGGGACATCGGACCGCTGGGTGCCCTGCCGGTGATGGAGGGCAAGGCCATGCTCTTCAAGGAGTTCGGCGGGGTCGACGCCTACCCGATCCTGATCGACGAGCAGGACCCGGACACGTTCGTCGAGACGGTCACGCGGATCGCTGGGGGCTTCGGGGGGATCAACCTCGAGGACATCTCCGCGCCCCGCTGCTTCGAGATCGAGGGCAAGCTCCGGCAGCTGCTCGACATCCCCGTGTTCCATGACGACCAGCACGGCACCGCCGTGGTCGTGCTCGCGGCGTTGGTGAACGCGGCAGCACTGGTCGGCAAGGAGCTGTCGTCACTGCGGGTCGTGATGCTGGGTGCGGGCGCGGCTGGGGTGGCGGTCTCGAACCTCCTGCAGGCCGCCGGGGTCGAGGACATCGTGGCGGTCGACCGACAGGGGATCCTGACCCTGCGGCGCAAGGGCAACGATCCGATCAAGCGACGGCTCGCGAAGGACACCAACCCGCGTCAGATCGAGGGCGACCTGCCCGAGGCGATCGCGGGGACCGACGTGTTCATCGGCCTGTCGGGTCCGAACCTCCTGCCGGTCGAGCTCGTGCGGACCATGGCCGCCGACCCGATCGTGTTCGCGCTCGCGAACCCGATCCCCGAGATCATGCCGGACGTTGCCGGACCCCACGCGCGGGTGATGGCGACGGGTCGGTCGGACTTCCCGAACCAGATCAACAACGTGCTGTGCTTCCCCGGCCTGTTCCGTGGCTTGCTGGACGCCGCGGCCACCAAGATCACCGACCAGATGAAGCTCGCCGCGGCCCACGCGATCGCCCGGATCGTCGGGGACGAGGTGTCCGAGGACTACATCATCCCGTCGGTGTTCGACCGGTCGGTCGCCCCTGCCGTCGCCGAGGCCGTGGCACAGAGCGCCCGTGAGGAGGGACACG